>DAHWKP010000014.1:0-4232 GCA_027343585.1 Acidobacteriaceae bacterium
AACTTCCGCGCCAACATTTACGCCATGAAGCAATTGGGCGTCACCAGCATTCTGTCCATTTCCGCTGTCGGCTCGCTGAAAAAGGAACATGCTCCAGGGACATTCGTGATTCCCGATCAGTTCATTGACCGCACCTATGGCCGCCGCGCAACCTTTTTTGGGGGCGACATTGTTGCGCACCTTTCCATGGCGGATCCCGTCTGCGCCATCACGGCCAAGACGCTGGAGTCCGCCTGCGCCAAGGCCGAAGTTGCTGCGCATTTGGGCGGAACCTATATCTGCATGGAAGGCCCGCAGTTTTCCACGCGCGCGGAGTCAAACCTTTATCGTTCCTGGGGAGCGGACGTAATCGGCATGACCAATCTGCAAGAGGCCAAGCTGGCACGCGAGGCCGAGATTTGCTACGCCACGCTGGCCATGGTGACCGACTACGACTGCTGGTATGAAGGCCATGAGGCCGTCACCACAGAACAGGTGGTTGCCGTGTTGAACCAGAACAGCGAGAACGCCATCAAAGTGGTGCGCGCCGCCGTGGCTGCGCAGCCAGCCAATCGCACCTGTCCGTGCGGATCCGCACTGCGCGACGCCATCATTACGAAACATTCAGTCATTCCCTTTGCCACGCGGCAAAAGTTGCGCCTGATTCTGAATAAATACTTGCAGCAATAACTCCAGAAGGATCGCTATACGCACGCATGTCCATACTCGTCGTTGGTTCCGTTGCTTTTGACAGCATTGAAACGCCGCACGGCCAGGTGGAGCGCTGCCTGGGTGGTGCGGCAACGCATTTTTCCCTTGCCGCCAGCTTCTTTACACAGGTGCGCGTCATCGCCGTTGTCGGTGAAGACTTTACCGGCGAGCATGAGCGTGTGCTGACGGCGCGCGGCATCGACACATCTGGCATCGAACACGCGCGCGGCAACAGCTTCCACTGGCGCGGAGCCTACCAGGAAAATTTGAATGAGGCACAGACTCTACAAACGGATCTGAACGTATTTGCCAACTTTCAACCGAAGATTCCAGCCGCCTACGCGGACAGCGAATATCTATTTCTGGCCAACATTGATCCGACGCTACAGAGTCAGGTGCGCAACCAAATGCCCAAAGTGCGCATGGTCTGCGGCGACACCATGAATTATTGGATCAGCGGCCACGCCGACAAATTGGCGCAGGTGCTGCGCGGTCTCGACACTCTGCTCATCAATGATGGTGAGGCCAAACTGCTCGCCAACCAGCCCAACTTAGTTACCGCCGCAAAACGCATTCTGCAGATGGGGCCAAAGACGCTCATCATCAAACATGGCGAGTACGGCGCAACTGCATTCTTCAGCGAGAAATCTTTTTCTGGAAAAATGCAGCAACGATTCTTTCGCGTGCCCGCGCTGCCCTTGGCAGAAGTGGTCGATCCCACCGGTGCGGGCGATTCCTTCGCAGGCGGATTCTTCGGCTATCTCGCCTCGCAACCGCAGTTGACGCTCGCCACCTTTCAGCGCGCCATGTTTTATGGCAGCGTGATGGGATCCTTTGCGGTGGAGCGCTTTGGCACGGAGCGGATGCAACAACTCACGCGCGCCGAGATCGACCAGCGCTTTGCCTTCTTGCGCGAACTCTCTCACCTCGAAGTGGATTGATCGCCATGCAAGCAAAACAGAACGCCAGCATTAGCCGAGAAGAGACGCCCTTTGTTCTGGCCCTCTCCCTGCTGCTGGTTGTGGCCTCGCTTGCCTTTTGCCAACGCCATGGCTGGCTACTGCTCTACGGCGATGCCGTTGCGCATCTGCATATTGCCCGCCGCATTTTTGACTCGCGCCATCCCGGCCTCTTGCAACTTGGCTCGGTTTGGCTGCCGCTGCCGCATCTGCTGCTGGTCCTGTTTGCGTGGCGCACGGATTGGTGGCAGAGCGGCCTGGCCGGTGCGTGGCCTTCGATGCTCAGCTACATCGCCGCCTGTGTGGGCATCTACCGTCTGGCGCGCTTTTGGATGGAGCCGCTGTGGGCCGTGCTAGCCTTTCTTGCGCTGGCCTTAAACCCTGGCCTGCTTTATATGAGCGTGACGGCGATGACGGAACCACTCTTCCTCGCGCTTTTTATTTGGAGTGTGGTTTGGCTGTTGGACTTTGCACGCACAACCGGCCAGCAGGAGTGGACCGCCGCGCGTGCAGCCTTGGGCAAGCTGACCACAATTCTGATCGCCGCTGTTTTCACCCGCTACGATGGGTGGATTCTGGGAACGCTGGCCTGGTTGATTGCCGCCTGTATCGTAGTGCGCCGCAATCTGTGGCGCGAACGTTCCCTGCGTGGGCCCGTGGTTCTGTATACGCTGCTTTTGGCCGCTGCACCTGCATTGTGGATGCTCTACAACTGGCGCTACTACGGCGACCCGTTGGATTTTTTGCGTGGCCCCTATTCCGCCCAGGCAATTGCCGCGCGCACCACTCCACCCGGAGCGCCGCACTATCCCGGCTGGCACAGCCTGCACATTGCGTGGCTCTACTACTTGAAAGCTGCGACGCTCGGAGCCTTCGCACGCTACACGACCTACATCTGGCTGCTGCTGGCTTACGCGGGCACTGCGTTGGCGATTGCACGTAGCCGCACCTCCGCGCTTGCAGCCGCATTGCTACTGTGGATGCCGCTGCCGTTCTACGCATATTCCGTGGCCTATAGCGCTGTGCCAATCTTTTTTCCGCAGTGGGTGCCGGGAGCCTACTACAACACACGCTATGGAATGGAAATGCTGCCCGCCTTCGCGCTCTTTCCCGTTTTGGCGGCATCGATGATCGTTGCCGCACGTCCCCACTGGCGCACGCGCGCACAGTGGATCGCGTTGATTTGCATTCTGGCCAACAGCATTTTTTTGATGCGCGCCACCCCGCTCGTCCTGCAAGAAGCCAAGGTGAACTCCAGCACCCGCGTGCCCTTTGAGAAGGCCATCGCCAAAAGCCTGCTATTTTTGCCCTCGCAGGCTACCGTGCTCATGTACACTTCGGCGCATGTTGGCGCACTGGAAGAGATTGGATTTCCCTTGCGGCAGACCATCAACGAAGGCGATGATGGGCAGTGGGAGCGCGCCTTGCAAAACCCGGCAGCGGCAGCGGATGTGGTGGTCGCCATCGCAGGCGACCCGGTTGCGGAAGCCGTGGCGCTGCATCCCCAGGGTTTACAGTTGATGGATATTCTTTGCACCACCGGTCAACCCTGCGCGCGCATCTATCGTTCGCAGGAAAAAAATTGAGGAGCCAGAGTGATTCCCTTTATCAAGGCACACGCCTGCGGCAATGATTTTTTAATCGTAGAGGAAACCCACGCGCAGGGTGCCCATGCAGCGCTAACGCGCCGCCTCTGCGCGCGCAATACTGGCGTCGGGGCCGATGGCGTAGAGTTTGTCGCTGCGGAAAGCCACGGAGTTGTTCCGATTCGGCTGATCAATGCGGATGGATCGGAGGCAGAAATCTCCGGCAATGGTACCCGCTGTGTGGCCGCATGGCTGGCGCACTCTGCGGGTAAAAATGAAGTCACGATCGCAACCAAAGCCGGCCCACGTCGCTGTCGCGTTATCGCACAGCACGGCAACGTGCTGCAAATTGAAACAGAGATGGGAGTGCCTGCGGTACAGCCCCGCACACTGCGCCTGCCCAATGGGTTGGAGTTGCAGGGCGCGGAGGTTTCTGTCGGCAATCCGCATTTCGTTCTCTTCGTCGATACGGAAGATTTCTCCGTGGCCGGGCAATCCTGGCAAGCAATTGGCGCGAGCATCGCACTGCATCCAGAATTTCCCCACGGAACCAATGCGGAGTTTGTGCGCATCCGCGATCCACGCACCATTGAATTTCGGATTTACGAACGCGGCGTTGGCCCCACGCTCTCCTCTGGTACCGGCACTTGCGCTTCGTCCTCGGCCAGTATTGCGCTGCGCGGCGTGGAGCGACAACTGATCGTTCTCGCCGAAGGTGGGCCGCAAACGATTCACTGGCCGGATGCGAAGCAGCCCATTCTGCTCACCGGCCCGGCAGAGATCATCGCAACCGGCGAGGCGTTTTAACGTGCCCACAACCGCACAATCCAAACCGATGCTACGCGCCAAAGCGCTGCGCGCAGGCAGCACGCTGCGGCTGGTTTCGCCTGCAAGCTGGTTTGATCCTGCGAAGGTGCAGACAGGCATGGAGACGCTGCGAGCGATGGGGTATCAGCCGCAATTGGCGCAACACGCTCTGGCTCGTCACGGGCAATAC
>DAHWKP010000042.1:0-11640 GCA_027343585.1 Acidobacteriaceae bacterium
GGGTCGCAGGGAGCTTTCTTGGGAACCAATTCGGTCAAGGATTGAATGGGTCAAAAAAAACACTTGCATCTTCTGGGCAAAATGGGTGTAGTATTCAGACCAAACAGCCCCAAGCCGTACAGTGCGACCACACGGGTCGGCGTTTTGGGGCCATGATCGCAAGGACATGCGAGGTGCCATATGCATTACATCATTGCCATGTGGATTGTCTGGGGCATGTTGGCCGCGTCGTTGCTGGGGCTGCTGATGTATCGCGGCAATCTGACGCGCTATGAGGATGACCAACTTTTCCTGAGCGACTCCAATCAAATTGAGCACCAGATCCAAGATGAAATCTTGGTTAAAATTAAAAAAATTGAACCCGTCATCCGTATCTTCGGAGGCGTTACAGGATTGATCACCGTCGTCATCGTTGGCTTTTATGTCTATGATGCGATTCGACAATTCTAAGCGGTTGCCCTAGGAGTTTTTACAAAGGATCGTGCCGTTGCGCATGGATTGGCGGTATTCGCCAGTGCTGTGTGTTCCGGGCGATCTTTTGTGTTTCGTGTCGAGATGTGAGGCCGCGCCCAGATCCTTTCGGCGATGCGCGTGGCTTGTACAGATTGGAACCGAGATGCGAAAACAGATTTTCGGAGAAAATATGGCGTGGACAGAGCGGTTTGTATGTGACGTGTGCAACAAGATCAAAGGGGATTCCGAGACGTGGTGGCTTGCGATGCAGGATTGTCAGCCCTCCCTGGGGGATAGCGCATCGCATCCGTTGCTCAAGTTGCTGCCTTGGAACCACGTCCTTGCCCACAGCTCGGACGCCCGCCATTTATGTGGGGCAGTATGCGTGCATAAGTACTTGGATCGCTGGATGGGGGATCTGCTGGCTGCGGACGGTGTGCCTGAGTGCGGAGCCGATGTCGCCAAAAAATAGTTGGTCCCAGCTTCAAAATAAATACGTTTGCTGCAACAGCAGTATGTACCAAAGCACGGGAAGTGCGACTAGTAGAGAGTCAATGCGATCCAGCATGCCGCCGTGACCGGGCAATAGTGTGCCGGAGTCCTTTACATCGGCGCCGCGCTTCAGTGCCGACTCCAGCAGGTCGCCAATTTGAGCCGCGATATTGAGAATCGTCGCCAACAGCGCCCAATACCACCAGGGGCGCGGATACAGCAGCAGAATATATCCATGCTGAAAGAACAGATTCCCCAGACCCATGACGCACAGACCCCAGAAGATGCTGCCACCCAGCGAGCCAGCAGCGCCCTCCCAGGTCTTCTTCGGGCTAATCACGGGAGCCATTCTGTGTCGGCCCCAGGCGCGGCCCACGTAGAGAGCGGTGATGTCTCCAGCCCAGACCACGACCATCAGAAACAACAGCAGCGCCGCGCCATTCTCTTGCGAGAGCAGCAGTAACATCAGTGTCAGCGGATAGATTACATAGATCAGGCCAAAAAAAGAGTACGACGTGTCTGCCAAAATCCGGAAGAGCGGCGAGCGCAGCGTGGAGACACCCAAGAGTAACAACCCACAAATACCCAAGAGGGGCAGCAACAGTCCGGGCATCCAATACGCGCCGGCGAAGAGTCCCGCGCCGCAGATCAGCACCAAAGCGCGCGGCGACTGCGTGCCAGACGTGTCGGCCAACACCAGATATTCGTGGAGCGCCAACTCCCCAACACAGGCGGCAGCAAGCACTTGCAGCCAATACGGTGCGCCGAGCACTAGCAGCAACACCAGCGGAATCAAAAGGGCCGCCGTAAGAATACGCTTCATGCCAAAAGGGCTGCTTTCTGCGAAAAAATTATTGCCAAGTATTGCATCAATCTTGTTTTGTGGTTCAGCCTGAATTCTATACGAGCGTGGAGTGGAACAGTAGATTTTGCGGGGCAGAAAAATCAGGATTGTACGAAAGCTGCATCTTGCGCAGGAGTTTTGGCTGGGGATGGTTTCTCTCCCAAACCACCATAACGGCGCTCACGGCGTTGATAGGCGGCGATGGCCTCCAGCAAATGCTTGCCGCGAAAGTCTGGCCAGAAGCGTTCGGTGACGTAAATCTCAGCGTAGGCGATCTGCCAGAGTAGAAAATTGCTGATACGCATCTCGCCGCTGGTGCGAATCACTAGATCGGGGTCGGGCATATGCGCTGTATAAAGATGCTGACCGATGGCCTCTTCGGTGATCTGCTGTGCGCAACTCTCCACACATTGTTCCGGGCTGAGTCCGGCTTGCGCCCCGCTGGCTATCGCGCGTCGCAGCACGGTGCGGGCCGCATCGACGATCTCGCCGCGCGCGCCGTAGTTCAGCGCCAGCGTGAGCGTGGTGCCCGTGTTGTGCTGCGTCTGTTCGACGGCCCAGCGCATGGTGTCTTGCACCTCGGTGGGCAGCTCCTGCGTGCGGCCAATGTAGGCAATACGCACGTTGTTGTCATTCATGCGGCGAATGTTGCCCACCAAATAGGTTTTCAGCAGGCGCATCAGAAAGCTGACTTCCGTGCGGGGACGGCGCAGATTGTTTTCCAGGGAAAAGGCGTAGAGCGTCAGCCAGGGAAGGCCAATGCGAGAGGCGGTTTCAACGACATATTGAACGGATTCTGCGCCCTGTTGGTGGCCGAAGAAACGTTGCAACCGGCGCTGCTGCGCCCAGCGTCCATTGCCATCCATAATGATGGCGACATGCTGCGGCAGCCGTTCTGCGTCGAGCAAACGGTAGAGTTCCAGCTCTTCGGGAGCCAATTCATGAACTCGGCTCAAGGGTGCGGACGGACCCAAAGCAACCACCTCAACATGTTCGAACGTAGCACAAGCCCCGGACAGGCTGCAAAGGCTTGCGTGTCGCCGCTGGTATGCGGGCGCTTACGCAGTCTTGCGCTGTCCGGTGGCCATGTCTCGAATGTGGTTGAGCAGTGTGGTGCGTTGCAGCGCATCCAGCATGAAGACGCACTGGCTAATCTCGGCCAAAAACGGATCGGCGAGGATCGCTTTGAGTTCTTGCCGCTCTTCGCTGCTTCGTTCCAGCAGAAGATCGCTCAAGTGTACGCTCAGAGCCTCGGCCAACCGTTCCAGCGAAGTCAGAGTAGGCGTTGCGCGTCCATTCTCCACTTTGGAAATATACGTGCGCGGAACCGACATCTTTGCAGCCAGCTGTCGCTGGCTCATATTGCGCTGGCTGCGAATTTCTCGGATTCGTAACGCAACGGCGGATTCGGACGGTTGGGTTGCTTGGATACGCGGAACGACGGCAACGGGCGCGACAGGGGTCGGTTCCGGCTCCTCTTCTGCCTCCAAAGGCTTATGACAACGCCTGCAGAGCAAGCTTGCAGTGCGAAACTGCACCAAGGAGCAAAAATCACAACGATAAACTTCCCGCGAAGCCACGGGGGGCATTATTGTCGCCATAATTAACACGCACGGAGTGCCAGAGCAAGACACTCAATGCACATTGGTGTGTGCATCTCTGGTAACAATGCCCCGTACCTCGCCGGATTGTCAAGAATAAATCTATTTTGTCAAGAATATTTTTACCCATCGGATACAGGGGGGCGGTTACTATCGTATGGTTACCTTTTGTTTTTGTGCGCACGGAAATATTACTCTATCTATTAGATAGTAAACAGGATATTTCCTGTGTGTACATATGGACATTTGTGAATACACGCCCGGGTATTCCTGAAGATTGCTTTCGGATGAATTTGGCTAAACGTTATAATCCCCAGAGCTTCGCTGCACGCAAAATTATTTTTTTTACTGTCCCAGATGGGTACGTCAGACAGTGCTGGGCGATATTCGCCTCGGAAGAGAGTGAGTTTTGACGGAAATGGTTGGGTTGAAAGTTCGATTTGCTGGTTTGCAACCGTTACGGGCGTTGCTAGGGACAGGTTTGCTGTGCTGCGTGGTTTCTATTGCGGTGCAAGCGCAGCGTGTGCCACAGGCGCAGTCCGCAGTGGATTTGAGTCAAAAAATACAATTGAAGGGGCATAAGGCAATCTGGGCGCAGTCGGCTGCGAATGCCGGTGCCGTGGCTGCGGATCTGCCCCTGCAACATCTCACCGTTTTGCTTACGCGGACGCCTGCGCAGCAGCAAGCACTGGAGCAACTGCTGCAGGCCCAGCAAACGCCCGGCTCTCCCCAATATCACCACTGGCTGACGCCCCAGCAAGTGGGCCAGCGCTTCGGAGCCAGCCAGCAAAACATCACCGCCGTCACCGGCTGGTTGCAAAGCCAGGGCCTGCATGTCGACGGCGTCTCGAACAGCCGCATGCGCATCACCTTCCATGGCAGTGCTGCAGCCGTTGGCAAAGCATTGGGAACGGAATTTCACTACTACAACGTTCAGGAGCAGGTGCAGGGCAGGCAGCAGACGGAGCAACGCATTTCCATCAACACGGAGCCGATGATTCCTGCCGCACTGGCTGGTGCCATTCAGGGCTTTATCGGCCTGTCTCAAATTCATCTGCATCCCATGGTGCATTCGCGCATTTTGCCCATGTCCGCGTCCCCACAGTTCTCCAACTGCACGGGAAGCACGATTAGCACATGCAATTTCTATGTATTGCCTGCGGATTTCGCTACTATTTATGACCTCAACCCTGTCTACAACGCAGGCATCAACGGAGCGGGGGAGCACATTGCCTTGGTGGGGCGTTCGTTGGTGGTCAACTCCGACATTACCGAGTATGAGCAGATTGCGGGACTTCCCAGTCAATTACCGAACGAGATTATTCCCACGGATGGCACGAATCCAGGTGTTACCAACGACGGCAATCAAGATGAGGCAACACTGGATGTGGATCGTAGCTTTGGTACCGCGTCCGGAGCGGGCGTGGATCTGATCGCAAGCGCGAGTTCTCAGACAGAAGATGGAGTAGATATAACGACAAATTATGCCATTGATGTCCAGGTGGATCCGATTCTGAGCATCAGCTTTGGAGATTGTGAGTCGGATGCAGGACAGCCTGCCGTGCAGGATTGGGATACGCTGGCCCAGCAAGGCGCAGCCGAAGGAATTTCGATCTTTGTTGCCGCTGGAGATACAGGAGCTTATGGATGCGGGGCTGTTGGAAGCATTCCCCCCGCAACACCAACCAGCCCCAGTCCCAATTATCTGTGTTCCACTTCCTACGTCACCTGCGTGGGCGGAACGGAGTTCAACGATACAGCCAATCCCGGCCAGTATTGGAGCGCGAACAACAACACCACCACGCTTGGCTCGGCACTCAGCTACATTCCCGAAGGGGCTTGGAATGAGCCATACAACACGAATATCGCTTCGTATCAACTTGCAGCCTCCGGCGGCGGCGTCAGTGCCTATATAACCAAACCCTCCTGGCAGGCAGGTACGGGTGTGCCCAACGATGGTTTCCGCGATACGCCAGACGTGGCCTTTTCTGCCGCAGGTCACGATGGCTATTTTGGCTGCCTGGCCTATACAGGCGGAGACTGCAGCCAGGGACAATTTGTTGCATTTAGTGGCACGAGCGCCGCGTCGCCCTCCATGGCGGGGGTGCAGGCTTTGATTGACCAAAAATTCAAAGGGCCGCAGGGAAACATCAACGCTGAAATTTATGCTTTGGCCGCAAGCACTCCGACTGCTTTTCATGATGTGACTGTGGCGACAAGTGGAGTGACGAGCTGTTCTTCGGCAACACCGAGCATGTGCAACAACAGCACGCCGGGGCCAAATTCGCTGACGGGCGGCTTGGCGGGCTACATGCTGACCACGGGCTATGACCAAGTGACCGGCTGGGGATCGCTGGATGTGGCGAATTTGCTGAGCGCATGGACAGGGTCTACGACGCACTATTCGGCTGTCGCTACTGTAACTTCAAATTTTTCCAATACAACGCCAGCAATGCCGGTTACGTTTACCGCAAGCGTGCATGCAGCGGGTGCGCCTCCGACGGGAACCGTGCAGTTTTTCTCGAATGGAACCGCTCTGGGAGCCGCAGTGACAGTGAGTGCCAACGCGGCCACTTCTCCTGCAGAGAGCTTTTCGGTGGGAACCTATGCGATTACTGCGCAGTATTCAGGGGATTCGAATTATGGTGCAGTGACTTCCAGTGCAATCACAGAGACGGTGACTGCGCAGATGACGCCGACTGTGACACTGAACTCCTTTGTGACGAGCAGTGTGGTTGGGCAGAACGCGCAGTTTAGTTTGAATGTGAGCGGTGGCAGCGCGGCACCAACGGGAACCGTGCAGATCTATTCCAATGGCGTAGCGCTTGGATCTCCGCTGACGCTGGCAAGTGGCACCGTCAATTTTGTAGAGAATTTTTCGGTGGCTGGATCCTTTTTGATTACCGCGCAATATTCTGGAGACTCAAACTACAGCGCGGCTACATCTAATTCCATTGATTTTCTGGTGTTACCACCGCCGATGAGTTTCACGTTGAGTGCTCCCGACTTGACGATTGCTACTCCGGGGGAAACGACGGGCAATACCAATACGATCACGATTGATGGACAAAATGGATTTCAGGGTGGAGTGGTATTGACTTGTTCCATCCAATACGCAGGAACGGGAACCCCAAATGCTCCACCGACGTGCTCGTTGGGCAATAGTGGAAACGCCTATATTAACAGCGGACAAACGAGCACCACGGAGGCATTGACCATATCGACCACTGGCCCCAGCACCGTGACTGCTGGTTTGCGGGGCAATAAAAAATTGCCGGAGACAGTCTTCGTTGCATTTTTGATGCTGCTTCCGCTGGGGCAATTGCGTAGGAGTCGAATCCAGAAACGTCGGCTGTGGCAGATAGGCTTCGGCGTGGTGCTCCTGCTTTGGCTGGGTGGTTCTGGGATTGGGTGCAGCGGCTCCCAACCGCCAGCATCTCTGACGGTCCCTGGAACCAGCACGGGAAGCTACACGGTGACGGTGAATGGAACTTCTGGGAATCTGACGGCGACGACTACATTCATGTTGAATGTGCAGTGAGCCAGCAAAGGAAGTCGGCGTGAATCAATGCGTCCGCTGCGCGATAAACTTGTGCAGCGGACGCATCGTGTTTACGGCTGATAGAACCACAGGTCATTGAACACAGCCGTGGAGCCAGAAGTGCTGTTTTGCTGGCCGCCGAAGAGCCAGAAGTTTCCATCCTCATCGGTCCATCCCACCGCGTTGGTTTTGCCGCCCGGGGTATTGGTGGCTCCGGGCATGTTGAGGGAACCATAGACGCCGGGTGCATTGGCGGTGGTGGAGCCGCTGATCCAAATCCAATGTTGCGCAATAAAGTTATAGCTCCATAGATCATTCAAATAGCCTTGGGTTCCGGTGGAATCAAAGCCATAGCCGCCGAAGAGCCAGAGGTTGCCACTGAGATCGGACCAGGCAACGGCCCCCATGCGCGCACCAGGTGTATTGGTGGCCGCATAGATGCCTTGAGTTCCATAAACGCCCGCCGCGCCCACTGTGCTGGCACCCGTGACCCACGTCCATGTATTGAAGACAGGGTTGTACTCCCAAAGATCATTCAAATTGCCTTGGGTTCCGGTGGAATCGAAGCCATTGCCGCCGAAGAGCCATAGGTTGCCATTGCCATCGGTCCAGCTTGCGCCCGAGATGCGTGCGCCGGGCATGTTGCTGGCAGCGGAGGTCCCCATTGTTCCATAGGAGCCGCTGGCATTGGGGGTGTTGGAGCCGCCAACCCAAGTCCAAAGACCTGTTTTCGGGCTATACATCCAGAGGTCATTCAGAAAGCCTTGGGTGGAGTTCGCATCGGTATTTTGGCCGCCAAAGAGCCAGAAGTTGCCCGAGTAATCGATCCATGTGATTGCGGAGCGGCGGGCACTGGGCATGTTGGCTGCCGCGGCCACGCCCAGCGTGCCATAGCTGCCGGGAGCATTGGTGGTGTTGGATCCTCCCATCCATGTCCAAAGGCCGTTGGTGGTGTTGAACTCCCAAAGATCATTGAGGACACCAACGGTTCCGGAAGCAGCATAGCCATCGCCGCCAAAGAGCCAGATGTTGCCCGTGGCATCGGTCCAGCCCATGCTACTGTTGCGTGCGCCCGGTGTATTGGCGGCTGCGGGGGTTCCCATTGTGCCGTAGACGCCGAGTGCGTTGGGGGTACTGGAGCCGCTCTGCCAACTCCATAAATTGACATTCGTTCCGTACTGCCAAAGATCATTGAGATTGTTTGCGGTGCCATTGGTGGTTCCGTCCATGCCGCCGAACATCCAGAGGTTGCCGTTGGTATCGCTCCAGTGCGTTGCAGCTTGGCGGGCAGGAGGGGTGTTGCTGGCGGCGGGTGTGCGCAGCGTTCCATAGGAGGAACTGCCGTTGGCGGTGTTGCTGCCGCCCTCCCAAAGCCACTGCTGAATGGCTGGGTTGAAGGGGCTATTGCTGCTGCACCCGGCGAGCGGCACGAATGCACAGGATGCCAGAATCAGGATAAGGACTGAGAAGGGAAATTTGCGTGAAATCATCGACTATCTCCTCCGGTCCGCAGGAAGAGGATCGAGCTGGTGGGAGGCGGACCCAACCCTCCCGCGGTCAGAATTATACTGCGAGAGCAAAAAAATATCCATGGCCGCCAGTGTGCACCGCTGTCGCATCCGGGGCATGGCTTCGGGCCACTGCGTGTGCGCCAGGCACGGGCTTGCGCACTGTGCCACAATAGTCGTGGCAAAGCTCCGATTGGACAACTATGCGCGGAATGCAGTGGCAGGATCTATGCGATGCAGCGGACTCTTCCCCCGGGAAGAGCGTGCGGGGCAGTTCTGTGTTGTGGAGGGAGCGCGGCGTGGAGCTGGATGCCCATGCGTTGTTGGAAGTGGAACATAACGCCAGCCCGCAGACGATTCGCAAAGCGTACCGCGCGTTAATGGAAAAATTTCATCCAGATCGGCAGCCAGAGCACCTGCGCCTATGGGCCGAGGAGCGGGCCAAGCAGATCAATGCCGCCTACGCCCTGTTGAAGGACGAAGTGTGCCGCAGTGCTGTTCCTGCCACTTGCAGCTCAAGCCCAAAGCATGAAGACCCCCTTTGAATTTCGTGATGCTGACGCCGGAACCATCGGCGCGGACCGCTATGCGCGGCAGCGACTGATTCCAGGTTGGAGGCAGGAGTGCCTTGCACAAGCGCGCGTGCTGGTTGTGGGTGCGGGCGCGCTCGGCAATGAGGTCATCAAAAATCTGGCGCTGCTGGGCGTAGGGAAAATCTGCATTGTGGACTTCGATCATGTGGAGGTGAGCAACCTTGCGCGCTGCGTGCTCTTCCGCGCAGGCGACGTGGGACACAACAAGGCGCAGGCCGCTGCGCGTGCAGCCATGGATCTGAATCCTGATGTCGATGTGAGTGCGCTCCATGGAGACATCGGATCCGAGATGGGTGAGGGGGAGCTGCGTAGCTATGATCTTGTGCTGGGCTGCTTGGATAGCATTGCCGCACGTTGGGCGTTAAATCGCCTGTGTCGTCGCGCTGGTGTCGCTTGGTGGAATGGTGGCATGAGCGCGAGCATCGGCCAAGTCAGCTTGCACGCCCCGCAGACCGGCGCTTGCTACGAATGCACCATGACGCGCAGCATGTGGCAGCGCATGAACGAGCGCCGCTCCTGCTTGCTGGCGGGCAAGCTGTTGGACGAATCGCTTCCGCAGGCGGCATCGGTGCTGCCTGCGTCGTGGACGGCCGCCGTGCTGGTGCAGCAAGCGATAGCGGGACTGGCCAACGATGCACAGAGCCGAGCGTCGGCATTGCAGCCCGGCCAGATGCTCTCGACGGACCTTGTGCGCAACGAGATGCAGGTGATTCCGCTGCGACAAAATCCAATTTGCGCCGTGCATGCTGCGGATCGGGAGTGGATTGCGCCTGCGATTTTTTTGACGGCTGCGCCGCAGGCCATTTGTGTTGAGGATGTTTTGCGCGCTGTGCCCGATGCGTTGGCATGGCTGCCGCGTCAGGAGTTGGTGACAGGACTGGAGTGTGCTGCCTGTGGCACAGAACCGATGCGCATCCCGCTGCGCCATTTGCGTCGGCAGGATTTAGCCTGTCCGCGCTGTGCCGTCGTGCGCTTGCCGGTCTTGGCACAGACCGTACAGCGCGGCAGCGCACTAGCGCAGGAAAAATTGCATCGCCTGGGAGTGCCGCATCAGGCGATACTGGATGTGCAGACAGGGCAGGGAATCCGGCGCGTGGAGTTGACCGTGCCGCGCCCCGACCTAGAGACGCAGGTGCAGGGCATGCAACCCGTCACAACCCAGGCGGGAGTGGGAGCGGAGTAGATGCAGAGTGTTTCGATTTTTCTTTCCATGTACGATCGCAGCCGCCGCGCGGAGGTCACGCTGCCCACGTCGGTCACCATCGGCGAGTTGATGGAGCAGTGCCAGCTGCGCTGGTCTTTGCCAGAGGACTCCTTCATCCTGCGCGATCTGGCGCGCAACCGCGTGCTGCTGGATCACGAAACCATTGGCGAGGTTGGCATCGTTGATGGTGCGGAGCTGCAAATCTTTCCGCTGGTCGAAGGCGGCGCGCAGTGAGTACGGTGCGCGCGCGGCGCTTGCTGCACGATCACGAGGCGTTGCTCCGCTTAGCAGAACAGACGCATGGGCGCATCACGCTGGAACGCGCCGAGGGCGAACCGACGAGCGTATTTGTGCTGGCCTTGCACTGCCGCAGCGTGGCCTGTCTGCAAGACGGCCAGCCGCTCTATACCACGCGACCGCGTGTGCGCATTCAGTTCCCGGCGCAGTATCCAGCGGAGCCGCCGCAGGCAACGGTGCTCTCTCCCATCTTTCATCCGCATATCTGGCCCAATCGCATGGTGTGTCTGGGCAAGTGGAGTCCGGCGGAGAAGCTGGATAGTCTGGTGTTGCGCATTGCCTCGATTTTGGTTTTTGATCCGGCGCAGTTTAACTGGAAGAGCGTGGCCAATCATGAGGCCGCCGCCTGGGCGCAGCACAATGCGCAACTCTTTCCGCTCGACGATTTGTTTTTACCCACGCAGACGCAGCCTGCCACAGGTCGGCTGTTGCAGTGGAGTGAGGGGAAGCGCTGGCATGGTTGAGTTCAACACACAGAGCGAGCCGCTGCCGTACTGGGGATGGAACGATTTGCAGCAGGTGGATCCTTTGGAGGTGCGGGCGCTGGCATCGTTTTTGGGCGAAGGACAGGCTGCACCCGTGCCGGATGCTGGCTTTGCCTTGGTGCTGCCAGAACGGCTCCGTGAGCAGATGATTGAACACGCAGGCCGGTGGGTGGCGCATGAACAGGCGGGGATTTTGCTGGGGCGTGCGTACCGCGATCCGCTGGGATTTGTGTTTACCGTGCTGGCCGCCGCACTTCCGGTAGCGGATGCGGAGGCCAGCATCGCGCAGGTCAAGATGCGTGCGGCTTCCTGGCCATCGATCTGGCGTGGACTGCTGCAAAATCCCGGCCAACAAATCCTTGGCTGGTACCACTCTCACCCCGGTTATGGAATTTTTCTTTCCGCCACGGATCGCACCACGCAGCATGCCTACTTCGCCGCGCCGTGGCAGGTCGCCGTGGTTGTTGATCCTGTGCGCGGGGAGTTTGGCGTTTTTGCAGGATGCAACCCAGATCCACTGTCGGATACGGCTGTCTTGAGCGTGTAGCGAAGATCGCTTTTCTCTTTCAATATCCCCTCCGTGGCTGAAGTTGTACTTCTGTGCAGTATGCATGGATGCGAT
>DAHWKP010000043.1:0-1169 GCA_027343585.1 Acidobacteriaceae bacterium
CCATCTGGCGTTGCTGGCGCGCTGGTACTATCGCCCGGCGGCAAAACGCGCAGGAGAAATTTTCTTTCGCGCTGCTGAGGAAGAATTTCCCTGGACAAAGATTCTTCGCGGCGCGCAGCGCGTGCTGGTCGGCGGCTCAGAGATTGCTGCCAGCTAATCCACTGTGCCGTCGGATCATGGGATACTGGTGCGAACGCCTCCCAGCCAAACGCCAAAGGAACCGAATACCGGAGCAGCATGGAGACAGTTCGAGAAACAAATTCGACCAAGGATTGGATGCAGCGTGCGGAACGACCGCTAGTGCGGTGTGTCAGTCTGCTGGCCGCCGGACTGATCCTGCTGTTCCTTGCGTCAGCGCTGCGCAGGCTGGGGGATCCATTTCCGCTGGAGCAACTGGAAGGCGCAATGGCCGTGGCCGTGGCGCACGTGGCTCGCGGACTGCCCCTCTACGCCCGGCCAGATTTCAGCTTTATTCCTTACATGTACTCGCCCGCGTACTTTTGGGCTTCGGCGTGGATGACCCGCTTGCTCGGTGTCATCGGCCACTGCATCGTTGCATTGCGAGTGGTTTCCATTCTCAGCACGCTCGGCTGCTTTGCAGCCATCTTCACGTTGGTGCAGGTGGAAACGCGCAGCGCCTGGGCTGCATTGGCCGGTGCGGGCCTCTACGCAGCGGCCTATCCTGTCACGCAGAATTGGTTCGACTTGGGCCGAGTCGACTCGCTCTACGTCTTTCTGGTGTTGCTGGCCGTGCTGGCCACGCGAAAATTGCATCCGGCTCTGGCGGCCTTGTTCTGGGTGCTCGCCCTGTTGGCCAAGCAAACCATCGCGCCAGTGGCCGTGCTGGCCCTGCTGCATGACTGGAAGCGCCCGCGCCGGGCGCTGGTGGGCGTGGGCATCTTTCTGGCCGGCGCTCTCAGCTGCGCGGCCTGGCTCAATCACTCCACACACGGCTGGTACACGTACTACATCTTCACCGTGCCGGGAGCCAACGCTGACCTGCGTCTGCATGCCGCTGCATTCTTCCTATCCACGGCGTTGCTGGCCCCGTTCGGGATTGCACTGGCAGTGGTCGTCGCTGCCTTGCTACTGACAAACATCAACCGGTGCAGCCGCGCAGCCCGCCTGTACTGCCTCACCGGCGGAGCCATGCTGGCGCTCTGCTGGTT
>DAHWKP010000065.1:0-4915 GCA_027343585.1 Acidobacteriaceae bacterium
GAAGTGCGCCGCATGGGCCGCGACTTGGGCATGCCAGAGGAAATCCTGCAGCGCCAGCCGTTTCCGGGGCCGGGCCTGGCCGTGCGCATTCTGGGCGAGGTCACCGCCAGCCGCGTGGCTCTGCTGCAAGAGGCTGACGCGATTGTGGTCGAAGAGATCAAATCCGCCGGACTGTATACAAAAATCTGGCAATCCTTTGCCGTGCTGCTGCCGGTGCAGAGCGTGGGCGTCATGGGTGACCAGCGCACATATGCGGCCACTTGTGCCGTGCGCGCGGTGCATTCGGAGGACGGCATGACCGCCGACTGGACCCCGCTGCCCTATGAGGTGTTGCAGCGCATCTCCAGCCGCATTGTGAATGAGGTGCGGGGCATCAATCGGGTTGTGTACGACATCACATCGAAGCCGCCGGGTACCATTGAGTGGGAGTAAAGGGCGTGGCTGCCGCCTTTAGGAAGAAAAAGTTGTTGCCCGGAGGCGAAGATTTTTTGGTTGGAATCGCCGGAAGTGGATGTACACTTTGACCATCCTTGGATGGAGAACGGTTTGGGCAAGACATACGATGGGAATCAAAAGGCTCACCGTATTCAGACCGTTAGCGTGAATATAGTTAAGCAATTCAATTTTTTGTAAATTTCAGGAAGTATTCTGCTACCATGACCAAAAGTGAAATTGAGGGAAGTGACGGACGCCCGGAAGTGCATCCGACACAACCAGCGGACCCGATTGAGTTGCGCACGGCGGTGCGGTTTCCCGTGAAGCTGCCGGTGCAGGTCTGGGCAGGGCAAGGGGAAGAGACGGCAGAAACCATCAATATCTCTTCCAACGGGATGCTGTTCAGTTTTGAACGATCCCTGGAAAAAGGCAGCACGATTGAGTTTGATTTGAATCTGCCAGCCGGTGCCTTGGGCATGGAAAAGAATGTTGTGGTGCATTGCGTGGGGCGGGTGGTGCGCTGCTTCCGCAAGAATGAAACAGACGCGGAGATTGCCGCGGTGATTGATCAGTACCAGATGTTGTCATAAGGCGGCATGGTCATGGATATTCCGCAAGGTTCCCCCAACCCGGATGGGATTGAACTGCAGGCCTCAGAAGAGATGGAACGGGCAGGTGGCGTGCGTGTGGTCATTGCAGACACGCAGGCGATCTATCGCGTGGGTATTCGTAAAGTTTTTGCCGTGGAAGATGACATTCGCGTGGTGGCCCAGGCAGAGAATTATCCGGGCCTGTTGTTGGCCTTGGAGCGCTACCCTGCGGACATTGTGCTGCTGGAAGGCAATCTGATCGGCAATGCAAGTGAGAGTATCCCCGAGATTATGCGTCGCGCTCCGGATACCAAATTGATTGTGCAAGTGGTGGAGACGCGAGAAAGCAACATTGTGGACCTCTATCGGCGCGGAGTGCGCGGTGTGGTGGCCCGTTCGATTCCGCCGGATTTGCTGGTGCGCTGTGTGCGCAAGATTGCCATGGGGGAAACCTGGATCGACAATCAGTCTGTGAGTTGGGTGATTGAAGCCTATCGTGCGCAGGCCAACCAGTTGACCAGCCCGAAGATACAGCCCCGCCTCACTCCGCGAGAGCTGGAGATAATGTCTTGCATCACGCAGGGAATGCGGAACAAAGAAATCGCCTACAAGCTGGGAACCACGGAACAGGTGATTAAAAATTATCTGCGCAAGGTTTATGACAAGCTGGGAGTGTCCGACCGGTTGGAGCTGGCGCTGTATTGCCTGCACCATCAAATTTTGAAGCAGCACGTTCTGGCTGCAGCCCCTGCTGCAATGCCAGAGTCGCTACCCAATGCAGCCGGGCCCAAGCCTTTGACGGCGCAGGTTACTTCCATTCGGAGCCGCGCGTAAGCCGCTCTAGTTTCCTTCCAGGAAAATTTCTCTTTTGCAGTGTGGATGCGTTTTATTTGGATGCAGGCAGTGCTGCGCGCTTGCCCTTGCGCAGTTCGGGGTGGCGCGCATCTTCCAGTAGCGAGATCATCTGAATCAGTTCTTGCTTGGTCAGGTGTTCCAGCATGGTGGCAACGCAGCGGTCCAAGACTCCAGTCAACTCTTTTAATTTTGCCAGGCCCTCCGGCGTGATGCGCGAAAGAACCATGCGGCGATCTTTGTGATCCCGATCGCGCCGGATCAATCCGTTGCGCTCCATTCGGTCGAGCAGTCGCGTGATGTCGGGTACTTGGCTGATGAGGCGCTCGCCTATCTCCGAACAGGGAAGTGGATGGGGTCCAGCTCCCCGCAAAATGCGCAGCACGTTGTACTGCGTGTCGGTGATGCCATGCGGCTTGAGCGTGAGGCGGAGCTTGCGCTGGAGGTGATCTGCGGTGCGCAACAGGTTCAGAAAGGCTTCCGCATGGAGGCTGGCAAAGGGGACGCTCTGCTTCAAATCGTGTTGCAGCAGTCCGCCGCCGTGGCGGGTGGAGGGTCGTGTGGCTGTGTTGCTTTTGGGGGCGCGGGTGGCAGTACTCGTTTTGGATGCTTGCATAGTATTTTTTGAGGTCGGGTGTGTTGCAACCCGACCCTGGGCACTGGTTGCATTCTACCCGGCTATTGGCGAATCAGCTCAACTTCCAAGGTGATCTGGACTGCATCCGCAACGACGGCGTCGCCAGACTTGAGTGTGCCGCTCCAAACCACGCCAAAATCCCGCCGGTTGATGGTGGTGGTGGCCGTAAAGCCGCGGCGCGTCTTGCCCCAGGGGTCGAGCTGTTCTTTCCCTGTCGTATCCAAGGCCAGTGTGACCGGCTTGGTGACCCCGTGCAGGGTCAGAGTGCCAAGAAGCTGCCACTGCCCATTCGTTTGAACTAGTTTGGTGCTGACAAAGTGCATGGTGGGAAACTTGGCCACATCCAGAAAGTTGGGGCCTTTCAGGTCTTTGTCGCGCATGGCGTTGGCCGTGTCCACTGTGGTGGTGTCGATGGTAGCGTCTACGCTGGATTGCGCCATGTTCTTGTCATCCAACGTAACCGTGCCGGTGACGCCAGAGAAGCTGCCATGCACGTTGGCGATGCCCATGTGCCGGACAGAGAACAGTGCATCGGAGTGGGCCGGGTCAATCTGCCAGTGGGTGGTTTGTGCGGTTGCTTGCAGGCCAACGAGAATCGTGAGGCCGCAGAGGGTGCGTTTCCAAAAAGATGCTTGCATGGGTTCCTCGATCAAGTAATGTACGCCCGTGGGCGGTCTTACATATAAACGTTCAAACGATATCTGTTATAACAGATAAAATTCCGATTGGCAAGAAGAATTTTTTTCGCAGCTTGGGAGGCGTGGTTGCGGGAATGTTATGGAAGGCAGTCCAAGTTTGGGCGCAGGGAGACTGGAAGCACCGACTGGAAGCACCGACTGAAAGCACCGACTGGATGCGCCGACCGGATGCGTGGAGCTGTGGAGTATCGCTTTGGCTGCGGCATCGGCCTTGCTGCTGCGGACTTTAGGCGGAAAAGGTAATGAAAAGTGACTAAAGTACGGTTTTCAAATTCCCAGATTGGGTGCAGGATGAATGGGTAGGGAGAAGCAGGCTGCGTCTCTGGACGGTCAGGACAGGGCGCACGCAAACGAGCACGCGGGGAGGCGAATGATGGCAATCGTCGTAGGGATTTTGCAAGGGCTGGCATTTTTGAGCATGGTGCTGTTGCCGGCATTTGTGGCGACGCGCGCGCTCGACACCGTGGATCGCGCCAAGTAGACATTGCGGCCACAGCGGATGGGTTTGTCTTGGAGCGCGCGCGGGCGCGCTCTGAAGCAAAGCGGGCTGGGATACGACATGGAAGCTCCTGCCATGTGCGTCCCGGCCCGGTTCGTTTTTGTGTTGAGTTTTGGTTGTACTGTGCGATTGAACTAGGCTTGCAAGCGGGCGCGGAACCATGCCGCCAAGGTTTCTTCTGGCATCTCACCGGCGGCTGCGGTTTCCATTGCAAAGATTGCCTCCAATGGATGGAAGTGCAGCCTGTGGCCATTTCTGGCCAAAAATAAGCGCGCCATGACCCAGGCCGTACGCTTGTTGCCGTCGGAGAATGCGTGGTTCCGCAGCAGTCCATAAGCGTAGGCTGCGGCCAAGGCAGCCGCATCGGGTGCGCCATAGAGCTCCAGGTTGCGAGGCCGCGCCATGGCTGGCTCTAGCGCACTGGCGTCGCGGATGCCTTGCAGTCCGCCATGCTCGGCCAGTTGCTGGTCATGGACTGCGTAGAGGACTTCCAGCGAGAGCCAATGCCAACGCTTGCCGGTGCGTGGTGTCACCGGGACAGCGCCCGCAGGACTTCGCGGTCTTCACGCATGATCTCTTCGGCCAACTGCATCTGCCGTTCAAATTCTGGATTGTAGGGCGTGAGCCGGTAGCTGCCGTCAGGGCACTCGGTGAGATAGAGCGTGTCGCCCTTCTTCACTTTGAGGCGAGCCAAGGCCTCTTTCGGAAGGATGACGCCTGCGGATGAGCCAATGGTGGTGACTTTGAATGTCAACATACATTGATTATAACAAAAGTTATAACGTGGAAAAAGAGATACTGAGCCGTCCCCTGAGATTGTGCAGAAGAGCCGGTTGAAGGTGTTTTATGGGCACAAAAGGCTAACGGCGACGGAAATCTTTTCCGCCGCCGTTGGCCTTTTGTACGTAGCGAGTATGTTTAGCTGTGCGCGTCCATGATGGAGGTGAGCACGTCGCGGCTGGGGCGGGTGCGCGACTCCGGCAGCGTGGCCAGCGGCTCATCCACCATATTCAGCAGCGTGGCAAAGTCGGGCTTCTCCGTGTCCACGTAAAAGACGCCGGTAAGCACTTCACCCTTGGCGTGCGACTCCATGAGCATTTTGACGGCCCCGGCTCTGTCGGTGGGGTTGTAGTTTTCGTGGAGTTTGCGCAGGCGCAGGTGGCTGCCATCGTGCATACGCACGTCGATGGTGGTGTTGGCGTCG
>DAHWKP010000083.1:0-2451 GCA_027343585.1 Acidobacteriaceae bacterium
TCAGCAGATCGCGCGCCATCCCATCCACAACGGGGATCAGCAGCTCGCCCACGCCGAGCACCGCATCGTTGATGGTGCTCAGCGCCACGTCGATGCCAGCATCGCGGCGCAGCATGGCCTGCTGACGAAACAATGGCAAGCTATCGGCATATTTGCGAATAATGAATTCGATGATGGTCTCATCGGCGAAGATCGATTTCGGCGCGATGCGCGCGGGTGCGGCGGCGGTGTTCACGCCTTGCTCTTTGCAGGCCGTGCAGGCGCGCTTCTCGCGCATCAGCACAGTCACAAAGTACTCGACTGGCTTCATGGACAACAGCTCGGTCCGTTCGTAGCCAATAAGCTTTTTCTCTTTGCCGCACTTGCCGCAAGCGCATTGCTCGGGGGCTGAGGCGATGATCTTCTCCACGCGCTCCAGATGCGCTGGCAACTCATTGCGTCCGGGATGATTTTTACGCGCGCTCTGCTGCTTTGCCGTGGGAGATTTGCTCTCTCCATCGTCTGCAGACTGTTCCGGCAGCGGGCCGCGCTCCACTTCGCCAGCGACCTCTTCACTGGACACACCAGGCTCGCCGACGAGCAACTCCAACTGGAGATCGGATAACTTCTCGCTCTGCTTGCCATACTTCCGGATGCGCTCCAGGCGTAACGCTTCCCTCAACTGTTCGATGATGGCCTCTGCCGCGAAAAGTGCTTGATCCTTTTTCGCGATGGCCTGGTCCTTCGCTTCGATCTTCTGCCGCTGCTGCTGCAACTGCTCCTTCAACTGCGCGACGATAGAAGCCGCGACCGGGTCAAGCACTGCGGCAAGAGGCGACATGGAAGCGGGGTTCATCTGCTTCCATTATCTCAAAACGCGTTGTGGATAAGATCATGAATCGCCTGTATTCATGCGGTCTTTCAAGATATTTCTGCCACCTCGTCCAGAGGCTGGCGCAGCCACTTCCTCTTCCTGGTTTCGGCAAGATCAATGCCTCCTAGAAGCATCGCGAACTCCGCCTGCGTCAGTTGCACGTGGCCATCTTCGGAACTCGGCCAGCGCATGCGACCCTGTTCCATGCGGCGCGCGCAGACCCCTGCGCTCGATCCATCATAGAAGTAGATCTTCATGCGGTCTTTTCGCTTGTTGGCAAAAAGAAACAGATGCCCGCTCTGCGGCGACTGCCTGATCTGGCCAATGACCAGACTGTGGAGCCCATCGAAGGAGAGCCGCATGTCGGTTGCGCCAGTGGCCACATAAATGCGTGTGGCTGCGCCCAGGCCAAACATCGCTACTCCTTGCCGAGCGCGGCGACAAGCCGCCGCAGCGTGTGGCTATCAAAGTCCCGCTCCACAGCGAAGCGGACGCCGCCGGGAATTTCAACATACAGCGAGGAACTCTTCGTCACAACCGCGGCCACGGGGTGGCCTTCGACAATTTTCACGGGAAGAAACGTTGTTGCGCTGGGCGCATGTGGCGTGGCCGACGACGATGCCGGAGCGGATGAACGCTTGTCAGCATGACGGCGATGCAGACTGGAAAAGCTTGAAACCGACATCTGGTGCTGGCCGCAAAACTCGCGCATGCTCTGCCCGCTCCGCTCAAAGATGGAAAGCAAAGCCGCAACCTCAGCAGAACTGCGCCGCCGCCGAACGATAGGAGAAGAAATGTCTGAATGGTTCATGCCTCCAGTCAATCACCTTCGTCCTCCCATGAAAAGGATGGCTTTGCCCGGAGCAATACGCTTGATCGGCTGCTGGCGCTGATAACCAGGCGGCACCGAATACCGCAGCATCTTCCGAACCGACTCACGCGAAATCCCAAACTCACGTGCTACCGCTCGCTGACTTCGCCCATCCACCAATACTGCGCGCCGTATGCGCCCATAAATATCCACGAGATACATCCCTCCGGTGTCCCACGAACCCTCCCGCAATGGCAAGTGTTCGCAAAACCAAGATCCGGCGGTGGCCTACATTTACTCCGCCGCAGAACTCCGCTCACGCGGCGTTCTGTGGTCTATTTTTGCTCTGGCGCTCATAGCCGCCCCAAAATGCACCGCCGCAATATGAGGGGCAGCAGTAACGGCATGCCAATAGGCCCAACTCACAACTCCAAAATTGAGGTCATCGTATTTTGCATAGATTGCGTTGACCATGCGGGAGAGTCTTGCTGCGTCGATATCCCAAAAAGACCGAGGGCCGAGAGGACTGGGCAGAGTCGGCGGCAACTTCATCGCGTGCCCGTGCATGGTGTACGGGGAAACGACTTCAAAGTCGGTCAGACGCCATTCTTCATCGAACCGCGACCCTCCCATACACTAAATAGCCACCTAGAGCATTTTCCTAAATAGTGTAGACTGGTTTTGGCGACTCTTTGCGGCGAACAAAGACATGGGAAAACCCCTTGGGGATGATCTGCGTCGTAAACTTCTTTTCGCCTATGATCAAGGCGAGGGAACACTGGAGGCA
>DAHWKP010000144.1:0-7086 GCA_027343585.1 Acidobacteriaceae bacterium
CCCGCTTTGTACCAACTGCAACGCGAGTCGCGGCCATCAACATGCATAACCACCATCACTCAACGCTTCGCCCAACAGCGGCAACAAGGGACGGAAGTGCGCCTCGTAACGACGCCAGCGTCCAATGCTGTCGCGTCGCAATGGCTCGACCACCTGTGCGTAGCTGGGCGTGCTGATGAAGCCGCGTCGCGCAGCATGTACAACAAAACCTTTCATGGCTTCGACCTGTTCAAGGCCGAGATAGGCGCCGATGTGCGCAAGGGCTGTATCAGTCTTCTCGACCAGATCTTCGTAGCGCAGCACCAGCACATCCGCACCAAGCGCATCAGCATCAGCATGGAAACGCCGATCAAAAGCCGCATAGGACTCTGCGAGACGCGGCAGACTTGCACTCATGCTTGCTACTTCAGGATCATTGAAAGACTGGAAGTGGCAACTCAAGATCGTATCGCACGGATGCCGCACGCAACGAATCACGCGCCCCTTCGGGAACAGACGCAGGATCATGGGCAGCATCAACATATTGAGTGGGTTCTTGTCGACCAAGTGCTGCGTCGGTTCTCGAAGCACGTGGTGCGCAGCAGACCTCCAATAGGTTGCTCGCATTTTGTCAACAAGCTCTGGAACAAGCGCCGGCAACACATCCGGGTAAGCCAGTCCATGCGCGGTCAATGCGCGCACAGCATCCAGGATCAGCGGGCGCTCGTCCATCGAAACCAGCATCGGATGCGCCGACAGCATCTGCTCAAGCAAGGTCGTGCCAGAACGCGGAAATCCCAGCACGAAGATGGGCGTCTCCACGACCGCTGTTTCGGAAGTCCCAGCGGAATCCACTGCCGGCACTATCGCTGCTGGAACCTTGCGTTCAATCAGCCAGGCCAGCCAGCCGTTTGGTGGCGCATCCGGCGATGCGGCAGGCCAGGAGCGCATGGCATGCGCCTCCTCCAAGATTCGCAATGCCTCACTCGGTTCTTCAAGCTGATCCAGCACGCGAGCCAGCGCAAACAAGAGTCCTGACCGTCCACGACGCACCTCGCCGATTGCCAATGCATGCTCCAGATCACGGCGCGCATCACTCAGGCGCCGCTCGCGCCAAGCTAATCTAGCCTTTGCATGCAGGCATTCTTGTCGTGCTTCTGCGCTCGATGTGCCGTTTTCAGTTGGCAACTCTGCCAGCGCTTCCCGCGCATCATCAAGGCGATTCAAGCGCTCCAGCAACAGCACACGGCGCGCAGTGGCTCGAATCGCCATATCTGGATCGCTGCGGATGGATGCCAATATGGAAAGAGCAGCATCTATTTCGCCACGCTCACCCAGCAACCAGCCAAGCTCGAGCAACGACTCCTCGGAACCCCTCGGCCACTGTCGCCAGCCACTGAGCAGTGCATCGACCGCAGCAGCATCGCCGAGCGCCTGATGCGCCACCGCTGCCCAGATGCGCATGCTGCACTCGGCATCGACCGATTGCGCTGCGATCTCGAGGGTATTCGCGGCCGCGACGAGATCACCTTCGCTGAGCAGCAGCACACCGAGGTTCGCGCGCGTGCGCGTGGCACTGGGCTGAAGCACGAGCGCACGCTCGTAAGCCTTACGCGCGCGCAAAGCATCACCACGACTGCGCGACAGATTGCCGAGGTTGTTCCAGTGCTGCCATGTATTCGGAAACCGCTCGGTCAACGTCGTCAGCAGGGCGTCGGCTTGCGCCAACTCGCCCGCTTGCTGCGCGCAAGTCGCCTGCAGTGACAACACCGCCTCGTGCTGCGGGTACTCGCGCGCCAATATGCACGCCTCGGCAAGCGCCTGCGCTGCCTGCCCGCGCTGCAGCGCGCTCAGAATCCGATCGACGCGCGCTTGGGACATGTTTAGTCGAGGCTGTAGCCGAAGCGCTCACAGAACGGCGCAAGCTCGGTCTGCAATGGCTCCAACCAAGGTCGGTAGCGCTGCCACCGTCCCACAGCCCGCTTGTGCAGCGGCTCAACCACTTGCGCATAACTGGGCGTGCTGATGAAGCCTTTGGTGCGTGCGTGGGTATCGAACTGGAGCAATGCCGACACGTCTTCGAGACCCAGAAAGTCACCTATCGTACGCGCGTGCCGCACCGGATCCTCCACCAAATCTTCGTAGCGCAGTTCCATCACGTGAGGATGCAGCACCTCGCTCTGGTCCATCCAAAACCGCAGGGCATTGGCATAGCCGCGCGCGAGCCGGTCAAGCGAGGAACACAACATTTGAAATGCGGGGGCCCGGAAACTCTGCATGTAACAACTCAGCACGACATCCATCGGATGGCGCAACGCAAGAATCACCGGGGCGTTGGGGAAGATCCGCTGCAACATGGGCAGACGCAGGATATTCAGTGGGTTCTTGTCCACCAAACGCACACCTTCTTCGAGGGTGACGATGGTCGCGACTTTCGCCCAGTAAATAGCGCGCAGCGTAGCGCAAGCCTCACTATCCAGCTTGCCCAAGTCGTGTGGATAGGTGAAACCCATGCGCTGCATCCCTTCGATGACATCCTGGAAAAATCCCTGCTCATCCATGGAACGCAGCGCGGAATGTGCATCAAGCATCTGTTCCAACAGGGTCGTGCCTGAGCGTGGAAAGCCCACCACAAAGATCGGCGACGCCTGCACATCGGGCGCCGCAATCGCCTGCCAGTTTGCGCGGTCGGCCCGGGTGACACGCTGTCGTGTGATGGGCAACGGCTCCGACGCGGGGTCGACTAAATCCGGGACCAAACGCGAGGCCGTGTGAAGCTGCGCAGCATGTCCGACCTCAAGCGCGCGCATGGCCGAGGTGGCATCGTCCAAGCGGTCACAGGCCTTGGCCAGTGCGAAATACAACGGCGCGTTGGAAGCGGGCGTACCCGCCCGCTGCAAAAGCGTTTCATAAGCGGCCCGCGCCTCAGGCACCTGCCCCGCTCGTAGTAGTAACGCGGCACGCACTGCCAAACCATCATCACCGAGCGCCTCACCGGCCACGGCTGAAAGCATGCGCTCGGCCGCAGCAATCCGGCTCAGTCGCTCATAAAGCGCTGCAAGCTGCACTCTCGCCCTGGCTGAATCTGGCATCCTGCCAAGCAACTGCTGGAGACGGCGCTCGGCAACATCTGTCCGCTCGATCTGGATCAATGCTGTGGCGAGATCAATTTCCAGGCTCTCCTCCATCGGGGGCCAACGCTCGCTGCCCGACAAGAGTCGACGCGCTTCGTCATCCTCAGCGCAGGCATGGCACGCCAAGGCTCCGTAAATGCGCGGCTCGGCCGAATCCGGAGCGCGCCGGAATGCCTCCAACATCAGGGAACGGGTTTCAACGACTTCACCTTGTTGCCAACACAAAAGACCCAGATTGGTAAGCAGGGCCGGATCATGCGGACGTAGCGCAAGCGCGCGGCGATAACACGTGGCGGCCTCTTCCAGCTGCTTGCTGTCTCTGAGCGCAGTCGCGAGATTGCTCCAATGTGCGGCTTCGCCGGGTTGTGTAGCAGTCAGCTGTCGGTAGTACGGCAGAGCTTCAGCGAGTCTACCCTGCGCCCCCAGAGCGACAGCCAGAATCACCAGTGTGGGCACATCATCCAACTGCACCTCAAGCCGAGCACGAGCACCAGTCTCGGCGTCCTTGTAGCTGCCTGCTTGTAGCGCATGCTCGAGTGCAGCGAGGGAAGGAAGATTCACCGGAGGTCATCCAAAAAAAAGCGCGCGGCTTGTGGGCCGCGCGCAGGTTAGGCTGATCACACGCTGCGGTTGATCAGAATTTAATCGTCGCCGTACCCCAGTAGAAGCGTCCCACGGTGTCGTAGGTGTTCACGTCCGTGTTGGCGTTGATCACCACGTTCTGCGTGAAGATCGGCGGCTGCTTGTTGAACACGTTGTTCACGCCCACCTGCAGCTTCAGATTGAGCGGCGCGATCTCGTAGCCCACCGAGACGTCATTGTAGACATAGGCGCCGAAGTGGAACGCGGTGAAGGCCCCGGAGCCGAAGTCCTGGATGGGTACAGTGATGTGGCCGATGTAGCGCATGCGCCACATGGCATCCCACGGACCGCGATCCCACATCAGGCTGCCCAAACCACGCCAGCGCGCGAAGTTGCCGAAGGTCTGATTGAACTGGCCGGCGGCCTTGATGATGGGAACGCTGGACACGCCGGGCGCAGGCACATCGGTGAACTGGCGCGTCCAGGTGCCGTCCATCACCACGCTGAAGTTGCCCGGATTCACGCCGAACGTGTCGAAATGCGGCAGGCGATAGCGGAAGCCGAAGTCAATGCCCGAGGTATCCAGGCGCCCCAGGTTGACGACCGGGGAGAAGATATTGGACACCTGCCCGTTCGGGAAGCGGTGGATCAGCGGGCACAGACTGCTGGCCGGATCGTTGAAGCATTCATCCGCGACGACCTGGGCGTTGGCCGTCACGATGGTGTCATTCAGATAGATGCGCCAGAGGTCCAGGCTGGTGGAGAAGCCGGGCAGCCAGTGCGGATCGTAGACCAGGCCGAAGTCGAAGCTCTTGCCGGATTCGGGCTTCAGGTTGTAGCCCGCGTATTCCGATCCCGACACGATGGCGCTGGTCTGCGAGACGGTGGGCTTGGCGATACCACCTGGGGGAATCGCCGTGGCTCCGGTGGGTGCGCCGCAGGCGTTGTTCTGAGTTGCCGGGCTGGTGCCGGGAATGTAGCCCACGCACGGATCGACGAAGGTCGGCGCACTGTTGGCCGGGCCCGCGAACAACTGGCTGATGGATGGCGCACGGAATACCTGGGTCACCGTGCCACGCAGCAGCAGGTCGTCGATGGGCCGCCATTCGACCGCGATCTTGGAATTGGTGGTGCTGCCGGCCAGCGAGTAGCGCGAGTAACGCGAGGCGATGTCGACGTTGAGGGAATGCGCGAACGGCGCATCCTTCAGCAGCGGCACCAGTACCTCGGCATAGGCCTCCTTGACGTTGAAGCCGCCCTGGATGGACGACGCGCATCCGGTACCCAGCGCGCAGGTGCCCGTCGCCGGATTGATCTGGATGTCGGAACTCACCACGCCGCTGGTGTAGCGCTTGCGGTAATCGGCACCCACGGCGAGACGCACCGTGCCGGCCGGCAGCGAGAACAGGTTGCCGTTGGCGTTGATGGACGCCTCGCGCGTGATGTAGATCGTCTGCGTGAACGGGTGCGAGACGTACTGCTGGAGCAGCGCGGTCTGGCTGGGGTTGTTGGCGTCGAAGATGTTGATCGGCGTGCAACCCACGATGGCATTGCCGGGCGTGCCGCAGGTGGGCACGCCGTTGTTGTAGAACGACGGCCCAAAAGCCACGTTGGCGGCCGCCAGATTGAGGAATCCCTCCTCGTTCTCGCCGGTGCTGACGCGGCTGTAGTTGAGGTCGGCGTCCCATTGCCAGGAAGTATCACCGACATTGCCCTTCAGTCCGGTGATGATCTGACTGGTTTCGGTGCCGAACTGGAAGATGCGCTGTCCGACTCCGGAGAAACGGTATTCGAAGCGGTTACCCGAGGCGTTGGAGAACTCGACGCCGAATGGGTTGTAGATGCTCTGCGCCGAGATCACTAGCGGGCTGGGGATGCCGGTGTCCGCCAGTGACGGCGCCAGCGCCGAATGCGAAGTGGTTTTGTTGCCGAAGAAGTCCATGTAGGCGGTGACGTTGTCCGTCAGGTCGTAATGCCCCATGAAGAACACGTTGGTGCGCTCCGAGGGCACCTGGATCAGGTTCTGCGCCTGATAGTTGAAGGCGTCGGTGGTGGGGTTGTAGGTACGGAAATCACTGAGCGACGAACAGGTGGTGCCGGTGATGCAGGTCAGCGCGTTGGGGCTGCCCGGATAGACGATGCGGCCGTTGGGCACGCGCGAGGAACCGAAGGGCAGGATCTGGCCGTAGTAGAGATAGAGAGCTTTGTCCGAGAAACTGCGGTTGGCGCTGGAGATGCCGTCGATCTTCTCGTAGGACACACCGGCGACGATGCCGCCGTGCTGGCTGGTCTGGCCGAACATGAAGGACATCCCGCGCCGGATGCCGTCGCCATGATCGGAGATGCCGTAGTTGGTGCTGAACTCCGCGCCCTGATAGTTCTTGCGCATGATGAAGTTCACCACGCCGCCGATGGCCGAGTTGCCGTAGATCGAGGAGGCACCGTCCTTCAGGATTTCGACGCGCTCCACCAGATCGGCGGGGATGGTGTTGATATCGGGTGCGCCCTGGTTGGGGTCGATGGCCATGCGGTGGCCGTCGATCAACACCAGGGTGCGGGTCGGTCCGAGACCACGCAGCGAGATGGTGGCGGCGGCATCACCACCGCCGTTGTTGACCTGCGGGTTGGTGGCGGCACCCGAAATGGCGGGCGAGGACTGCACGATGTTGCCTAGCGTGACCGCGCCGCTTTCCTGAATGGTCTGCCGGCTGATGGTGAACACCGGGTTGGCTGTCTCCACATCCACGCGGCGGATGCGCGAACCGGTGACCACGATGGTCTGCAGTTCTTTGGCGTTCTTGCTAGTGGACGGGGTGGCGCCGGTGTCCTGTGCCATGGCCGTACCGGCCATGCCCGCTGTGGCAACCGCGCCCAGCGTAAGCGCCAGGCGCACGGCCGATGAAAGCTTGTTCGTGTCGAGGTTCATCAAAACTCTCCAACGTCGTGGTGTGACGTGTGTTGGGACATGGTGACTTCGTCCTTGAACGGCCTCTGGAGGCCAGCCCTAACCCTGGTGCGCCCGACTCTAACAAGTTTCTAACCAGGTTGGAATACCCGTTTCACCACAAGCCGTAAGGCATGCCTGTCGCGCTAGGGGCAACGGCAAGCCCAGCTCACGGAAGCCGTACCTTGGATACGAGGATGACCAGCTCGTAAGGCCGCCGCAATCAAGCCCGCCGCGAAGAGGCAGGCGCGCGGAAGACGCTGATCAGAGATCCTGCTGGTACTGGACGTACGGCACGCGCGCAGCGGCGCCGGGTACGTTGGCGCCTGGTGGTGGCGCACCCTGCGACCACAGATTCTGGGCACCTACGCTCAGTGCGCCGTGCCAGGGCAGGCGCCATGTGATGCCAAGGTCCACCGTGGTCCACGACTGCAGATCGAGGCCAAG
>DAHWKP010000150.1:0-4375 GCA_027343585.1 Acidobacteriaceae bacterium
GCGCGGATTTGCGTGGAAATGGCTGGCTGCGTGCGGAAGAGCTTTTCCGCCGCGCGCGAAAAGCTGGAGGAGCGGGCCACCTCCAGAAACGCTTTGAGCTGCTCGAAATCCATGTGATACCGTTTATGGTACCGGTAAATCCAGAATAAAGAAAAGCTATGGGCGGAATAAAGGGAATTTATTTCTCATTCGGGCTGCCGGGCAGTACGCTAAGCACAAGGCCAGGGACGCCAAATTGGATCGAGTGATTTCGCATCAGGCCGGTGCACTGCGTACAGGGGAAGCTCCCCACAATTTTGGAAACACATTCACTAACCCATACAGAGGAGATCCATGTCCAACGAACTGCGCAATTTCCTAACCCTTTCCTATGAAGAGCTGGAAGAGCTGAACCTGGAAGCCAAGACGGAACGCAAGAACCGCGTGGCCGCCCACAAGATCCAGGAGAAGCGCCTGAAGTACCTGACGGATGAAAAGAGCATCAAGGCCGTCACGGTTCTCTTTAGCGATCTCGAAGGCCGTCTGCACATGCTCGACTATGACAAGAAGTTTCTGGTCAAGAGCTATGACAACCTGACCTTCGATGGCTCCTCCATCCGCGGCTTTACCGCGCAGCGTGAAAGCGATCTGCGCCTGGGAATCGACTGGAGCGCCTTCTATTGGACGCCCGCCGACATCTTCGGCACGGGCAAGGTGATGGTCTTTGGCGAGATCATCGACAAGAACGGCACGCCCTACAGCGCCGATGTGCGCGGCCTGCTGAAGACCTTTGCCGAGAAGATGTACAAGCAGGATGGCTACACGCTGAACGCAGCCAACGAGATTGAAGGCTTCCTGTTTGAAGGCATCGACGCCGAGCGCAACTACCCCGACACGGGCCGCTTTGAGTACGTCAACACGGGCGGCTACTACCACTCACTGCCGGGCGACCCGCTGCGCACCTTTATCGACACCACGGCGGAAGTGCAGCGCGCCATGGGCTTTGAGAACGAGAAGGATCACCCGGAAGTTGCGCCCTCGCAGTTTGAGATCAACTACGGCTACGGCGAAGTGGTTGCGGCTGCCGACCAGATTCAGCTCTACAAGCTGATCTGCCGCCAGGTGGCGACGAACATGGGCCTGACGGCCTCCTTCCTGCCCAAGCCAGTGGTGGGCGTCAACGGCAGCGGCATGCACACCAACGTCTCCATCAGCAAGGGCGGCAAGAACCTCTTCTGGGATCCGCAAGGCGAGGAGAAGATCAGCAAGCTGGCGTGGAGTTTTGTCGATCGCATTCTGACGCACGGCAATGACATCTGCCTGCTGTTGAATGCCAGCGTCAACGCCTATCGCCGTCTGGACCCGCACTTTGAAGCGCCGAACCAGATCAAGGCTTCTGCCGTGGATCGTGGCTCGATGATCCGCATTCCCATCGGCAACGAAAAAAGCTCGCGCGTGGAAGTGCGTTCCGTCGGCCCGGATGCCAACCCCTACATGGTGCTCTACTCGGTCTTCAAGACCGGACTGCAGGGCGAGTTGTCCAAGGCCAAGAATCTGCGTCAGGCCGAGCGCTACTTGCCGGACAACATCTACACGGCACTCGAAGACTTCCGCGGCGCAGGCTGGACGACCAAGCTGCTGGGCGGCGACGTCAAGGGCCGCTATGCGGACCTGAAGCAGGCCTCGGCGGATCGCTGCGCGCGTCTGTTGGGAACCTTCGTCAAGCCGGCGGAGATTCAGTTCCACCACGACGTGTACAACCAGTACCTCTGGAACAAGTTCTAAACCAGAGCCACCCGGCGCTCGCCGGTTCGATGCATCATCGCTGGGAACCCGAATGCTTCGCTTCGCGCGGAGCCATCGGGTTCCCAGAGTTGTTTTTCCCGGAGCATGCGCCTGCAGCCCCGGAGATTTTTTGCAAAGAGGATTGCCCAACCCATGCTGGATGTGACGCACACGCAGCTCTCTGACCCCGGACGGGTGCGGGACCACAACGAGGACGCGCTCGGCTGCGCGCTGCCGCAGTCGCCGGAGCAGGCGCGGCGGCAGGGCTGGCTCTTCGTGCTGGCCGACGGCGTGGGCGGTCACGATCGCGGCGAAGTGGCCTCGGCCCTGGCGGTGGAGGGCATCACGGCGGACTTCCACAGCCAGCGGCCCACCGAATCGCTGAGCGCCGTGCTGCCGCGTCTGGTGCAGGCGGTGAATCTGAAGATTTACGAAGAGGCGATGAGCTTGGGCGCTGGCGGCAAATCCATGGCGACGACGGTGGTGGCCTGCGCGCTGCGCTTCAACCAGGCGGTGATCGCGCATGTGGGCGACTCGCGCTGTTATCTGATCCGCAAAGGAAAAGCTGCGCAGCTCACGCGCGACCATACGATTGCGGGCGAGTATGTGCGCATGGGGCTTGCCGCTGGCAAGGATGCCGTTGCGCCGCAGGCGGCTTCGCACGTGTTGAGCCGCGCCGTGGGCAGCCAAATGTTTGTGCAGGTCGATGTCAGCGAGCTGCAAATTTTTGCCGGAGATGTGCTGCTGCTTTGCTCAGATGGATTGCACCATTCTGTGAGCGGGGAGGACATGGCCGGAGTGGTGGGCGACGGCAGCGATCTGGCCGGTGCGGCGCAAAAACTGATTACGCTGGCGCGGGAGCGGGACGGCAGCGACAACATCAGCGTGCAGTTGGTGCAGGTGCGCAGCGTGGAGCGCGTGGGCATGTTTCGCGGCAGGCACTACAAAATCCGCTGAGAATCTTTATGGCTTCCTTATATATTTCTGTTTTTTTTCTTATAGAGTAACGGTGAGAATTGCAGGGTGGCACGGACCCTGCCGATCCAGCTGCATCCGCGTGCGACACTGGACGAACAGAGGACGGCATGACGGCGCTGCATCCCGGCGGACAACTCGATCACTTTCGCATTGAGTCGCTGGTGGCCCGCAGCGGCATGGCCTCCATCTTTCGCGCCACCGATCTGCGCACAAACACCGTCGTTGCCTTGAAGATTCCGCACCCGGAGATGGAGTGCGACCCTGTCTTCTTTGACCGCTTCCAGCGCGAGGCCGACATTGGCAGAAAGCTGGACCACCCCGGCGTGATGAAGGTGTACCCCAAGGAAAAAGCCAGCCAGATTTACATGGTGATGGAGTGGGTGGAGGGAACGCTGTTGCGCAAGATCATGCGGGATGCCGGAGCCATGCCGCAGCATCGCGCCGTGCTGCTAGCTTTGCGCATCGCCGATGCACTGGAATACATCCACGCCAACGGCGTAGTGCACCGCGACCTGAAGCCAGAGAACATCATGGTGGACGCAGAAGACCGCATCAAGCTGATCGACTTTGGCATCGCCAGCCTTGAGGGGGCCAAGCGGCTGACCTTTGGCAAGCTCTCGCAGATCCTGGGCACGCCGGATTACATCTCGCCGGAGCAGGTGAAGAACAAACGCGGCGACGGACGCAGCGACGTGTACTCGCTCGGCGTGATGCTGTATGAAATGCTGACCGGCACGGTGCCTTTTCGCGGGCCGAATGCCTTTGCCATTATGAACAGTCGGCTCATCAATAATCCTGTGCCGCCGCGCGAGATTGATCCGTCGATCTCGCCGCAGTTGCAGGAGATTCTTTATCGCGCGCTGGAGCGCGACCCCAAAGATCGCTATCAGGATGCGGGCGCGTTCATCTGGGATTTGAATCATCAGGATCAGGTGCGCGTGGCCGACCGCGAAGAGCTGACCAACTGGAAGGAGCAGCGCTCACCCTGGTACGGCAAGGTGCTGTTTTATCTGATGCTGGCTGCGATTCCCGTGCTGGTCTTTGGGCTGTTGTTTCTGCTGGCGCGCCATGCGAAATAAATTTGGATCGAAATTCCAGCGGCGCGGCGGCAGGATGGCTTCTGCGACTGTGTGTTCCGCTGACAACCAAGGGAGAACGGGACACGATGAGTCGTGGTAGTGCAATTGCAATTTTGATCTTTGCAGCCGTGTTGGAAGCGGGAGGAGACGCGATCATCCGCCAAGGGCTTCGGTCGGGCGCGATGGCGCGCGTGCTGCTGTTTTTGGTTGGCGGCTGCGTGTTGTTTGCCTATGGCTGGTTTGTCAACGCTCCGCCGTGGAACTTTGGCAGCCTGCTGGGCCTGTATGTGGTCTTCTTTTTCGTGATCGCGCAGTTGATTGCCTGGGTTGGCTTTGGCCAGAGGCCGACGGCCGCTGTGGTGCTGGGCGGAGCGTTGATTGTGGCTGGCGGCGTGGTGATCGCGCTGGCCGAGATGGCGCGCAGCGCGAACTGACGCAGTTAGCGCTGCATGAAGTCTTCGTGGTGCGTGGCAAACTCCGGGTACGCGCCGGAGCCAAGCTCGAAGAGGTCGATGCCATGGCGTTCGCCCTCGGCTGGCACGCGCTGTGGCAAC
>DAHWKP010000168.1:0-2082 GCA_027343585.1 Acidobacteriaceae bacterium
GCCCGGATCAAGTGAAGGCCGCGTGAAGACGGCTCCGGCACGGATTCGCCTTTTCCGCGAGGGCGACAACCCTTGGTATGAGGTGACGCTGACCGAAGGCCGCAACCGCCAGTTGCGCAAAATGTTTGAGCACGTCGGCCATCACGTCGAAAAGATTCGCCGCATCGCTTACGGCCCGCTGACGCTGGATGTTGAGCCGGGCGAAGTGCGCGAGCTGACACCGCAGGAGGTGCGTGCGCTGCAACGGGCGTCCACAGCCAAAGCGCCGGATCGCTTAGCCGCAGATGCGCCGACGGGCGAGAAGCGTCCGCGGCCCGCACCCGCCGCCGCCGCCAAAAAGTTTTTGCGCGCAGGCAGCCGCTCCACCGGCAGACGTCGGCGGTAGAATCGCTGCATAGGCGGTGGCGGAATCATGGAGACGGCAACCTTCGGCGCAGGATGTTTTTGGGGCGTGGAGTTGACGCTGCAACAGTTACCCGGCGTGGTGGAGACCGCTGTGGGCTACGCTGGTGGCGCGTTGGAAAATCCAACTTATAAAGATGTCTGCACCGATACCACCGGTCATGCCGAGGTGGTGCAGCTTCGTTTTGATCCGCAGCAGATCCGCTACGAGCAACTGCTCGACGCATTTTTTTCGCTGCATGACCCCACGCAGAAAAACCGGCAGGGGCCGGATTGGGGTACGCAATATCGCTCGGTGATTTTCTTTCACTCGCCGCAGCAGGAGCAGGCTGCACGCGCGGCCATTGATCGGCTGACGCGCGAGCGTCGCTTTGGTAAGCCGATCGTGACCGAAGTTGCGCCCGCGCAAACCTTTTGGCCTGCGGAAGAATACCACCAAAAATATCTGGAGAAGCGAGGCATGCGCTCCTGCCACTTGTAGCCAAGCAACGCTGCAAGCGGCAGGAGATGCGGTGCGGCTACACAGCGTTCAGATCTTCATCTCGAGTTTCGTGAATCATGAAGAGTCCAACGAGGGTGAGTGCGGCGGCTGCGCACAGATAGTAGCCGACATATTGCAGGCCGTAGGTTTTTGCCAGCCATGTGGCGATGTAGGGAGCCAGCGAGGCACCCAGGATCCCCGCCAGACTGAAGGCGAGCGAGCTGCCGGTGTAGCGCACGGAAGTGGGGAACAGCTCCGAGAGGATCGTGCCGATGGGGCCATAGGTGAGGCCCATCAGCGCCAGTCCAATCGCCATCATGGCCAGCGCTCCTGTGGTTCCAGCAGCGAAGAGGGGAGCGAATCCCAATCCAAAAATTCCAATGGCTGCCGTGATCCAAAGCATGGCGCGCTTGCGTCCGCGCTCGGCCAGCAGCGCCGAAAGTGGGATGGTGATGGCGAAGAAGAAAATATCCAGCAGCTGCATCATCAGGAATTTGCCGCGACTATAGCCAAGAGCAGTCGTGCCCCATGAGAGCGCGAAGACCGTCAACAGATAGAAGAGCACAAAGGTTGCTAGACACAGCAGGACGCCAGCAATCAAAGACCATGTGTGTTTGCGAAAGATCTGCAGCACCGGTACGTTGACCGGTTCGCCGCGTTGGAGCGCTTGCGCAAAGACAGGCGTTTCTGTCAGCGTGAGCCGCACGTAGAGGCCGAGAAAGACCAGTACCGCGCTGGCCAAAAAAGGAAGTCGCCAGCCAAAGGCGAAGAACTGCGCATTGGTAAGCGTGCGGGACAGGAGCAGGAAGACAGTGCCGGAGAGAAAAAATCCAATGGGAGCGCCCAGTTGCGGAAACATGCCATACCAGGCACGTTTGTGTGCTGGAGCGTTTTCAATGGCCAGCAGCACGGCACCGCCCCACTCCCCGCCCAGGCCCAAGCCTTGCCCAAAGCGGCAAATCGCCAGCAGCAGTGGAGCAACGAAGCCCAGCGTGCGATACGTTGGCAGAGCGCCGATGGCAACGGTGGACAGTCCCATGGTGGCTAGTGCGAGCACCAGCGTGGTCTTGCGCCCGATGCGGTCGCCGAAGTGGCCGAAGAGCGTGGAGCCGATGGGGCGCGCCAGAAACGCGATGCCAAAGGTGGCTAACGAGGCCAGAATGGCAGTCGAAGGATCGGCGGACGGGAAGAAGAGTCGA
>DAHWKP010000183.1:0-7905 GCA_027343585.1 Acidobacteriaceae bacterium
AATGGGATCCAAATTGCCCTGCACGGCGCAGCCAGCGCCCAGCGCCTGCCAGCCCACATTGAGCGGCGTGCGCCAGTCCAGACCGATGGCGTCTGCGCCGGTTTCGCGCATCGCGGGCAACAGCATGGCCGTGTCCACGCCAAAGTAAATCACCGGCACGCCGAGCGCTTGCACGCGTCGCACCAGCGTTGTTGTCATCGGCAGAACGAACTCGCGGTAGTCGGTGACCGAAAGCGCGCCCGCCCAACTGTCGAAGATTTGGATGGTGTCGGCTCCAGCCTCAATTTGCTGCTGGGCAAACTCCACCAGCACGGTGACCAGTTTTTCCAGCAGCACATTCCAGGCCGCCGCGTCGGAGTACATCAGCCGCTTGGTCTCAATGTAGTTGCGCGAGCCGCCGCCTTCGATCATGTAGCTGGCCAGCGTAAAGGGCGCTCCGCAAAAACCGATCATGCCCTTGCTTACGCCAAAGTGGGCGACCACGCGCTGGATGGCCTCGGCTACGTAGCGCAGCTCTGCGGTTCGATCCGTGCGCAGCGCGTCAATATCCGCAGCCGTGCGCAGGGGGCGATGCACCACCGGGCCTTCGCCGGCTTGAAAGGTAAAGTCCAAGCCCATCGGTTCCAGCGGTAGCAATAAGTCGGCAAAGATGATGGCCGCGTCCACGTCGAGCTTTTCCGCAGCGGTGATGGTGACCTCGGCGGCCAACTCCGGCTGCTTGCAAATCTCCAGCAGCGAGTGCTCGCGGCGCACGGCCTGATACTCCGGCATGTAGCGCCCGGCCTGGCGCAGAAACCAAACGGGGGTGCAATCGACCGGTTGGCGCAGCAGCGCACGCACAAAACGGCTGCCGCCGGTCAACGTGCCGGTGGCGTGCAGCGCGGCTTTGTGTTCGGTGTGGGCGGCAAGAGTGGAGGAATTCGTGGTAGCCATGATTTGTCCTCCTTAGTATAGGCGGCGCGCATATCGAGCTGCCCGGAGACGGTTGCTGGCGTTACGGAATGCGCTCGAACTTGTAGCTGGCTTCGAGCAGTGCTGCGGAGATGGCTTGGATGTGCGCCGGGCCTCGTGCTTCCAGCGTGATGTCAATGACGGTGTCGCCCAGGTTGACGCCGTAGTGGGCGCGGTTGTGCAGCGTCTCCACAATGTTGGCCTGTTGATCGGCCAGGATTTTTGTCAGCGCCAGCAGCGCGCCGGGCCGGTCAGAAAGGTGTACGCGAATGCGCACGCGGCGACCGTCTTTGACTAATCCACGTTCAATGATGCGCGCCAGCAGGCTGACGTCAATGTTGCCGCCGCAGACCAGCACGGCCGTGCGTTGCGTGGTCAGCGAGGTTTTTTTGTGCAGCAGCGCGGCCAGGGCCACGGCACCTGCGCCTTCGGCCAGTGTCTTTTCGCGCTCCAGCAAAACCAGAATTGCGCTGGCGATCTCCTCCTCGTCCACGGTGACCATCTCATCGACGTAGCGCTGCACCAGCGGCAGCGTGATGTCTCCAGCGCGGCGCACTGCGATACCGTCGGCGATGGTGGCCTCGGCGGGCAGCGTAACGGGCGTGTTGGCCTTGCACGCGGCCAGCATCGAGGGTAGTCGCTCGGTTTGCACGCCGATGATGCGAATCTTTGGATTGCTTTCCTTCAGTGCGCCGGCCACGCCGCTGATGAGTCCGCCGCCGCCGATGGGAACCACGACGGCTTCGAGGCCTGCAATCTGTTCCAGCAGCTCCAAGCCGATGGTGCCCTGGCCGTGGATGACGTGGAGATCGTCGAAGGGATGCAGAAAGGTCATGTGCTGGGATTGACTACGCGCGATGGCCTCGGCGTAAGCCTCGTCGTAGTTGGCTCCGTGCAGCACCACATCCGCGCCGAAGTTGCGCGTGGAGCTGACCTTGACCAGCGGCGTCATCAGCGGCATCACGATCTGTGCGCGAATGCCGCGGCTGGCGGCGTGATAGGCCACGGCCTGCGCATGGTTGCCCGCGCTGGCGGCCACGATGCCGCGCTGGCGCTCCTCTTTGCTGAGCTGAAGAATTTTGTTCAGCGCGCCGCGTTCCTTGAAGGCTCCGGTGCGTTGCAGGTTGTCGAGTTTCAAAAACACCTGCTGGCCGGTGAGGGCCGTCAGCTCCGCAGAGTATTGGCAGGGCGTCAGACTGATGTGGTTGCGGATGCGTGCGCGTGCTTGTTCAACCAGGGGCAGCATGGCGGTGGGGGCGGTGGAATCGTTCGACATAGGCGCAGCTTTCATCATACGTCCGGTGCGCCGTGAGCGATGCAAGAAAGATGCACGCATTGTGGGGCGAGCGTGGATCGGAAGCCTGTGCCTTGGGCTGCAATTCGGATGCGCTTGCCGCTGGCCCACGCCCGCAGGTAGGCTATGGGTATGTACGAAGATTTTCGCGTCGCCGATCCTTGGACAGGCCAGGAACTACACTGCGTCTGGAAGGCCAATGTTGTCGCCATTGCCACCCGCCATGCGGATGCTGTGGATGTGCGGTTTGATGTCAGTGGTCGCCCTGTATGGATCGCTTTGCCGCATCCGGCCTGGGTCGAATATCAGCGCCGCACGGGCCGCGCTATTACCGACCGCCTTGCCGCACAGATTGCCGGGCGCTATTTGCGACTGGCTGTGGAGAGCGGCTATGACAATGGACGCGAAATCTACACGCTCTCTGTGGACGAAGTGTTGACGCATTTGGATGCTGTGTTGCGCGAGGCCGGACACACCGACAATCTGCCCGTTCTTCCGGTGGCGGGCTGACGATGTTCCTGCGCCGCCTGCGGGTACAAAGGCGCACAGCGCAGGGGCTGCTGGTGGATTGTCCTTTGCGGTGGATGGATAGCTTTGCCATGCGCAGCTTTACCAACGACGCAATTTTCGATGACACCCTGCCCGTCGCGGATGGTTGCTTGGAGGCGGGCAACCTGGTCCCCATCGATTCGTTGCACACAGCCATGCAAACATGGTTCCAGCGCAAAGGCTATTTGCGTCCGGGCGAGTCCCTGCTGCTGACAGAAGTGCAGACCGCGTCGCAAGGCAATGCCGTACCGCAACCGACTCCGGAGCGAAACCTATGATTGCGCATCTGCGCGGCAAGCTGCTCGCAAAATCCCCACAAAGTGTGATTGTCGAGGCGGCAGGCGTTGGCTATGAAGTGGCCATCAGCATTCCCACCTATACCGGACTGCCCGGCGAAGGCGTAGAGGTTGCCCTGCACATTTACACGCATGTGCGCGAGGAAGCGCTGGCTCTGTTTGGTTTTGCGGATGCGACAGAAAAACAACTTTTTGAAAAATTGATTTCCATCAGCGGCGTGGGGCCAAGTCTGGCGCTGAAGGTGCTGAGTGGCCTGAATGCGGAGCGGCTGATTGCGGCCATTCGCGGGCAGGATGCGGCCACGCTGACGCGCATCCCCGGCATTGGCAAAAAGACAGCCGAGCGTTTGGTGCTGGAGTTGAAGGACAAGTTGGATGCGCTGGGGTCCGCTGTGGTTGCGGGGGTGCAGGCTCCCGTGGCGGAGGATGTGATCTCCGCGCTGGTGAACCTGGGCTATCCGCGCCCGGCAGCGGCCAAGGCGGTGGAAACTGCGGTCGAGCGCAGCCCAGAGCATCGGGATCACTTTGAGGCTTTGTTCCGGGCCTCCATGGCAGCCATGCGCTAAGCGTGTCTGGGTCTCGTTGCCCCGGTGGCAAGGATTGTTTTCGCCGATTTATCCCTATCTTAATGCTTTTAGATTGACCGATCTCGCCTCCGTGGATATAGTCGTTTTGGGTCGTGGCGTTGCAAGGAATTCTTGTCTCCAGAAGCATTGCTGCTGGAGGAATGCACGCGACTCCAATCCCAGGCAGATCGGCAGGCTGAATGTTCCATTTTTCCGCAGCGGCTTGCGCCGCACCGCACTCCTTGGCTGTATGGATGGCGGCTCCTTCTCATGCGCAATTGGCCCGGCTCACCCCGCTGGACGTGGCGGTGGTGGTTGTCTACTTCGCCATGGTGCTCTACATCGGTTTTTATTTGAAGAAGCTGAGCAACACCAGTGAAGAGTTCTTTATGGCTGGGCGCGAGATGACGGCCTGGATCGCCGGCCTGAGCTTCGTTTCCGCCAACATGGGGTCGCTGGAGCTGATGGGCTGGGCTGGTTCCGCATATCAATACGGCATTTTGGCCGCGCACTGGTACTGGGTGGGTGCCATCCCGGCCATGCTCTTTTTGGGCCTGGTGATGATGCCGTTTTACTACGTTTCCAAGACGCACTCCGTGCCCGGGTATCTGAAGCTGCGTTTCGGAGAATCCAGCCGCATTCTGGCCGCCTGCTCTTTCGCCACAGAGATGATTCTGATGAGCGGCGTCAATATGTTCTCGATGGCCGTGGTGATGAAGGTGGTTCTAGGCTGGAACATTACCTTCAGCATTTTGATGTCTTCGCTGGCCGTGGCGGTGTATGTGGGCTTGGGCGGTTTGCGCTCGGCCATTTACAACGAAGTGTTGCAATTCGTGTTGATCTGGGCCGGTGCGCTGCTGGTGCCGATTCTGGGCCTGGTCGAGGCCGGCGGCTGGCACAAGATGGTCGCCAAGATCGCAGAAAACTACAAAAATCAAGACTACGTGCATCTGTGGAAGGACACGGCGCACTTCGCATCGAATCCGATGGGCGTGCACTGGACGGGCATTCTGTTTGGCCTGGGCTGCGTGATCTCCTTCGGCTATTGGACGACGGACTTTCTCGTGGTGCAGCGCGTGCTGGCTGCGCGCGACATTCGCGCCGCGCAGATGGCCCCGGTCATCGGATCGTTCTTTAAGATGGCGGTTCCGTTCATTGTGATTCTGCCGGGCCTGCTGGGCTTGGTGGTGCTGCACAACTCCAACGGCTCGCTGATGCACCTAGTCGGTGAAAATCAGGTGAGCGCGGCCAATCCCAACAGTTACAACGAAGTGTTGCCGCTGATGATGGTGCGCTACCTGGGGCCGGGCCTGCTGGGCCTGGGCATCACGGCGTTGATGGCTGGCTTTATGTCCGGCATGGCGGGCAACGTGAGCGCCTTCGCCACGGTGTGGACCTATGACATCTATCAGCCACTGATTCGCAAGCAGGCACCGGATGAGCACTACGTCTCCGTGGGCCGCTGGGCGACGGTGCTGGGCGTGGGCGTCTCGATTGGCGCAGCCTATCTGGTGATGCACGCCGCAGGCATCATGGATTACGTGCAGGCGCTCTTCACATTCTTTATTGCGCCGCTGTTTGCCGTCATCCTGCTGGGCATGTTTTGGAAGCGAACCACAGCCGCGGGCGGATTCTGGGGCCTGCTGCTGGGCATCGTCAGCTCCGTGAGCATGTTCCTGTGGGTGCGCATGGATCCTTCTGCGCTGTCGATCATCGCGCTCTCACCCGATGCCAAGAGCATGGCGGAAAATCTGTACCGGGGTCTGTGGTGCTTCTTGATTGCGGTGTCGGTGACCGTGGTGGTCAGCCTGTTCACAACCCCCAAGCCAGTCGAGCAATTGGACGGACTAGTCTATGGAGCCACGCGCCTGCCCGAGCAGACGCCGGTGCGCTTCTATGGCAACCAGTGGTTTTGGGCTACTGTGGTTGTGGTGATTTTTTTGGCATTGAACATCCTGTTCTGGTAAGACCGGCCCAGGCAAACAGGATCAGGAGAAAGATGTATGGAAACAGCAAAACACAGCACAGAGAAGAGCGGCGAGATTCCCATTTGGTTTTTTGTCGGTATTCTTCTCGCGGTGTATGGGGCGTTGATCGGCGGCTACGGAGCGTATGAGGTTATCACCGGCCATCTGGCGCATGTGATGCTGGCGCGCCTGCATGCACCGCTGTGGTGGGGCGGGTTTCTGTTCGTGATCGGCGTGTTGTATTGCGTCAAGTTCAAACCACGGGCCTAGGCACCGGCGGTTTTTGGGGTGCAACAGCGGCTGGTTCGCCAATAGGCGGGGCCAGGCGCAACTGAAATGCTCAGAAAATAAGACAAGAAGGCTCCACGCTGCGTGGAGCGCGGCATGGGGAAGCTCAACAATAAAGGAACAGGGAAGATGAAAAAAAAGCAGCTCACATTTGGATTGATCGTTGGCAACCGCGGGTTTTTCCCCGGCCACTTGGCGCAAGAGGGACGCGAGGAGATGCTCAAGGTGCTCTCCGAAGCGGGCATTCGCACCATCGCGCTGAGTACCGAAGAGGCGCGCTACGGCGCAGTGGAATCGCACGCCGAGGCCCGGCGCTGCGGCGATCTCTTCCGCAAGCACCGCGATGAAATTGATGGTGTGATTGTTACGCTACCCAACTTTGGCGATGAACGCGCCATTGCCGACACGCTGCGCTACTCCACGTTGAAGGTGCCGGTGTTGATTCAAGCCACGCCGGATCACTCTGGCAAGATGACCATCGCGTATCGCCGCGACAGCTTTTGCGGCAAGATGTCCGCCTGCAACAATCTGATGCAATACGGCATTCCCTACTCGCTGACCACACTGCACACGGTTGCGCCCAGCTCGGAATCTTTCAAAAAAGATTTGGAGAAGTTCAGCGCCGTCTGTCGCATCGTACGCGGTTTTACCAATCTGCGCGTGGGCGCAATTGGCGCGCGTCCGGCGGCCTTCAACACCGTTCGCTACAGTGAAAAGCTGCTGGAGACCAGCGGCATCTCCGTCGAGACCATCGATCTGTCGGAGATTCTGGGCCGCATCGACCGGCTGAAGGATGGCGACAGCAACGTGGCCGCCAAGCTGGGCGCGATCAAGAAATACGTCACCACCAAGGATGTGCCGGAGCCAGCGCTGGTGAAGATGGCCAAGCTGGGCTGGGTGATTGAGGAGTGGATGCAACAGTCGCAGACCACCATCAGCGCCGTGCAGTGCTGGACCTCGCTCGAAGAGTACTTTGGCGTGGTGCCCTGCACCATTATGAGCATGATGAGCGAGAACCTGATTCCCTCCGCCTGCGAGGTGGATGTGGTGGGCACGCTGAGCATGCACGCGCTGGCGCTGGCCAGCGAAACGCCCAGCGCGTTGTTGGACTGGAACAACAACTACGGCGAGGATCCCAACAAGGCTGTTTGCTTCCACTGCTCCAACCTGCCCAAGCATTTCTTCCAGGATGTGGTGATGGATTTTCAGGCCATCATTGCCGGAGCCGTGGGCAAGGAAAATGCCTTTGGCTCCTGCTCGGGCCGCGTCAAGGCGGGCGCAATGAGTTATGCGCGCTTCTCCACCGACGATCACAACGGCGGCATGCGTGGCTACGTGGGCCAGGGCAAGTTCACCAACGATCCGCTGGAGACCTTTGGCGGTGCAGGCGTCGTGGAGATTCCGCACATGCAGCGGCTGCTGCGCTTCATCTGCCAAGAGGGCTTCGAGCACCACGTGGCGGCCAACTTCTCGCATACGGCGGGCGCGGTGTATGAGGCGGCCAGCAATTACCTGGGCTGGAACATGCACTACCACGAGCCGGATGAAGAGATGTAACCCTCCAACGCGGAACCGGCTCTGGCCCGATGCAGGCCGGTTCCGCAGTTGGCTTGTAGATTGTGCCGTCCAACGCAGCATTGACAGAAGAACAACAGAAAAAGGATTGCAGCATGGCCACGCAGACAAAGGGCGAGGTAGGGCCGGTCTTCCCGGAAGGTGAGCGCCGGCAGGAATTGGAAACGAAGCAGGCGCGCATGCAGCAATTTCTAGCCGAACAAGGCTTGGATGCGCTGCTGGTCAGCCGCCATGAAAATATCGCCTGGGTCACGGCGGGCACAGTGGAGATGCGCGTGGCCATTCCGTATGAAGCTGCGGCGGGCAATCTGCTGTTTACGCGCAGCGGCCAACGCTACTATCTGGCCACCAATAATGAAGCGCCGCGCTTGGCTCAGGAGGAGTTTGCCGGGCTGGACTATGAGCCGGTGATCTCTCCG
>DAHWKP010000188.1:0-12447 GCA_027343585.1 Acidobacteriaceae bacterium
TCCTCCATCGCACGGTCGAGCATGGACAGCAAGGGATCGTAGTATCCATTTTGATTGAGCAGCACCACGGGCTTTGCGTGCAGGCCCAGTTGCGCCCAGCCCAAAATCTCGCAGAGTTCGTCCAGCGTACCGTAGCCACCGGGCAAAGCCAGAAAAGCATCGGCGCGCGCCGCCATGGCGTGTTTGCGCTCGTGCATGGTCTCGACTACGTGCAGCTCCGTCAGGCCCGTGTGCGCCACTTCCCGCTTGGCAAGCTGATGCGGAATCCAACCTAAGACGCTGCCGCCACCGGCCAGCACCGCATCGGCCACAGCGCCCATCAAGCCGACGCGCGCGCCGCCATAAACTAGGCCCAGGCCAGCGCGGGCCATGGCTGCGCCCAATTCTGACGCAACGGCGCGGTACTCTGGGCGCAAGCCATCACTCGATCCGCAGTAGACACAGATATTTCGTTGAGTGTTCATGTACCTTTAAGAATATCGCGGGGACTGGCCGGGGTGCCCTATCCTTCGCTTCTTTTGCGAAGGGTGGGATGAGAAGCATAACCCGTCTTCGATATCTCCTGCAAAAATATAGTGTCATTCTGAGCGCAGCGAAGAATCCAGAGAATGCAGGCTAGTAAATACGAGGCGAAGATTCTCTGGATTCTTCGTCGCGATGCTCCTCAGAATGACTTCTTCTGTATATTTCATATCTACGAAAATCATCGGGATTCTTCGACCCCACTCAAGCCAGAAGCAGGCTTGAATGGGGCACCGTGCGACGGTAGTGTCTGAAATGTGCGTATAAGAAGAACAGCTAGGAGCATCTGTGTTAATCTACCGCCTTATGAGACCAGTGTTTACGATCCATGCCGGGGAATACTTGGTAGGCGAATATATTGAGAGTCACTTAAAAAAATGGAAATGGAATGTGTGGATTCCATCGAAGGACACTGGCATAGATTTGCTAGTCACTGACCAGAAAAACCAGCGAACAGTCTCCTTACAAGTGAAATTTAGCAAAGACTTCCTGCCCGGAAAGTCTGCCGCAATGCAGAATTCTTCATTGCGCTGCTGGAGTTGGTTCACGTTGAACAGGGCGGATCTCGTCAGTCCAAAGGCTGAATTCTGGGTGTTTGTTTTGATGGGATTCACAAGCAAGCCTGATTTTCTAGTTGTCCCCACGGCAAAACTGCTCACGCACATGAACGAAATTCATGGTCATCAGAAGAAACTTCAGGTCTACCTCACCTCCACAAAGAAGAACAAATGTTGGGAGACTAGAGGGCTAGGGTTTAAAAGCGATGCCATGCTCCAGATTGCAGATGGCAAATATAAGGACACTACGCGTGATCTCTCAAATTACCTGAATGGTGCTGGTTGGGATGCTCTCAAAGCCAAGCTTGACCATTAAAACTATATACGCACTTTTCAGATACAACCAGCATCTCCGGTTCAGTTCGCGAATTGACAACCTCTTGAAAGATCCCAGGTGCTCCATTCAAGCCGATTCTGGCTTGAGTGGGGGGCTTTTGATTCCCATGTCTCAAAGGCGAGACATGGGGCACCCGAATGGCACCCAAATGGTTGAACTGGCCGAATGGTTGCGTGTATCGAGTGCATCGAAGCCTACCCGGTACACTAAAGAGGTAGCCATGCGCCAAAAACTGTGCGCCGGGCAGGGAGTTTTTTCACTTCGATGGCATTGGCGCTGGACAAATTGAATCCGCAGCAACGCGCTGCGGTGGAGGCCGTCGATGGCCCGCTGTTGATTCTGGCAGGAGCTGGATCGGGCAAGACGCGCGTCATTACGCATCGCATTGCCTATTTGATTCAAGAGCGCGGCGTAGCGCCTGACTCGATTCTTGCCGTCACCTTTACCAACAAAGCCGCCGCCGAGATGGCCGAGCGCGTCGAGAAGCTGCTCGAACATGGCGGACTGGCGCGGCCCTTAATGGCCACCTTTCACTCCTTTTGTGTGCGCCTGCTGCGGCGCGAGATTGAAGCGCTGCGCATCGAGGGACGCGGACGGACGCGCGACTTTGTCATCTATGACGAGAACGATCAGCAAATGATCGTGAAGCAGGCGATGAAGCGCATGGGGCTGGATGACAAGCAGCTAACGCCGCGCAATGTTTTGTCGCGCATCTCCTGGGCGAAAAATCACATGCTCGATCCGCAAGAGCTGTATCTGCAATCGGCAGAGCCAAAGACGGAGCGCATTGCGCACATCTACAAGCAATATGCGCAGGAGCTGGAGCGGGCGAATGCTTTGGACTTTGACGATCTTCTGCTGGAGAGCGTGCGTCTGCTCCGCGCCAGCGCTGCGGTACGCGAAGGCTGCAATCGACGCTATCGTTACATTCTCATCGACGAATATCAGGACACCAACCGCCCGCAATATGAGCTGATGAAGCTGCTGGCGGGTGAAGGGAAAAATATCTGCGTCGTGGGTGATGAGGACCAGAGCATTTACTCCTGGCGCGGAGCCGACATTCGCAACATTCTGGAGTTTGAACGCGACTTTCCGCAGGCGCAGACCATTCGCCTGGAGCAGAATTACCGTTCCACTCAAATTATTTTGGAAGCCGCGGCTGGCGTAGTCTCCAATAACCTGCAACGCAAAGGCAAGGCGCTGTGGACGACACGGCCGGGCGGCGCACCGGTTGGCTATTATGAGGCGCTGGACGGCGAAGGCGAAGCGCTGTTCATTGCCGACTCGATTCAGAAGTACATCCGGCAAACTGGCGATCAAGAGGAGTTGCCGCGTATTGCCGTGCTTTACCGGACGAACTCACAGTCACGTTTGATTGAAGAGGGCCTGCGCCGTTACGGCATCGCGTACAGCATGGTCGGTGGATTTTCATTTTACGACCGAGCAGAAATCAAAGACATGCTCTGCTACCTGAAACTGGTGCAGAATCCAGATGATTCGGTGGCCTTGCAGCGCGTCATTAACACGCCTGCGCGCGGCATTGGCAAATCCACACTGGAGACGCTGGAACGCATGGCTCTGGAAACGGGCACGAGCACTTGGACTGCCGTGCAAGCAGCGATTGAAGGCAAGCTTCTGCCCACGCGCGCGCTGCTGGCGCTCGATGGATTCAGGCGCATGATTCTTGACGCCCGCGCGTTGCTGCAGCCCGGCTTTGCAGAACACCTGGCCGCGAGTGAAGAAGTCAACACTGCAACTCCCCTGCCGGATGAGGACGCTGCCCAAGACGATATCAGCTTTGATTTTGACACGCCGACGCTCGCCTTTACTCCAGAAGAGCTTTCGCCCTTTGCCGCGAAAAAAAATCGGGAGAAACGCATCGCTCCGCCACTGGAAACCTCGCAGACGGATGCTACAGCGGCACCTGCATTCCGGCAAACAGGCGCAGCAGGAACGCTGCCGGAGCTGTTGAAGTTTTTGATCGACCGCAGCGGTTACATCCGGGCGCTGGAAGAAGAGGCGACTCCGGAAGCCGTCTCTCGCGTCGAGAACCTGCGCGAGTTGGTGAATGCTGCGCAAGACGCTCAGGAACGTGGCGAGACCCTGACGGAGTTTCTGGATCATGCCGCGCTGGCCAGCGACACGGACCAGTACAACCCAGAGTCGCGCGTAACGCTGATGACGCTGCACGCGGCCAAAGGGCTGGAGTTTCCGCTGGTTTTTTTGGCGGGCATGGAGGAAGGCCTCTTTCCGCACTCGCGAACATTTAACGACGCCAATGGACTCGAAGAGGAACGGCGACTTTGCTACGTAGGCATGACGCGCGCGATGGATTCGCTGATACTGACGCGCGCCCGCTTCCGCCGCCGCTACGGCAATGAGATGCCAGAGCATTCGATTCCTTCTCGCTTTTTGACGGAGATTCCAACCCACCTGCTGGAGGATTGGAGTACGCAGACTTCTGACGCACACAGTGCAGCGAGCTATGCACCGGGTTATGGGCGTGCATCCAACGCTGTCCGGCACTGGAATTACGAGGATGAAGACCAGAGCGCGCACCTGCCGGACACCTACAATCGGCGCACGCAGACCGCCGCCACGCGCACGGCTCAACAGAAGCCGCGCACGGACTCCCTGGACAACATTGCGCAATTTTTTGGCGCACGCGGCCAAAGCGCGCAACGGGTCAGAATGGAGTCTTCAGACCAAAATTCCGAGACAAAAGGCGGCGCTGGACTGCGCAATGGCCAGCGGGTGCGCCATCCCAAATATGGCGAGGGAACGGTCTTTCGCCGCGAAGGGGAAGGAGAAGACGCCAAGGTTACGGTACAATTTCAGAGGTTCGGCATAAAAAAGCTGGTGGAGAAGTTTGCGCAACTGGAGCGGCTTTAAATGCGCTGAAGCGCAGGCGTCCTTGACGAAGAGCCGTTCTTAAGATTTTTTTGATTTGAAATCATTTATCACGGAAGGCATATGGCAAACACGAAAACAATTGCAGACAAGACAGAGCGGAAAAAGGTCAAGCGCGCAGCCCGGAAAAAGGCTGCTCCCAAAGCCAAGCGCACCCATGCGCGCGGCTCCCTGAAGGCAAAAATCAAGAAGGCTGGCAAGGCGCTGGGCAAACGCTAACGGCATCGCCAACGCGCGTTCTACGCGATGACCCCCAAAACAACTCCAACCCGTGGCCAGGGCCTGCGCAGGCAACTCTTCGCCACCAAATCGATCGACGGGCTGCTGCGGCAATCGGAGCAGCCCGGACAATCCCTGAAAAAAACACTCGGGCCTGTCTCCATCACCGCGCTCGGCATTGGCGCAGTGATTGGTTCCGGCATCTTCACCGTCATCGGCACGGCCATCGCCGGGCAATCGCTCACATCCGCATCGCTGCTGGACACGCCGGTTCTGGATGCCCTGCTGCGCCACGCATCCCTGGCTGGCCGCCCCGGCGCAGGGCCGGCCATTTCCATTTCACTGGTGCTGGTCGCCTTGGTCTGCGCCTGCACCGGCCTCTGCTATGCAGAGATGGCATCGATGATTCCCATCGCCGGCAGCGCGTACACCTACGCTTATGCCACGCTCGGCGAGTTGGTTGCGTGGATCATTGGTTGGGATTTAATTCTGGAATACGCATTCTCCAATATGGCCGTCAGCGTCGGCTTTGCTGCGCACCTGGTCGATCTGATGGATTGGCTCGGACTGCATCCCGCCCTGCGCTGGATTACACCTGCCTACCTGCCCAGCGGCCTGCAAGACCTGCAAGGACACACGCTGTACACACCCGGTTGGCATTTTGGCTTCAACTGGCCGGCGTGCCTCATCGTGCTGCTGCTGACGGTGGTGCTGGTGCGTGGCATTCGAGAATCCGCCCGCACGAACAATGGCATGGTACTGCTCAAGATCGCCGCGATTCTGCTCTTCATCACTGTGGGCGCGCATTGGATTCATCCCGCGCACTGGCATCCGTACGCACCGAATGGCTGGCCGGGAATTCTCTCCGGCGGGTCCATCATTTTCTTCACCTATATTGGCTTTGATTCCATCTCCACTGCGGCGGAAGAGTGCAAAAATCCCCGGCGGGATATTCCCGTGGGCATCCTGGCTACGCTCGCCATCTGCACGTTGCTTTACGTAGGCGTGGCCGTTGTGCTGACGGGCATGGTGCCCTGGCAATGGCTGCTGGACGACGCGGCTCCCGTGGTGAACACGCTGCACCGGATAGAGCTGGCCCACCCCAGCCCCTGGCTGCACTGGACGCATTTGATCGTGTTGCTCGGTGCGCTACTGGGCATGATCTCGTCGATTCTGGTGTTTCAGATTGGGCAGGCGCGCGTCTGGTTCGCCATGGCGCGTGATGGTCTGCTGCCCCGCCTCTTTGGCCGCGTGCATCCACACTTCCGCACGCCGGACGTGGCCACGTGGGTTGCAGGCTTTCTAGTCGGTATTCCCGCAGGACTGCTCGACATTGGCACCTTTGCGGACTTATCGAACATTGGCACACTCTTCGCATTTGTCTTGGTCGCACTCGGCGTGCTGATTTTGCGCGTCCGGCAGCCGCAACGCCCGCGAGGATTTCGCTGCCCCGGCGGCCCGGTGCTGCCGCTGCTTAGCGTGTTTTTCTGTGTACTCTTAATGAGTGGCCTGCCCGTGCTGACGTGGGTGCGGTTTTTTTTGTGGCTGGCGATTGGATTGGTGATTTACTTTTTCTACAGCCGCCATCGCAGTGAATTTTCCGCTGCACAGCGCTCGACTGCCCCTCAGGAAGATTGATGCCCGCTAAGAGAACCATTTCCGAAGCCGCAATGATGGATTGGCTGCGCAAGCTGCCCAAGGCGGAGCTACATCTGCATCTGGAGGGAACCATCGCTCCCGAAACGCTGGTTGCGCTGAGCCAGCGACACGATGCTGATCCGCTCACACTGGCAGCGGCGCAGGCGCTTTACAACTATGCGGATTTCCCAGGCTTTCTCCAGGCATTCAAAGCCGTGACGGAACGGCTCCGCACGCCCGAGGATTATGAGCTAATCACCTACGCTATGTTGCGCGATCTGCACCAGCAGGGCGTGGTGCATGCCGAGGCTTATGTGGCCGTGGGCGTTGTCTATTACTGGAAGAAGACGGAGTTTGAGCAGCTCTTTGCTGGCATGGAGCGTGGACGCTTACGCGCAGAGAAGGAGTTTGGCATCAGCCTGCTTTGGATCTTCGACGCGGTGCGGCACTTTGGCGCAGACGAAGCAGCGCGCGTCTTTCGCAAGGCGGCAGAAATGCGCAAACAATTTTCCTCCATCGTGGGCATTGGAATTGGCGGCGATGAAAGCCGCGGCCCTGCGGAACTCTTCCGCGAACTCTATGGCGAGGCGCGAGAGAATGGATTGCGCCTAACCGCGCACGCGGGCGAAGCCTGCGGGCCAGAAAGCCTGTGGTCGGCCATCAACATTGGAGCGGAACGCCTGGGCCACGCCTTGACCGCGCAGCAAGATCAGGATCTCATCGAGACGCTGGCACAGAAACAGATTCCCCTGGAGATTTGCATCACCAGCAATGTGCGTACCGGCTGCTGCGCGCGTGAGCAAGAGCACCCCATACGCCGCTATTTTGATGAGGGGCTTATGGTCACACTCAACTCCGACGACCCGGCCATGTTCGGCAGCAACTTGCTGGAGGAATATGCGCTGGCTCACAAAAACTTTGGCTGTACGCCAGAGCATCTGCGTGAACTGGCTGGAAACTCGATTGAAGCCAGCTTTTTGCCACCTGCACGCAAGCTGGAACTGCTGCGCAGGGTGGAGCAGCACCCGGAACCGGATGCGGAATAAACACCCGCAGTGTTCCCAATCGGCCCGTTATTCTTTTGGATTCCCATTGTGATTTTCCCGTGACAATCCGCTTTCAAACGCCTCCACATCTGGAGTAAGATGAGCGCAGGTGTGAGCGTTGGTGTACTTAAATTTTGCAATCTGCCAATGGTTCCCGGGGTGAGACGATGACCAAAGAAGCCGAATCCACAACAGAATCGAGTTCCCTGGCACGCACAATCGGCTGGGTCACCGTTGCGGCAGGCATGGTGGCGCTCGGCTTTTACGTTGGGCGGCAGCTGCGCGCCCGGTACAACTTCAACCGCCGCACACCGTATGATTTTTTCTCCCACGCAGGAGATGAGGGCCGCGCAGCCAGCCACCAGACCGAGTACGGCGTAGGTGTGTAGAGCATGATTTCTATCCAATAAAAAAGGACTGGCTGAGTGCCAGTCCTTTTTTTGTTTCTTGTTGTCGACGCGGCTATGCCTTGCCTGCCAACTGCCGCAGCACATACTGCAAAATGCCGCCATGTTGGTAGTAGAGAATCTCCTGCGGCGTGTCGATGCGAACGGTGGCTTTGAATTCCTTCACGGAGCCATCCGCAGCCGTTGCCTTCACGGGAATTTGTTTGCCGTTGGCAAACTTTGACTCCAGCATCGCGCGCAGGCCGACGATCTCATAGACCTCTTCGCCGGTCAGGCCGAGCGACTCGACATTTTCACCCGCAGCAAATTGCAGCGGAAGAATTCCCATGCCGACGAGATTCGAGCGATGAATACGCTCAAAACTCTCGGCAATCACCACGCGCACGCCCAGCAGGCGCGGCCCCTTGGCGGCCCAGTCGCGCGAGGAGCCAGAACCGTACTCCTTGCCCGCCAGAATCACCAGCGGAGTTTTTCGCTCTGCGTACTTCACTGAGGCGTCGTAGATGCTCATCGCCTCGCCTTCCGGCAGCAGACGCGTAACGCCGCCCTCGGTTCCGGGGGCGAGCTTGTTGCGCAGCCGAACATTGGCAAAGGTTCCGCGCACCATCACTTCATGGTTGCCGCGCCGCGAGCCGTAGCTGTTAAAGTCCGCGGGCTTCACACCGTGTTCGGTCAGGTACTTCCCTGCCGGGCCATTCAGCTTGATGGAGCCTGCGGGCGAGATGTGATCCGTGGTGACGCTGTCGCCCAGCACGGCCAGTACGCGCGCACCGGTGATGGCCTGCACCGGAGCAGGCGTTGCCGGCATACCGTCGAAGTACGGTGCCTTGCGGATGTAGGTGGAATCCTGCTCCCACTGGTAGGTTTTCCCCGTGGCGAAGCGCAACTGTTGCCAGTTGGCATCGCCGTCGGCCACCGTGGCGTACTCCTTGCGGAACATGGATGAATCCATCGATGCGGCCAGAGTGGACTGCACCTCTTGCTGCGTGGGCCAGATGTCGCGCAGATACACGGGCTGCCCGCTGGCATCGTTGCCCAGCGCGTCCTTGTCAAAGTCGTGATCGATGCGGCCCGCCAGCGCGTACGCAACAACGAGCGGCGGCGACATCAAATAATTTGCGCGCACATCCGAGTTGATGCGTCCCTCAAAATTGCGGTTGCCACTCAACACGCTGACGGCGACCAGACCGTTGTCGTCAATCGCCTTGGAAACATCGGCGGGCAGCGCGCCCGAGTTGCCAATGCAGGTGGTACAGCCGTAGCCGACGATGTGGAAGCGCAGCTTTTCCAGATAGGGCAGCAATCCAGCCTTTTCGTAGTAATCCTTCACCACGCGCGAGCCGGGCGCCAACGAGGTCTTCACCCATGGCGGCACGCTGAGTCCTTTTTCTGCGGCCTTCTTCGCCAGCAAGCCCGCAGCCAGCATGACGGAGGGATTCGACGTATTCGTGCAGCTTGTGATGGCTGCAATCACAACGGATCCGTGGTCGAGATATTTGTCCACGGCCACGCCAAAGCGATGTTGCACACTTTCCGCCGTGCCGGGTTCATGTGTGGCTGCACCGTTTTTCAGCGCAGAGTCTGTGGCCACGCCGCTCCAGCGTTCGGCCTTGCGTGCCCCGTTCTTGTTGGCATTCGGTCCCAGCAGGCTGGGCAATTGCTTCTGGAAGCTGCCTGCAGCCTCGCGCAACAGCACGCGATCTTGCGGACGCTTTGGCCCGGCTACGCTGGGTTCCACCGTGGCCAGGTCGAGCGACAATGTCGCCGAATACTGCGCCTCTGGCGCGCTGGACGTGTGGAAGAGTCCCTGTTCCTTGTAATACTTTTCGACCAGGGCGATTTGTTCTTCGCTGCGACCCGTGAGGCGCAGATAGTTCAGCGTCTCCGCATCGACGGGGAAAATGCCGCAGGTCGCGCCATATTCGGGGGCCATGTTGGCGATGGTCGCGCGATCTGCCAAAGAAAGCGCGCTGATGCCGGAGCCATAAAACTCCACAAACTTGCCCACCACGCCAAACTTGCGCAGCATCTCGGTGACGGTCAATACCAGATCGGTGGCCGTTGCACCTTCGCGCAGCTTGCCGGTCAGCTTAAAGCCGACCACCTGTGGCACCAGCATGGAAACCGGCTGGCCCAGCATGGCCGCCTCGGCCTCGATGCCGCCGACGCCCCAGCCCAGCACGCCCAGACCGTTAATCATGGTGGTGTGGGAATCGGTGCCGACCAGCGTGTCGGGATAGGCGCGCACCACGCCCTTCGCATCCGGCTGTGTGGTGAAGACCACGCGCGCCAGATACTCCAAGTTCACTTGATGACAAATGCCCATGCCCGGCGGCACGGCAGAAAAATTGCGGAAGGCCGACTGGCCCCACTTCAAAAATGCGTAGCGCTCGCGATTGCGCTGAAACTCCAGCATGGTGTTCAGGTCGTAGGCATTGGCCGCGCCGTATTCATCCACTTGCACGGAGTGATCGATCACCAGCTCCGCTGGTTGCAGCGGATTGATTTTTTCCGGGTCGCCGCCCAGGGTGCGCATGGCGTCGCGCATCGCGGCCAGGTCCACCACGGCGGGAACACCGGTGAAGTCTTGCATCAGAACGCGCGCTGGCATGTAGGCGATTTCGCGCGATGGCTCGGCCTTTGCATCCCATCGAGCCAGAAATTCAATGTCGTCGGCGGTGACGCTCTTGCCGTCTTCATGGCGCAACAGGTTTTCGAGCAAAATGCGCAAGGAGTACGGCAGGCGGTCAAGCTGGATTCCCTTTTTCGTAAGGACATCCAGACGGAAGATCTCGTAGATTTTATTGCCGCATGGCAATTGCGCGCGGCTGCCAAAGCTGTCCATAAGTGAGGCTCTCCTCTATCGGTGCGAAGAAATTCAGATGATTCCGAGCGCAGCGCGATTGGCAACAGAACACGCTACAGCCCGCGAAGAATCGGGAAGGCGGCAGTCTATCCGCGTTCGGGCTTGCCGCGGTGCCAGCGCTTCAAAAAAATGATCTTGAGCGAGAAAGGCATATCGGTCGCATCGAGCATAACGATTGGCAGCCTGTCGCCGCCTGCCTCTATGGTAGCGCCGATGGACATGGAATGAAAAGTGGAGGGGGGGCGGAAGTTGAATCTGGGGCCAAGCACCACGGCATTTGCAGACTTTGCACAAATTCTCCAAAAAGCATGCCCGCTGGAAACAGAAACAAAGGAGAGTATCTGTCAACCATTTGAACCACAACCAACTTCCTTTACACTCAATCCATCCCATCTACCGAAGAAACTTATCCATAACTATGGAACGTATATGACTTGTGCATACGTAGCAGCGTGTACATTGAGATCCTTTATTATCCTTGGCGCAGTAACGAGAGGCCCTTGCGACAACTTCGGCTCATTGCCACTAATAGGATTTGTGTTCGTAAGTTTCTTGAGACCGAATTTGCGATGTGCACCCATAGGGGATACTTTCAATAAGCATCTTGGCTCAATGGATAGATGCAATTGCATATTCCCAGAATTTATCCTGGGAGTTCCAGCCGTTTTCAGGATTTTTATTTGAGGAGGACCACCCGCTGCCGTTGAATGGTACAAATCCCCTGATTCCTTGATAGCTTCCTGCCAATAACGAGCAATACGTTCAACCCCTGTTGCGTAATTTCCAGGAATACTTACACTACTTACAATCTGGAACTTATTTGCGTTCCGAAATCGCAGCTTTTTTTTGTCAGCAATACTCAGCCAATTATCCCAAGGCCCAATAATTTGCTCTGCAAGCCAAGTATGATCTTGAACATGCTGCTTCTCATGGAAGCGAACATGCGCCATAAATTCTGGCGCGCTTGGCAAAGGATGCACAACTATACGCCATATCCACTCCGAAGGATGTCTCATAGTCCTCCCAGTTAAACATTCAATAATCCTACTCACTTGGTCGCTTGTGGAGGTAATATCAGATACCCATACCCCTTCACTATTCGGATCAGGAGGAATGGTTATATGCCATGAAATATCTGTACTGGGTGCCTTTACTTGAGCTTCATACCCCTTGGGATCAAATGGTAATGAAATGACAGTGACCGTCGGCGAAGGAAAATTGATTGGAGGTAAGCCACCCCCAAGTCTCTTATTTTGAATCATAGTGATGCCGTTCAGCTTAGGCTCAGCAAAGCCTAAATCCAAGCTCCCGATTCCATCTCGTGCAATCATTGTCGCAGGATTGTCCGCCCAGGTGCCCCAAGTTGCATCTCTGAATATTAATGCCATACCAATCCCTCGAGGCCATATGCAGTGTGCCGCTCTAGCCTTCTTTGGACTTCTGTGGAGTAAATGTCCATCTGCAGCCTGCCTTAACCTGCTTACTCTAGAAAACAATATCACACCGCCGGTGAAGGTCGTTTTATCGAATACGCCTGCCTTCATTGCTGCTACTGCTTGGCCAAGATTCCGTCCGTACGCAGTCCCAACTAGGATGGCTGGATTCAATTGTTATTGACATCAAAATAACTCTGGGGGCCTGTAGAGTATCCAGGGGTTGTACCATAGCTGGACGCGGATATGCTGGCGTGGCTAAAGGCGCGGGCCACCAGACAAAAGTGATCGTTTTCCTAAGAGAACAAATTATTGAAGGAAATCAGCAAATAACCGATGTCTTACAGCATTTGCACGATGAGCAGGCCATTCAATCCGAGGATGGCTGCCGTAGCCAGCCAGCCCAGCCAGTTCGTCCAGCGGCCATTGACGAATTGCTGCATCAGGCTGCCGCGACTGGTCAAAATCAACAGCGGGATCAGCGCAAAGGGCAGCGTGAAGCTGAGCAGCAC
>DAHWKP010000205.1:0-11664 GCA_027343585.1 Acidobacteriaceae bacterium
AGAGGTGGTGGGCACGTTGTGGTCCACCGTGGCCAGGCAGCGCTCCGGACGGCGCACCTTGCGGCCCGCCAGGCGCAGGCCTTCAAAGGCCTGCGGCGAGGTGACCTCATGCAACAAATGCAGGTCAATGTAGAGCAACGCCGGTTCGCCTGCGGGTTCGGCAACCAAGTGTGCGTCCCAGATTTTTTCGAAGAGTGTTTTTGCTTGTGTCGTCATAAATTCCGTTTGTCCATCGGTTCTGTTTCGTTGCTAAACCGCGTGCAGTGCCTGCTTGCGGTTGACGATCTCATTGAGCGCAGCGAAGACCAACTTGCCCATCTCCTGCGTGCTGACGATGGTCTGGCCGGAGCTTTGTCCCGCTGCGCCGCTGCGGGCAATGTCTGCCGTGCGATTGCCCTGGGTCAGCACCTGATTCACGGCGGCCTCGACGGCCAGTGCATCCTGCTCCAACCCCGCCGAGTGGCGCAGCAGCATGGCCGCAGTCAAAATTGCGCCCAGCGGATTGGCCTTGCCCGTGCCCGCGATGTCTGGCGCGGAGCCGTGGACCGGCTCATACAGATTCACCTTGCCGCCCACGGTGGCCGAGGGCAACATGCCCAGCGAGCCGGTGATGACAGCGGCCTCGTCCGTCAAAATATCGCCGAAGAGATTTTCGGCCAGCACCACGTCAAAGTTGCGCGGCGTGTTCATCAGGTGCATGGCGCAGGCGTCAACATATTGATGCTCCAACGTCACGTCAGGATAGCTGGCAGCGGCTTCAGTGACGGCGGCGCGCCAAAGCTGCGAGACTTCGAGCACGTTGGCCTTGTCCACGGAGGTCACTTTTTTGCGGCGCTTGCGGGCCTGTTCAAAGGCCACATGGGCCACGCGCAGCACCTCTTCGCGCGTGTAATACATCGTGTTCAACGCAACGCCCGTGTCCTTATTCCAGGAGCGCGGCGAGCCAAAGTACAGGCCGCTCAGCAACTCGCGGACAAAGAGAATGTTCGCGCCATCGGTCACCTCCGGGCGCAGCGGCGAGTTGCCAGCCAGCGCGGAGTAGGCGATCGACGGACGCAAGTTGGCAAAGCCACCGAGGGCCTGGCGCAGTTGCAACAGGCCCGCCTCGGGCCGCTGGCTGGGCGGCAGCGAATTGAACTCATTGCCGCCGACGGCACCGAGCAGCACGGCATCGCTGTCGAGCGCGGCGTCCAGCGTGGCCGGGGGCAGCGGTGTTCCGTGGGCCTTGATGGCCACGCCGCCAATAGGCTGCTCGTTAAATGTGAACTGGTGTCCGTTCAGCTCCGCAACCGTGCGGAGAATCGTGACCGCTTCGCGCGTAACCTCTGGCCCGATGCCGTCGCCTGCAACCACTGTGATCTTCAATTGCATACAATCCCTCGTTCCCAATGCAGATGTGAAATAGCGGATGTGAACCGAGCCGCAGCCAACGCGCTACGGCTGCGCCGCAGGCATGGGTGCCAGCAGCGCCAGCAGATCCTGGTCGTACACGGCCTTTTTGCGGTCTGCCAGATGAATGAAGCGCTGGTAGACCTCTTCGAGCGTGTCGCGATCCAGAACGTGGCCCAGCTCCGTAAGCCGGTGGGCCAGCGCGTGGCGACCCGAATGTTTGCCGAGCACCATACGATTGCTGGGTACGCCGACCGCAGCCGGCGTGATGATTTCATAGCAGAGCGGATTCGACAGCACCCCGTGCTGGTGAATGCCGGCCTCATGCGCAAAGGCGTTGCTGCCCACGATCGCCTTGTTCGGCGAAGGGCCATAACTGATGGTGCGGCTCAGCAACTGGCTAGTTGGGTACAGCTGCTCCAAATTCAGCCCGTGCGTAAAAGGAAATTTGTCGGCACGCACGTGCATGGCCGCCGCAATCTCTTCCAACGCGCCATTGCCTGCGCGCTCGCCAATGCCGTTGATGGTGCACTCCACCTGACGCGCGCCCGCCTCGATCGCTGCCAGACTGTTGGCCACGGCCATGCCCAGGTCATCGTGGCAGTGGCAGGAGAGCGTCACGTTTTCCATGCCAGGCACACGCTGGCGCAACAGGCGGAAGAGCGCCGCGTACTCCTGCGGAACGGTGTAGCCAACCGTGTCGGGCAGATTGATGACGGTTGCGCCCGCGTTGACGGCAACACCGACGATCTTGCAAAGAAAATCCAAATCCGTGCGCGTTGCGTCTTCGGGCGAAAACTCCACCGTATCGACAAGCTGCGCGGCCAGGCGGACGGCGGCGTCAGCCTGCTCCAATGCCTGCTCGCGCGTGATCTTCAATTTGTATTCCAGATGTATGTCGGAACTGGCCAGAAAGATGTGGATGCGCGAGCTGCGTGCCGGTTCCAGCGCGCGGGCTGCGGCCTCAATGTCTTCCTTGCGTGCGCGGGAAAGGCTGGCGATCTGCGGGCCGCGCACTTCACTGGCGATGGTGTGAATGGCGGCAGCGTCGCCCTCGCTGGCGATAGCAAAGCCTGCTTCCAGAATGTCCACGCCCAGCGTTTCCAACTGGCGCGCCATGCGCAGCTTTTCTGTGGTGTGCATGCTGCAGCCCGGCGACTGCTCGCCGTCGCGCAAGGTGGTGTCAAAGAATTGGACGCGTTCCTGTCCCATGCGATTTTTCCTGTCCGTTAGAATCCCGGCCAATGTCCAGATTCCATGAACTCTGCGCGGGATATTTCCACGACTGCCTTTCCAGAGTATCATAAGATTGTTTTATGGAGTTACATTGAATCATTAAATTATTTTATTCGATAAGCAAAAATAGAGGTGGGGAAATCTACGGGGGTACGCCATGGTTTTATTTCAACTCGAGACCTTTCTGGCCGTGGTAGAGGAGCGCAGTTTTTCGCGGGCGGCGGTGCGTCTGCGGCGAACGCAGCCAGCCATTAGCCAGGCCATTCGCAAACTGGAGGAAGAGGTGGGCGAGGCGGTCTTTGACCGCACTTCGCGCGACGCCACGCTGACGGCTGCTGGAGAAGTGTTGCGCGACTACGCGCAAAAAATGCTGAACTTGCGCAATGAAGCCACCGGCGCGCTGGCCGAGTTGCGCTCCCTACAACGCGGGCAATTGCTTTTGGCCGCCAACGAATACACCTGCATGTATCTGCTGCCGGTGGTCGATGCCTTCCGCAGGCTCTCGCCGCAGATTAAGGTGACGGTGCAGCGTTCGCTGGCCAGCCGCATGGCCGACGAGATTCTTTCGCACGCGGTCGAGTGCGGCGTCATCTCCTACCGGCCTGAGGATCCGCAGGTGCGCTCGATCGTGGTCTACCGCGATGAGCTGGTCTTCACCATGCACCCGCGCCATCCGCTGGCGGGCATGGGCGAGGTGCCCATCCACCGGCTGGGCGCGGAAAATTTTGTGGCCCACAACATTCCTTCGCCGCTGCGCCAACGCGTGGTGCAGGCCTTTCGGCGGCATCGCACGCCGCTGAACATGGGCGTGGAGTTGCCCAGCATGGAGGCCATCAAGCGCTTTGTGGGCATGGGCAACGGCGTGGCCCTGCTGCCCGGCCTGACCGTGGAACGCGAGCTGCAAAGCGGCGAGTTGGTGCAAGTACGTGTGCCGGAGTTGCAGTTTGAGCGCAAGCTGCGTCTGGTCCATCGCAAACATGCGAATCTTTCGCACGCCGCATTGGCGTTTTTGAAGGTGGTCGAGTCCATGGCCTCGCAACACGGCGATCCGTATTACTTCCAGCCGGAGCGGGGTGCATGATTTCCCAGCCAGAATTTCCGCCCAGACGCCCTGACAGGTACAATTGGAAAAGTTAAGGACTCAGAGCCAGGCGAGTATCTTTGCGTCCGGTCTGCGCGCGTTTCGTAGCGCGGCAGGCTGGCCGGATGAGGGGTTCATTTGCGAATGAAGAAGTGGTTGTTGTTGCTGGGCGTGTTGCCGCTAATGGCTGTGAGCGGTTTTGCCCAGGTGAGCAGACAAGATGTCAGCATGAGCTTTATTGGCACGTTTCAGCCGATCGTCACCGGCAATGACGTGACGCAATCGTCCACCATCGGCATCGGCGACTTGATCGAGTACCGGTTCATGCTGAACCCGAATAATGGGCTGGAGGCCAACTACGAGTACAGCCAGTTCACGCAAAAGTACACGACCAGCTTCGCCAACGCGCGCATTCACAGCCGGTACCAGGAAGCATCGTTTGAATACGTGCGCTATTTCACTTTTAAAAAGTTCAATCCCTTCATCGCCGGCGGCATAGGCATGTACTTCCATAACGTGATTGATGACACCCATACAACCACCGACGCGGCCAAAAAAGGCATCACCATCAATGAGCCTTTCGGTGGCGGCATCGCTTACGAATTAAGCCCCAGTTGGGATCTGCGCGTGGAGTATCGCGGCACCATCGTCAAGGACTACTACTACGGAATGAAAATCTACAACACCGACAGATATTACGTGATCAATCAGCCGGCAATTGGTTTTGCCTATCACTTCTAGCAACTGCATGTGCCGCACGAAGAATGAATCAGGAGCAGGGGTTCACCACGGAATGAAGAAGTTGGCATTATTTTTTTGCTTGTTGCCTGCATTGTCCCTCCTGGGACGGGCGCAAGAGATGCGTCAGGATGTCAGCCTCAGCTCCATGCTGACGATTCAACAATACGTGGAAGGCGGCGCACCCAACAATGTGCGGGCTAAGGCTACACTCGGCCCCGGCATGCTGCTCAGCTATCGCTTTCAGATCACGCCCAATGGCGCGGTTGAGGCCAACTATTCCTATACGCGCTACACGGAAAAATTTACCGACAGCCAGTATGAATATCCCACGATTCAGTACGTGCGCGTGTTGACCTCAGTGCAAGAGGCTACCTTTGCCTATGTGCGCACCATCCCCTTCAAAAAATTCAATCCTTTCCTGGAAGCTGGTGGCGGCATTTTGTTCTTTTCCCCGCTCGGCGGCATCAAGACCACCAGCTATGACACGGAAATGACCAACAGCCTCATAGGCATTTTGGGTGGAGGCATTGCCTATCAGCTCAGCGAGCGCTGGGATCTGCGCGCGGCCTATCGAGGCTACCTTTCGCACCCGCAGACCTTTGGCCTGAAGCAATTTAATACAGGCAGGGTCGAAATCATCTCCCAGCCCAACATTGGTTTCGCATACCACTTTTAGCAACGATCCATCGAAAGAATTTCCACTGAAGGCATCCGGAGCTTCGCGCTCTTGGCTGCAGTCTGCGGTGTTTCCTAGAATGGAATCCTCCCTGTAAGAATCAGCGCGTGGTTGTATACGTGCTGCCGTGACGTCGCAATTTGCATGCCCAAGCCGAAGGTGGCTCCAATGCGGTTATGCAATGGGAAACGCCCAAACATAAGGCCCGGCAACACAAAGTTCTGCCGCTTGCCATCGTTGGGGCCGCCATAAAAATACGTGGCATTCGACTCAACCTCTGGCCAGAAAAACTTGTGCGTGTGATATTGCGCAACCGTGTTCCAAACGATCGTGCGGCCCACCACCTGCACGCTGTCGACGGGGAGCGTTCCTCCCAACGTTGACTCCAAGTCAAACCCGCCCCAGCCTTTGCCGCCGCCAATACTGGGAAGCACCTGCGCGCTCGCTGCTCCGTTCTTGTAGGTCCCCGTCGGAATACTGCCCCCAAAGTATGCAGTGAATATGTAGTTCCCGTGCTGCTCATTCGCCGATAGCACCCGATACTTCATCAGAAAACTCACATCCCCCAATCCATCCTCTGCATCAGGCGCACTGTGTGTTTGATATGGCGGTAGATTCACAAGCAACTCGATGTGTCGCGCGGGGATCAACTCCAGCCCTTTGCCATTGTCGTAGACCCAGACCTGTTGGCCGCCCGGAACCAGTTGTCGAACAAAGTCTGCGCGAAACTCCTGCTCCAATCGTGGCGTGACCAGCACAATGGGCGTGACCCAGTGCGGCTGGGCAGCCTGCGTACTCGAAACACGATGTAGCCAGTTCGCCATCAATGAGTTCTCTGCTTTTTGCGCCCCAGCACTGGAAGAAAGGAACAAGAGAGAACAGCATAGAAATACGTAGGGGGAAATTTTCTGCTTGGACAGGTGGAAATTGCCATCGATCATGCTGCCACAATAGAGAAAAGATCAACAGCACATCAAATCATATATCTATGATTTTCTACGAATTAATTCGATTCACACGCTCAAAATTCCTCCCGGTGCAATCGCCTGCAAACATCCAGATACAATTCGGGCAATTCGATGAGTTCGTTATAATGAGTATTCCCAGCGATCCCACTGCTTGGAAGAGGAGCCGCAGCACGCATGCCGATTCAGACAACGAAAAATATCTGGCACAACGGAAAGCTCATCCCTTGGGAGCAGGCCAACATCCACGTAATGTCGCACGTGGTGCATTATGGCTCGTCCGTATTTGAAGGCATTCGCTGCTATCAGCAGCCCAACGGCGCGGGCATCTTCCGGCTGTCGGAGCACATGCAGCGCCTGCTGGACTCGGCCAAGATTTACCGCATGGAACTGCCCTACACGCTGGAGCAGTTGAACGCTGCCGCCGTCGCATTAGTTGAGGCCAACGGCGTTGCCCCCTGCTATCTGCGTCCCATTGCCATTCGCGGCTACGGCGAGATTGGCGTCAGCCCGATGGGATGCCCGGTCGATGTCTACATCGCCAATTTTCCTTGGGGCAAGTACGTGGCCGGCGATGCTGCTGATGTTTGCATCTCCTCGTGGAACCGGCTGGCACCGAACACGATGCCGTCGATGGCCAAAGCTGGATCGAATTATATGAATTCGCAGTTGATCCGCATGGAAGCCGCTGCAAATGGCTACTCCGAAGGCATTGCGCTCGACGTGAATGGCTTTTTGTCCGAAGGCTCCGGCGAAAATCTCTTCTTGGTACGCGGCGGCGTGCTTTATACCACGCCGCTTGGCGACTCAATTCTGTCGGGCATCACGCGTGACTCCGTCATCCAACTGGCACGCGAGATGGGCTACACGATCGTGGAGCAATCCCTGCCACGCGAGATGATCTACATTGCCGATGAGGTTTTCTTCACCGGCACTGCGGCTGAAGTAACTCCCATCCGCTCCGTGGACCGCATTCTGGTCAAGGACGGCAAGACCGGCCCGATTACGCAGCAGTTGGCCGATGAGTTCTTCGCAATCACCTCTGGCAAGAAGGCGGATCGCTTTGGCTGGCTGACACCCGTCAAGGTGAAGGCATCCGAAACCGTGCCCGCATAAGCAACAAAGCTGACGAAATCCGGAGACCCGCTCGCTTTCCATCGGAATGGCACACAGCATGTCCCAATTGACTCCCTTTCGGCTCCGCCCATGGTTTCGCACGCGCATCTGGGGCGTGCGGAATCTTGCGCCTTGGTATGACTACGCCGTGGGCGAGGAACCCATCGGCGAGGTCTGGCTGAGCGGGGACGATTGCACGGTGGACTCCGGCCCTCACGCGGGCACGGCGCTGGCTCAGATCTTTGCGGAGCATCGCACGGAGTTGCTGGGAGCAGACGCTCACCACACCGAGCGCTTTCCATTGTTGATGAAGGTGCTCTTTCCGCAGGAAAAGTTAAGCGTGCAGGTACACCCCGATGACGCGCTGGCCAGGCTGCATGGCGAGCCGCACGGCAAGACGGAGTGCTGGTACGCACTCGACGCCGAGCCAGGCGCGACCGTTGCACTCGGCTTTTTGCCCGGGGTGACGGAGGCGCAGGTGCGAGCGGCGATTAAGCAGCAAACGTTAGAGTCCTTGCTGCACTGGCTGCCCGTCACCAAGGGAGACATGATCTTCGTCGATGCAGGCACGGTGCATGCCATTGGGCCGGGCCTGGTGCTGCTGGAGACGCAGCAGAATTCTGACATGACCTACCGCATGTATGACTATGGTCGTCCGCGGGAACTGCACTTGGAAGAGAGCTTCCGCGCCATGCGCTTGCAGACGCAAGCCGGCAAAGTGGTCCCGCGCGCGCAGGCGGGTTCCACCGTGCTCGTCGAGTCGCAGTACTTTCGCGTGGATCGCTTCGCGCTGCAACCGAACGCCGCGCCACGCGCATTCACGCAAGAAGCACAACAACCCACGGCACAATTGCTCTTTGCCGCCAGCGGCAGCGGCACGTTGCAGGCAGAGGGTTGCGAACCCATCGCGCTGCATCGCGGAGAAATGGCCATCGTACCTGCCTGCACCACTGCCTGGCAGATGCACGCCACCGGCTCCGAAAACACGCCCTTGGAAATTTTGCGCGCCATTCCTCGTTAGCGCATTTTCTCGTTCAGCATTCACAAAAATGATGCATGCTCCATGCAAGCCGTTGTTGGGCTTGCGTGGGGAAAGCGGGACCACAATTTTCCCGACTAAGAACCCACTGGCCGAAAACGCTCAGATTCTCGCATCCAATCGTGCTTATTGCGCGCGCAGTGGCATTCGACCTGCATCCACTGCGTCCGCTACCATACAGTAGTCACTGGCGCGCACGACATGACTCCAAAAATTGATCTTCGTCCCATCATCCTTGCCGGCGGCAGCGGCACTCGTTTTTGGCCGCGCAGTCGTCGCAGCCAGCCCAAGCAAGTTTTGGCTTTGGACGGGGAGCACAGCATGTTGCAGCAAACGGTCAGCCGCTTGTTGCCCTTGGCGGCGCTTGATCGCTTCTGGGTGATTACCAATCAAGACTTGCAGACCATGATCTCCAGTCAGATCCTGGGCCTGCCTGTGGCGCAAATTCTGGCCGAGCCTGTCGCGCGCAACACGGCTCCTGCTGCTGGGCTAGCTGCATTTCTTTTGGAACGCACGGCCCCAGATGCCATCCTCGGCATCTTCCCTTCGGATCACGTGGTTGGCGATACGGAGCGACTGTGCAAGCTGCTGCGGCAAGGCTGTGCGCTGGCTGCGCAGCCGGGCACCATCGTTGTGCTCGGCATTCGTCCCAAGCATCCAGAAACCGGATACGGATACATCGAAACCGGAGACCCCTTGAACGACGGTGCAATCCGCGTGCGCCGCTTCACTGAAAAACCCAACCATGAGCGTGCTGAGGAGTTCGTCAGCGCGGGCAATTATTTCTGGAACAGCGGCATCTTTCTTTGGTCGGCCCGCACGCTGGTTGAGGCCGTGCGCGAACACTTGCCAGAGACTGCGCCCTATCTGGAAGAGATCGCCGCCAGCCACGGCACGCCGCAGTTTGCTGCCAAATTTGCCGCGCTCTACCCGAAGTGCGAGAACATCAGTATTGACTACGCGCTCTTGGAGCCACGTAGCGCCAAAGGCGAACACCACGCCAACATTTGTTGTCTGCCCGCAGATTTTGGCTGGAACGATCTTGGCTCCTGGAACGCGCTGTATGAACATCGCATCACCACAGCCCGGCATGTGCGCGAGGGCGACAACGTGATGGAGACCGCAGCCGTAAGCCTGATGGATGCGGCGGGCAACTACGTCTATGCTCCCGGCAAGCACGTCGCTTTGGTTGGCGTTGAAGATTTGGTCGTTGTGGATACGGGCGATGTATTGCTGGTGACCCGGCGTGAATGTTCCCAAGACGTCGGCAAGCTGGTACGCCAGATCCAACAGGAACACAAGGAAGAAATTCTTTAACCCCATGATGCCCGCACTCATCGCATGATCAACGATACGAACACGCAGGAGTCTCCCATCCAATTTGGAACCGATGGCTGGCGCGCCGTCATTGCTGACGGCTTCACCTTCGCCAACGTGCGCACGGTGGCAGCAGCCATTGCCCATTACATTTTGGATTGCGAAGAGCCGCAACACGGCCTTTGCATTGGCTACGACACACGCTTTGCTTCCGCGCGTTTTGCGCGCGCTGTGGCAGAGGTGGTCGCCAGCGCAGGCATTGCCGTGTACTTGGCCGATCGCATCACACCGACGCCCGCTCTGTCGTACGCCGTGCGCGCGCGCGGTGCGGCGGGCGGCGTCATGATCACCTCCAGCCACAATCCCAGCCAATGGAATGGCGTCAAGTACAAGGCAAGCTATGGCGGCTCCGGCAGTCCCAAGATCATCGCTGCGATTGAATCCCGCTTGCGGCGTCCACTGCCTGCCTCCAGCACGCCAGCATCCATCACAATGGTGGATTTTTGTCCGCCCTACGTGGAAGCCATCACGCGCTTCGCAGACGTCGGCGCCATTGCGCAAAGCGGGCACCGCTTTTTAATCGATAGCTTGCACGGCGCGGGCGCGGGCATCTTGGCGGGCATCTTCACCCAAGCGGGCATTGCCTTCGCGCAAATCCACAGTGAGCCAGACCCGCTCTTCGGCGGTCTGCACCCGGAACCCATCCCTCCGCATACACACGCTGCACAACAAGCCGTGGTGGCAGAGCGCTGCGCTGCCGGATGGATCACCGATGGCGACGCCGACCGCATTGGTGCCGTCGATGAACATGGCCATTACGTCGATTCGCACAAAATTTTCTGCATCCTGCTACGTTGGCTGCTCCAGCGCAAGCAATGGCCGGGCGACGTCGTGCGCTCGCTCAACGTAACGCGCATGGCCGACCGCATCTGCGCTCAACACGGACGCACGCTGCATCAGGTGGGCGTCGGCTTCAAATACATCTGCGATCTCATGCTCGGCGGCAACATTCTCATCGGCGGGGAGGAGTCGGGCGGCATCGGCATCGCGCGCCATCTGCCAGAGCGCGACGGCCTGCTGAATGCGCTGCTCCTGGCCAACGTCATGGCCGACGAGCGCAAAACGCTCGGCGAACTCGTGACCGATTTGCAACGTGAATATGGCGCGCACTTTTACGATCGCATTGACCTGCATCTGCCCGAGGCCACCAAACAAGCGGTGATGGCGCATCTGCGCGCAGGCATCCGCGAATTTGCGTCCATGGCCGTCGAGCGCGTCGAAACCAAGGACGGCGTGCTGCTGTTTCTCAACAACCCTGCGGCGGCCAAGCTGCCCAATGCCGCGCAGACCTGGCTGCTCTTTCGTGCTTCTGGCACGGAGCCGTTGCTGCGTCTATACTGCGAATCCTGTGCGCCGGAGTCGGTACAGGCCTTGCTGCACGCTGCACGAGAGTTCGCACTTTCTTTTGGAGAAAATCATTGACGGTTCTGCAAAATGTACGCGTAGAAGTGAGCGGCCTGCTCTTCGATATGGATGGCGTATTGATGAGTTCCCTCGGCTCGGTTGAACGAAGCTGGAGTAAGTTCGCCGAGCTGCACGGCATCGATCCACAGCGCACCATCCAAGTCGCACATGGACGACGCGCCATGGAGACCATTCAAATGTTGCTGCCGCACGTGGATGCAGCCAAGGAATTGCGTGTCATTGAGCAACTCGAAGTCGAGGACACCGAAGGTCTGATCTTGCTGCCGGGCGTTCTGGACTTGCTACGCTCGCTGCCCGCCGATGCGTGGACGATCGTCACCAGCGCCACCGCCCGGCTGGCAGAGAGTCGCCTGGCCTGCGCCGGCATCACGCCGCCTGCACGCTTTATCACTTCGGAAATGGTCGCCAACGGAAAGCCGCACCCAGAGCCGTATCGACGTGGCGCGGAACTGCTCGGCTTGGCCCCGCAGGATTGCCTCGTGATTGAAGACGCTCCCGCAGGTGTGGCCGCGGGCAAGGCTGCAGGCTGCTCCGTTCTGGCCCTGCTGACCACGCACGCGCCCGAAACCCTTACCGCTGCCGACTGGTGCATCCCCACGTTGGCCGATTTGCGCTTGGA
>DAHWKP010000223.1:0-10714 GCA_027343585.1 Acidobacteriaceae bacterium
GTCACCTTATTCTTCTTGGCCAAAAAATTCAGGCCCTTGACGTGCTTGTCGATCACGCCTTGCTTGCGCTGGAGCACGGCGCTCCAATTCAGCTTGCCCGTGCCCAGGCCTTCAATTCCATACTCGGCTGCGTGCTGGATGTGCTCATAAATCTCTGCGTTGAACAGCAGCGCTTTGGTGGGAATGCAGCCCCAGTGCAGGCAGGTGCCGCCCAGCTTGCTCTCTTTTTCAATCAGCGCCACTTTCAGTCCGTATTGCGCAGCGCGGAAGGCGGCGGTGTATCCGGCGGGGCCTCCGCCAATGATGGCTACGTCGTGGATCATGTCTGCCAAGGGTTGCTCCGTTCTGGTGCGGGGATGTCTGTTGCCGTGCGCCGGTGCCGCGCGCCGCTGGCCAACAGTCGATTCTACGGGATGTGCGAGCCTGTGCGAAATGCTGCCGCCCCTATCCCACGTCGGTCGCTCCGTCTTGCGATACTATACGAACATGCGCGCTTGCCCACGGATTCGCATCTCCTCGTATTAGCGGGCCATCCTGTCTGCAAGCATGGAGCGTTACGCTCCGTCGATACTGCCAAAAATCCCCCGGAAAAAAACCATGTTTGAACGTCTTGTCCAAGTTACCGAGCGGTATGAAGAGGTGGCGCGCCAACTGGCCGACCCTGCCGTCATCAACGACCAGCCGCAGTACCAAAAGCTGGCCAAGCAGCACCGCGATCTGGAGCCGCTGGTCGAGGCCTACCGCGCCTACAAAAGCATGGAGCAGGGCATCCAGGAAGCCAAAGCCATGTTGCAGGAGCAGGATCCCGAGCTGCGCGCCATGGCCCATGAAGAGCTGACGCAGTTGCAGGCGCAATTGCCCGCAGCCGAAGAAGCACTCAAGCTGCTGCTGCTGCCCAAAGATCCCAACGACGACAAAAACGTCGTGCTGGAGATTCGCGCTGGCACCGGCGGCGATGAGGCCTCGCTCTTTGCCGCCGAGGTCTATCGCATGTACACGCGTTACGCGGAAACGCATCGCTGGCGCATTGAAGTGCTCTCCGCGTCGGAGTCTGGCGTGGGCGGATTGAAGGAAGTCATCGCCATCATCGAGGGCGACCGCGTCTTCTCCCAATTAAAGTATGAGGGCGGCGTGCATCGTGTGCAGCGCGTGCCGGCCACAGAGACGCAGGGCCGCGTACACACCTCCGCCATCACTGTTGCCGTGCTGCCCGAGGCCGAGGATGTGGACGTAAAAATCGAAGCCAAAGATCTGCGCATTGATACGTTTTGCTCCTCCGGCCCCGGCGGCCAATCGGTCAACACCACTTACTCGGCCATTCGCGTCACGCACATTCCCACCAACACCGTGGTCAGTTGTCAGGACGAAAAATCGCAGATTAAAAATCGCGAGAAGGCGCTGCGCGTGCTCCGCTCCCGTCTGTATGAAATGGAGATGGAAAAACAGCAGCAGGCGCTGGCTAAAGAGCGCAAGCAGATGGTTGGCTCTGGCGATCGCAGCGAAAAAATCCGCACCTACAACTTTCCGCAGAACCGGCTCACCGACCACCGCATCGGTCTCACGCTGCACCAGCTTGCCGATGTCATGGAGGGCAAGTTGCAACCCATCATCGACGCGCTCATCGCCCACGATCAATCCGAGCGACTCAAAGCCGAAGCGGAGACCACCGCGTAACCGCGCGGCCTCGCATAGCCGCACGGACCAAGGATGCTGCCATGCCTTTTGCTCGTACGATCGCCGAAGCCCGCGCATTCGGCGCGGCGCAGCTTGCGGGGGATGCCGAACTGCAACCGCGCAGCCAGCAGGATGCCGCACTGCTCCTGCAATTTACGCTTGGCTGCACGCGCGCAGAATTGCTGGCGTATCCGCAACGCGCGCTCACGGAAGAACAGCAGCACCGCTACCGCGCCCGGATCGCGGAGCGTCTGCGCGGCACGCCCATCCAATACATTCTCGGCGAACAGGAGTTCTTCGGCCTGCCATTTTTTGTCACGCCCGACGTGCTCATCCCGCGTCCGGAGACGGAGCACCTGGTGGAAGCGGCCCTCCATCATCTGCGCGGGCATTTGGCTCCGCGCATCGTCGATGTGGGCACGGGTTCGGGAGCAATTGCTGTCGCGCTAGCGCACGCGCTGCCGCAGGCGTACGGTACGGCCACCGACATCAGTCCGGCTGCGTTGGTCGTCGCAGAGAGCAATGCTGAACGCAACGCCGTGGCCGCGCGCATCCGCTGGGTGCAAGGCGATCTGCTCACGCCGCTGCTGCACGAGCGCTTCGATGCCGTCGTTTCCAATCCGCCGTACATTGCAGCGGCAGAAGGCACCACGCTGCCTCGAGAAGTTCGTGAGCACGAACCGGCGCAGGCGCTCTTTGCCGGGGCTTCGGGGCTGGAGATTTACGAGCGCCTGTTTCCCCAGGCCCGTGCTGTCCTGGTGCCCGATGGCTGGCTGTTTGCGGAGATCGGCGCTGGCCAGCGCGACAGCATTGCCGCGCTGCTCGCTGACTGGCGGCAGGTTGCATTTCTTCCCGACTTGCAGGGCATCCCTCGTGTGGTTTGTGCTCAGCCGCCCCGCTGAGGCAACGCTCCATCCTGGTTCGAATTCTTCCGAAAACCCATAAAATTAAGGCTGTTCGCGCGGTTCGACATTCTTCGCGCGGTTCGACATTCGAAGATCGGATTCCTGCCCCGCCGCAGAGGTGCTTGGGGCAGGAGCTTGTGAGGGCCGAAACAAGTGCGCCCGTGGCCACCCACTCCGCAGCCGTTCCAGTCGATTGGATCCCCATTGCCGCCACTCCGCTATCCATTCCCAGAGCCAACTGCGGTAAAATCTGCCTATGAATCCTGAACGCATGGGTCTGCCGCTCGCACAGGCCGACGCCGACATCTACGCCGCCATCCAGCAGGAAGTACATCGCCAGCACGAAGGGCTGGAGATGATCGCCTCAGAGAACTTCGTCAGCCAAGCTGTGTTGGAGGCAGCCGGTTCCGTCTTCACTAACAAGTACGCCGAGGGCTACCCCGGCAAGCGTTACTACGGCGGCTGCGAGTTCAGCGACATCGTGGAGACGCTGGCACGCGACCGAGCCAAACAGATCTTTGGTGCCGACCATGCCAACGTGCAGCCGCACTCCGGCTCGCAGGCCAACGCCTCGGCCTATGCGGCGATTTTGTCGCCGGGCGACACGATTCTTGGTTTGGACCTGGCCCACGGCGGCCATCTGACGCACGGCCACAAGCTGAATTTTTCTGGCAAGCTGTACCGCGTGGTCAGCTATGGCGTGCGCAAAGACACGGAGACGATCGACTACGACGAGCTGGAATCGATTGCGCAGCGCGAGAAGCCGCGCGCGATCATCGGTGGCGGCAGCGCCTATGCGCGCACGCTGGACTTTCCGCGGATGCGCGCCATTGCCGACAAGGTGGGCGCGTACTTGGTGGTGGACATGGCGCACATCTCCGGCCTGGTGGCTGGTGGCGTGCATCCTTCGCCGGTGCCCCATGCGCACATCGTCACCACCACCACGCATAAGACGCTGCGCGGGCCACGCTCTGGCCTGGTGCTTTGCCAGCAAGAGTTTGCTGCTGCCGTCGACAAGTGTGTTTTCCCCGGCCAGCAGGGTGGGCCGTTGGTACACATCATGGCGGCCAAGGCGGTCGCATTTAAGGAAGCGCTGCAACCGGAGTTCAAGGAATATGCCGCGCAGGTGGTGGCTAACGCGCGCGTTCTGGCTGAGACACTGAAGGCCGAAGGCTTCCGCATTATCTCCGGCGGCACAGACACGCACCTGATGCTGGTCGATGTCTTCTCCAAGGGCATGTTGGGCAGCGAGGCCGAGCATGCGCTGGGCGAGGCTGGCATTACGGTGAACAAGAATGCGATTCCCTTTGATACCAATCCGCCGCTCAAGCCGAGCGGCATCCGCATTGGCACGCCCGCGCTGACCACACGCGGCATGCGGGAGCCGGAGATGCGCATCATTGGCCGCTGGATCGCGCAGGCTTTGGATCATCGTTCCAATCCGCAATGGCTGGCCCGCACGCGCGGCGATGTTTTGGAGCTGGCCGAGCAGTTCCCGCTCTACGGCTGGCTGCGCGAAGCGCCTGTGGTGGCGCGATAGGCAAGGCCCATCCAATCGGATACGCCCGCGCTTGGCTGGGGATTAAAAGCGCGGCAAATGCAGGAAGCTCGGTTCATTCCGAGCTTCCTTTTTCTTGCGCGTATCCCGTTGCACGGGCACAATCGTCCGCTGGGAGTTAATGCAGATCCAGGAATTTTTTAATCGTTGAAATACCTGCGTGTAGACGCCCTTTTCGTCGGGAACGGCGCGCCCTTCGTCATCGGGGTGAAACTGAATGGCATAGACTCCATTCACAATGGCGGTATCTCCCAAAATGCGCGCTTGCGTCACCTTTTGCCCCAGCGCACGCACGGAAGAATTCTTATGGGTCCAGCTGGCAACCAGTTGCTCCCGAGTGCGCAACGTGCCATCTGCGGCAATGTCCGTCATCTGCGGACTCAGCAACAGATCCAACGCATAGGCATCATGCTGGAGTACGGCATCATCCCACTGGTCTGTCACCCGCTGCATATCCAGCACCTCCGGCGCGACATCCTGCGCCTGCGTACTGTCCGTGTCCGAAGCGGACGTGGCACTCTGTGCGCATACAACCGGGGACGACAACAAAAGTGCAAACGGGACACAGGACAAAAACAAACAGAGGGAAACAGAATTTCTAGAGCGATTCATGGAAGGAGTAAAACCTCACAGCAGGGCTACACGTTCATCGTACTCCATTGGACGCATTGGCGGCGAAAAAGGTAGCCCTGGCAGACAGCCTGGCCTGGCTCGAATGGCCCGGAAAGAGGGCGAACTTGTTCTATCGATGCGCGTTGGCGGATCCTGCCTGCTAAAACATAAACTTCGCCGCCGCCTGCAAAATACGCGGGCTGGCCGCGCTGACCACTTGGCCAAAGGTCGCGCTGCTGATGTTGCCATCCACCGCACCCGCGCCAAAAAACTGCGCATGGTTGAAGGTGTTGAAGCTCTCCAAACGCAGTTGCAACGAACGTTTCTGGGGCAAAGAGAAGTTCTTCAACAACGCCAGGTCGGTGTTGTCCATGCCGGGGCCAGAGAAGAATCGACGCTTGGCATTGCCTGGCGTGCCCAGCGGCTGCAAGGCAAAAAGCGTTGTGTTGAAGTAGTTGTGTCCAGCGCCACGGGGATTGGAATTCAGATGCAGTGGGCCGGGAGTGAACTGCGGCTCATCCACACTGGAGTTGTTGACGCCGTTCGGGTCTGTGCCCAGCAGCGAATTGTCTCCATTGTTGACCAGCGTGACGGGAAAGCCGGTACTCATGCGTGTGATGCCAGAGAAGGCCCAGCCGCGCGTCCAGCGATTGTCGTGGCGTAGCAGTCGCTCCATCGGCAACTGATACGTGTACGTCGCCACAAAATTATGGCGAACATCAAATGCCGACAGCGCGTAGCTTAACGATGGCTGCGTCGGATTAACCTGCTCGCCGATGTTGGAAGATTCATCCATCGACTTGCCAAACGTGTAGGAAGCCAGCATCTCCAGCCGCGCGCCTGTGTGGTGCAGGCTCAACTCCAGCGCGTTGTAGTTGGCAACGCCGATGCTCGCTTGCTCTGCATCACTGCCAAAGTTTGGCCCCAGCGGTGCGCGCGTTCCCTGCACCACTTGTCCGGCTGTGGTGGTGAAGGTGTTGCTTTCTGCAAACGGTCCGCAGGTCGGCGAACCTGCAGCCACCGCTCCCGGCTGGCTCAGGCGTAAACATAAGGCGGGATCGCCAGGATTGGCCTCTTTGAGCACCAGCAGTCGGCGTGACTGCGTGCCCACATAGCTCGCCGTGGCCACGGTGCGTGTATCCAGTTGCCGCTCGATCGAGAGCATGTACTCGCCGGTGTAAGGAATTTTGTTCGTCACCGGATAGGCGGGGATGCCGCTGATGGGCGTGAATTGCGCCCAGTTCACGCTGGCATCTGGATGCGCGCTGGTGGCGTGCAGGCTGGCCAGCTGCATGGGGAATGGCTGCGCGATTACCCGCCCGCTTGATGCGGTGACAAAGGGATCGTTAAACAGCGGCGGAGCTGGACTGCTGTACGTGGTTCCGTAGGGAGCGTTTGCCGCCAGCACGCTTACGGTCAGCGCCTCAATCGCCGTGTAGTACAGCCCCGCACCTGCGCGGATGCTGGTCGTGCCCGGGTCGCCGAGGAGTGCATGCAGCCATCGGTGCGCTTGGACTGTGGGCGCATACGCAAAGCCGAAGCGTGGTGCGAACTCATCGCCCGGAGGTGCCAGCGTTCTGCGCACCCCCGGATCGGTGGGGTAAAGAATCCCCGCAGGCGCGCCGGGGAAGACGATCGATTGCCTGCCCGGCTCGAAGGTGGAAATCTGATTATATTTTTCGTACCAGGGTTCAATGCGATCCCAACGCAGCCCTGCATTCAGCGTCCAATTGGGCTGCGCGCGCCAGGCATCTTGCACAAAAGCTCCCACATATTTATTGCGGCCATAGAACGGATTCAATTGGCTCTGGTTGTACTGGCTGGGCACACCCAGCAGAAAGTCGGCAAAGTCCAGGCCCGTCTCGCTGCCCGTGAACAAAAAGCTGCCATTGAACTGTGCAATCGCATGGGAGTTGATCTGGTCGTAGTGAAACTCCGCGCCTGTCTTGAGCGTGTGCGTGCCCACAACCTTCGTCAGAATGTCCAGCATCTGAAACGTGTTGTTCTGCTGCGACAGCTCATTCGTATTTACGCCGGTGGAAAAATTATTGAAAACCAAACTCTCCACGCCTTCCATTTGTGGAGCCAACGGCACAATGCTCTGCGCGCCATTGCTGGTGGTAAAACCCTGTGCGGCCAGACTCAATCCCAGCCCAGAGAGAGGCCTGCCCAAAAAGCTGGCATCGCGCATATAACTGCAGTGCGCTTCGTTGATGGTGGATGCGCCGAAGGTCTGCATGTCGCCCAAGCTGAACAATTGCGCACGACCCGTATTCTGCGCAGCAAAGCCCGGCACGCTGGCCCCGCCCTGCGCCACAGGGTAGGGGTTGTCGAGCGTGTAGTTGTCCAAAAAATAATAGCCCGACACTCTTCCCCAGCGCGTGGTCGCATCCAAACGCAATGCGCCCTTGTCGTCGTCCAGCGTTTGATTGTTGGCTGCCGTGGCAAAGCTGGCCGCGCCCGCGTTCGGCGCGGGAATATACGCCAGCAAATGTTGCGCGGGCTGCGCCCAGGCGCTCTGCGGAATTGTTGCGTTCGGCAGCACGCATTGCGAAGTCTGCGTGCAGTTGGGCGTGTAGTAACGCTCCCCCGGTGTGACCGCGTAGCCCAGCCGTTCTGTCAGCAGCTGCGCCAGGTACGGCCCACTCACACTGCCCGATAACGCGCTGGCCGCGTCCAACAGATGGCCCATGCGATCCTGCGCAGTCGGCACAGGAATGAGGCCCGTATCTACGCCCTGCGTCTGGCGCGTGCCTTGGTAGTCGCCAAAGAAAAAGATGCGCCCGCGCCGCACGGGCCCGCCCAGCGTGCCGCCAAACTGATTCTGCTCAAATGCGCCGCGTGTCGGCGAAAAATAATTCCGCGCGTCGAGATTCGTATTGCGCAGAAACTCAAACACATCGCCATGCAGGGCGTTGGTGCCGGACTTGGTGACCACGTGGATTTGGCCGCCGCTGAACTCGCCGGATTCGGCGTCAAAGTTGCTGGTCAAAATGCGAAACTCGGCGATGGAGTCCAGGTTGGGAATGATGGCCGTGCCCATGTTCACATCCTCTTCCACGTCGCTGCCATTCACCACAAAAGCATTGGCAAATTCGCGCTGACCGTTGATGGAGATCGTTCCCGGATTCAAATCGCCCGACGGAGCAAAGGCGCTGACGCCGACATCCTGCACGCTGGTTGCTGTCAGCGAAGTCTGCGGCACCACGCCCGGTTGCAAGGCGAGTAGATCCGTGAAGCTGCGACCATCAAGCGGCGCGGCAACGATCTGCCTGCCACGGATGACCTGACCCATCTGCGAGCTGGAGGTCTCGATATGCACCGCCGCATCGCTGACGTGCACCGTCTGCGCCGCGCGGCCCACGGAGAGTTTTGCATCCACAATCAACGCGCCGTCAGCGTCCAGCACGATCCCCGTGCGTCGATAGCTGGCAAATCCGGAATTGGCAATCTCCAAGTCATACCGGCCCACCGAGAGCGCAGGCAGCATGTAAAAGCCCCGCGTGTCGGTGGTGGTGGTGGCAATCGCGCCTGTGTCCGGCTCCAGCGCCGTTACCGCTGCGCCTGCAATCACCGCGCCGCGTGCGTCGCGCACCGTGCCGGAGATGCTGCCCGTCACGCCTGCCCAAAGCACGGACGGCAACAGCAACAAACGCAAGAGCAAAAGTGTGAGGCCAAGCTGTGCGCGCGGGAGCATGTCTCCCGGCTGTGAACTTCGAAACTCCATAGGGGTGCGATCTTCCTTTGCGCGAACTGGGGTTGCGCTGGAGCGAACCCGAAACTTGCACGCAAACGGGAAGAGACCTATGGTGGAAGCATCTGCATCCCGTTCGCGGGTGTGGAACTTCCCTGGGTCGCGCCTCCTCCGCCAAGAGATCGGCGCGGCCAGGGACAAAGTGCTAATCCTATTTTCTGAATCGAATGAGTAACTTAAATGGAAATCAGCTCGATGCAGGCATTGCGGTAAACTCAGACGATTTCGATCGTATTTAAATATACGACCATTTAAGTCCCCTATGCAAGTTCCGTAGGAAAACGCTGCTTTTTCCCAAGGCGATCCAGCGGGCTGCTCTTGGAAGCAGCCGAGGCCAGAGAGGGATTTTGTGCGCAAATTGTGCAGGGGTTGCGTGGGGAAGTTCGCTAATGTACGGGAATTTCGCCGTGGGCTTCCGGCTTTTTCATCAGCAGGCAGAGTGGGATCAGGCAGGAGCAGGCGACCGCCAAGATCGCAATCACATCCAAGTACGAAAGCAATTGCGCCTGCCGCAATACCTGTTCGTAGAGGCTGGCGTAGGCCAGCTGTTTGGCCTGCGCGGAGGATGCTGTCAGCCCCGCGTGGTGCTGAAAATAGCTCTTGAGCGCGCCCACGGAGGCGGCGAAGTTGGGATTTTGCGCCGTCATGTGCATCACGATGCGGTCCTGATGATACTGCGCACGCCGCGCTAGCATGGTGACCAAAAACGATGCGCCCATGCTGCCGCCAATGTTGCGCGCCAGGTTGATGAGGCCGGAGACATCGTTATTTTTTTCGCGGGGCACACCGTTGTAGGCCTGCGTGTTGATGGGGATGAACAGGAAGGCCAGGCCCGATGCCTGAAAGACGCGCAGCAGGGCCACGTACCCATAGCTCACCTGCAGGTCGAGCGTGTGCATCAGCGCCAGCGCCGTCGAGCTGATGACAAAGCCATAGACGATCATGTAGCGCGGATCGACACGGCTAATCAGATAGCCGACCAAGGGCATCAGCGCCATAATCATCAAGCCGCCGGGAGAGATAACCAGCCCAGCCTGTTCTGCAGTGTAGCCCAGCAAATCCTGCACAAAGAGCGGGATCAACACCGTGGTGCCAAACAAAATGAAGCCCAGCGCAAACATGAAGCCAAACGACGTGGCGAAGGTTCGATTGCGAAAGAGCGTGAGATCGAGAATTGGCTTTTTGCCGCGTCGAATCTGGCCAATCTCATAGAAGATCAACGTCACCAAACTGACCACGCAGAGAATCGCAAACGTGACGATCATGCGCGAGCCAAACCAATCGGCCTCCTGGCCCTTGTCCATGACAAACTCCAGGGAGCCAAAGCCGAGGGCCAGCATCCCAAAGCCGAGGAAGTCCAGATTGATGCCATGACGCTTGTTCTCGCGCACCTGTCGCTGAATGTGCGGCGGGTCCTCCACCAAGCGCGAGGTGAGGTACAGCGAAAGAATGGCCACGGGGATGTTGATGAAGAAAATCCAGCGCCAACTATAGTTGTCCGTGATCCAGCCGCCGAGCGTGGGGCCGATGGCGGGCGCGGCCACCACGGCCATGCCATACATGGCGAAGGCCTGCCCGCGTTTGGCGGGCGGGAAGGTGTCGGCCAAGATTGCCTGCTCGCTGGGCTGCAAGCCGCCGCCGCCTGCGCCTTGCAGGACGCGGAAGAGAATCAGCAACGGCAGGCTGGGCGCCAATCCGCAGAGCACGGAACTCAACCCAAAGAGCAGCACGCAGATCATGTAAAACTTTTTGCGGCCAACGAAGGTCGTCAAATACGCACTGACCGGCAAAATGATGGCGTTCGAAACCAGGTACGACGTGAGCACCCAGGTGGCCTCGTCCTGCGACGCGCCCAAGCCGCCTGCGATGTGCGGCAGTGCCACGTTGGCGATGGAGGTGTCGAGTACCTCCATAAATGTAGCCAATGTCACCGTTAGCGCCACGGCCCACGGATTGTGGCGCGGCTTCCACGCAGCTTCGGCTGCGGCAACGGTGGCGTCTATAGTCGTCGTCGTGCTCATCTGGTTTCTTGTGGAAGAATTTCCGGCCTGTTTTCTTTGGATTCATCCCAAGGGAAAAAAGTTTCGCGGCTTGCGCGTGCAGTCCTTACCCATCTTGCCATGCTAGACTGCGCTTGCGCACATCTATGCATCCAGAACTGGAAAAGCTCGTCCATTTGCAGCATACCGAAGAGCGCATCCGCGCGCTGGA
>DAHWKP010000225.1:0-1210 GCA_027343585.1 Acidobacteriaceae bacterium
GCCAGCGCGCCACAAGGGCCAGACCCGTATGCAACCGAGAGCAAGCGCACGGCCGCGCTGGTGGCCGAACGCATGGCCAGTGATGGATTGACCGCGCACGATTGGTACTTTGCATTTCAAAGCCAAGGCGCATCCGGTGGACCGTGGATCGGGCCGACGGTCGAAGAAACGCTACAAGCACTGCGCGATGCTGGCCACGCGGGCGTGGTATTGCAGCCCATTGGATTTCTCTGCGATCACGTTGAGATTCTCTACGACATCGACATTGCCTTTCAGCAACAGGCCCAGCGGATCGGGCTGCGCTTGTGGCGGCCAGAGTCGCTCAACGCCGCGCCACTTCTAATGGAAGCGCTCGCCGATCTCGCCCGCACCGGCCTGCGACAATTGGCCGCATCGCCGACTGCACTCACCTCTTCGCCAGCATGAAGCGCATCGCCATTGTCGGTGGCGGCATCGCTGGACTCTCCGCTGCGTATGAACTGGCGCGCACACATATCGACTCCGCACCTTGCGCATTCACACTCTTTGAGGCTGCGCCGCGCCTGGGCGGCATTGTAGAAACGGAGCGACGCGCTGGCTTTGTCGTCGAATGCGGCCCGGACTCCTGGGTCAGCGAAAAACCTGCGGCACGCGCATTGGCCGTGGAGCTAGGCCTGGAAGAGGCGCTCATCGCCTCCAACGACCACTGGCGCAAAACCTACTTGGCGCAAGGCCGCACACTGACGCCGCTGCCCGACGGCATGCGCATGATGGTTCCGTCCAATTGGACTGCGCTGCTCGGCTCACCCCTGCTCAGTTGGCAGGCCAAGCTGGCCTATCTGCGCGAACCAAAGAGGGCCGCCGCACTCCAAGCCAGTGCACTGGCGCAGGCTGGCGCGGTGCAGGATGAGTCTGTATACGATTTCGTCTGCCGCCATTTTGGCGTGGAGGCGACGGAGACCTTCGCCACGCCGCTGCTGGCGGGCGTCTTCGGCGGGGATATTCGCCAATTGAGCGCACGCGCAGTGCTGCCCATTTTCATTCATCTTGAACGCGAGCACGGCAGTCTGATCCTGGGCCTGCAAGCGCGGCTGCGCGCGGCCAGCACCGGCGCGCCCATCTTCACTTCGCTGCGCGATGGCCTGGGCACGCTGATCGAGCGCATGGAATCAACCATTCCCGCAGCATCCCTGCGTCGCAACACGCGCGTGCTGGCAATCGAACACACGGG
>DAHWKP010000228.1:0-1411 GCA_027343585.1 Acidobacteriaceae bacterium
TATATTGTGAAATTGGAGCAAGAGGGTAGGGCCACACTCCCGCCCATGTTTGGCAGTGTGAGCCAGCCCATTCAAAAAATGCTGCTCGATCACGATCGTGCCGGCGAGGAGCTAAGCCATATCCGCGCGCTGACCCAGAACTACCAGCCGCCACAGGATGCCTGCACCACCTTCCGCGCCCTGTATCGAGCACTGGAGGAGTTGGAGGCCGATCTGCACCAGCACATTCATTTGGAAAACAACATTCTCTTTCCACGTGCATTGGAACTGAGCAAGGCGCACGCATGAATGAAGCAGACCTAGGCCCGCAGCGAATCCTGCCCATGAAAAATATGGATTCCTCCTTCAACGACGCGCGGATCGCACTGGAGCGGCAAAGCCAGTACGTTGCAACTGCATTCGTCGCCAGCGGCCTACTCTTTATGCTGTTGCCGGGCACCTTTCTCGGCGTGTGGAACCTGATCGGCATCTCGGAGAGTCACACCCTCACCAGCCTGTCGCCCGCATGGCTGCAAGCGCACGGGCAGGCGCAAATCTTTGGCTGGATCGGCTCCTTCATCCTGGGCATCGGCTTTTACTCGCTCACAAAAATGCAAAGCACGCGCACCTTCCCCAAGCGCTCCGCTTGGGCGGCATGGCTGCTCTGGACGCTCGGGGCAGCGTTGCGCTGGCTGGGAGGCGTGACCGCATGGCAGTGGAGAATTTTATTGCCGCTCTCGGCGTGTTTAGCGTTGGCCGCATTTCTGCTCTTCTTTGGCGCCGTTCGCAGGCATCGGCCTGCGCAACCCTCTTCGGGTGCGATGCCGGTGTGGATGATGCTGGTGCTCGCCGCAACGGTCATGTTCTTGCTCACGCTCGTGCTCAATTGTGCGGCGATGCTGCAGCTGGCGCTGCGTGGCTCCGTGCCCGCACTGCCGCACGTCTTCGATCAGCAGATGGTGGTGCTCGCAGTCTGGGGAATTCTTGTTCCAACGATCTGGGGCTTCAACGCGCGCTGGCTGCCGGTCTTTGCTGGCTTTCGTACTCCCAACGGCCCGCGGCTGCTTGCTGCCTATGGACTCAGCGTCGTGGGCATCGCACTCGTTTTTGCGCAGTGGCTGGCCGTTGCCGCTGTGGCATTTTTTCTTGCTGCCATTCTCTCTATCGATGCGCTGCGTGTTTGGGAGCGCGCCGCGCACCCGGCCAAGCTGCTGCATGTACATCGCAGCTTCCCGACGTTTCTGCGCATCGCCTACGCCTGGCTGCTGGTCTCCTGCCTGCTTACGGCGCTGGCGGTGCTGGAGGACCAATCCGGCGGCATCTGGGGCGCTAGCCGCCACGCGCTCACCGTGGGTTTTGTAGCGTGCATGGTCTTCACCATCGGGCAACGGGTGTTGCCTGCCTTCTGCGGCATGCGCATTCTGTGGAGCAC
>DAHWKP010000269.1:0-19665 GCA_027343585.1 Acidobacteriaceae bacterium
TTACTTGGCGGCGTGTTCGAAGCGCTTGTTCACTTCGTCCCAGTTCACCGTGTTCCACCACGCGGCCAGGTAATCAGCGCGGCGGTTCTGATACTTCAGGTAGTAGGCGTGCTCCCAAACGTCATTGCCCAGAATTGGGTACAGGCCCTGCGAGAGCGGGTTGTCCTGGTTGGGCGTGGTGACGATCTTCAGCTTGCCGCCTTCGTAAACCAGCCAGCCCCAGCCCGAGCCGAATTGCTTGGTGGCCGCTTCGTTGAACTGCTTTTTGCAATCGTCAAAGCTGCCGAAGTCTTTGGTGATCTGCGCGCCAATTTTGCCCGTGGGTGCGCCACCGCCATTCGGCTTCATCAGATTCCAGAACATGGTGTGGTTCACATGGCCGCCGCCGTTGTTGCGCACTGCGCCCTGAATGTCAGCGGGAATGGTGCTGAGCTTGCGCAGCAGGTCTTCGGCAGACAGGCTGGCCAGCTCCGGATGCTTTTCCAGTGCGGCGTTCAGATTGTTTACGTAGGCCTGGTGGTGCTTGTCGTGGTGCAGGCGCATGGTGGCCTCGTCGATGTGCGGCTCCAGTGCGGTGTAGTCATAGGGAAGCGGTGCCAGTTCGTGTGCCAAGGGAATCCTCCTGTGTCGGTTGCTGTGTCTGTTTCCCAATCTGGGCAAAGCGGCCGCACGTCGGGGAGCGGCCCGGTTTTGGGCGCTGCTTGTCTGCGCAGCGGCCAGCCCTTCCACTATAAACGCTTCGCGCCGGGTTTTCCTGTTCCCAATGCACCGTGCTCTTCCAACCCAAATGCACCGTGGCGCGTCTAACTCAAAGGGACGGGGCTGCGTCCAATGGAGTTTGCGTGCACGCAACAGCAGCCGGGCGCTACACTGCCATAACTGGAGTCTGTGGCGCGATTCCCGCAGACAAACTTTCGGCAAACTTGCCGCAGAAATTTCTGTGCAGGCCTGCGCCGGCCAGCCGATGAGGTGGACATGACGGTACCAGCCCCGGAGTATCTTTGGCTTGATGGCGACGGCCCCGCGCCCGGCGCGCCCGGCATGGAGCCGCGTTGGACCTCCAGCAGAAAAGATGCCGTGGGCACGGCCTATGCGGCCTCCAGCCGCGTCTGGTACACGCTGTCGCACGGCATTCTCAATGAGATTTATTACCCCACCATCGATCGCCCGCAGGTGCGCGACCTAGGCTTTCTTATTACCGATGGAGAGACGTTCTTCCATGAGGTGAAGCGCGATTTGGAGAGCACCTTTGAGTACATCGATCTGGACGCGCTGGCCGTGCGCATTACCAGCCGCAGCCGCGATGGCCAATATGCCTTGGTGCAGCAGGTCATCTCCGATCCGCACTATCCGGTGATGCTGGTGCAGGTGCGTCTGGAGGGCGAGGAGCGCTTTCTGAGTCGGCTGAAGGTCTACGCGTTGCTGGCTCCGCACATGGAGGGCGGCGGTGAGGGCAACTCCGCGCGCGCGGTGGAGGTGAACGGTCGTCGCGTGTTGCTGGCCTGGAAGGAGCCAACCTCGCTGGCCATGGGTACGGATTGTGGCTTCACTCGTGTCTCCTGCGGCTATGTGGGTGCCAGCGATGGCTGGAAAGACCTGAACGACAACCTGCGCATGGATTGGGAATATGGTCAAGCGCTCAACGGCAACATTGCTTTGCTGGGCGAGGTGGATGTTTCGCACCAACGCCAGTTCACGCTGGCCGTGGGTTTTGGCCGTGGCCACCACGCGGCCATCTCCAGCATGATGCAGGCGCTGGCCACGCCGTTTGAAGCGCACTTGGAGCGCTTTGTGGAGCAATGGCGGCGCGCAAGGTTTCCCAAGGATCTAACTGCGGCCACCGGCGATGGCGGATTTTTGATGCGCATCAGCCGCAACGTTTTGCTGGCGCATGAGGACAAGACCTATCCCGGAGCCTTCATTGCCTCGATGTCGATTCCCTGGGGCCAGTCGAAGGGCGACGACGACCTGGGCGGCTACCACCTGGTTTGGACGCGCGACATGGTGCAGAGCGCCACGGCGCTGATGGCCTGCGGACGCACGGAGACGGCCCTGCGCGCTCTGGTTTATCTGGCGACAACACAGCGGCCTGATGGCAGCTTTGCGCAGAACTTCTGGGTGAACGGCACGCCCTATTGGACGGGCATGCAACTGGACGAGGTCGCTTCGCCCATCGTGCTGGCTTGGAGGCTGTGGAAGGCTGGCGGCCTCGGCGATTTCGACGTCTTTCCGTTTGTCGAGCGGGCGGCGGGTTTTTTGCTGCGTCATGCGCCCGTCACGCAGCAGGAGCGCTGGGAGGAAAATGCCGGCTACTCTCCATCAACGCTGGCCGCTGTGATTACCGGGCTGATCTGTGCCAGCGAGATGGCGCAGGCGCGCGGCGCGTCCGAGATGGCCGGGCTGCTGGCCGTCTTTGCTGACTGGATTGAGTCTCACCTGGAAGACTGGACCGTGACCAATGATGGCGTGCTGCATCCGGAGGTGAAGCGCCACTATATGCGCATTCGTCCTCCGCAGTGTGGTGACCCCTACGCACGGCCCGAGGATTGTGGCAAAGACAAAATTCTCATCAACAATCGCGGCCCCGGCGAGCAATATGAGTACGAAGCCCGCGAGGTGATCGACCATGGATTTTTAGAGCTGGTGCGCTATGGCATCCGCTCGCCGCACGACCCGCTCATCGTGGATTCGCTCAAAGTGGTGGACGCCGTGCTGCGCAGCGAGACGCCCTTTGGCCCTTGCTGGCGGCGGTACAACCACGATGGCTACGGCCAGCGCCACGATGGCGGCCCGTATATGGGTTGGGGTCAGGGTCGCGCCTGGCCGTTACTGCTCGGCGAGCGCGCCCATTACGAACTGGCCGCAGGCAAGGATGTGCATCCGCTGATTTGCGCCTACGAACGCTTTAGTTCGCAAGGCGGCATGTTGCCAGAGCAGATTTGGGACGAGGCCGATTTGCCCAGCCAGGGAATGCACTGGGGTAAACCCACCGGTGCAGCCATGCCGCTGGCCTGGGCTCATGCCGAGTATCTCAAGCTGTTGCGCTCGGCCATGGACGGTCGCATCTTCGATTGCATCCCGCTGGTGGAAGAGCGCTACCTGCGCCGTCATCCCAAACATAATGTGGAGATCTTCAAGCTCGATCGCAGATTGCGGAGCATTGCAGCAGGCAAGACCCTGCGCATTCTGGCCTTCGCGCGCTTTCGTGTGGTTTGGACTGCGGACAATTGGCAGACCACCAATTCTCTGGAGGCTACCCACGCGGGCTTCCCCGGATGCTTTGCGGATATTGCCGTGCCGCAAACGCAGTGCGCGCCGCTGCAATTCACCTTGTACTGGCCCACGGAGGAACGTTGGGAGGGAGAAAACTTTTCGATCGCCGTGGATGCGGCGAAGGAATAATGCGCCGATTTCCACGCTGGCGGCTTTTCAGCAGCCAGTGAAATCTGCGAATCTATAGAATGTTGGCAGGTGTTCCGCATCGGGAACAGGAAGAGACTCTCAAACGGAGCTTTATGAGCGAACTGGATACCCTCTCCATCAATGCACTGCGGTTTTTGGCCGTTGATGCCGTCGAAAAGGCCACTTGCGGTCATCCCGGCGCACCCCTCGGCGATGCACCGATCGCCTATCTGCTCTTCCACAAAATGATGCGCCACAACCCGGCCAACTCGGCATGGAGCAACCGCGACCGCTTCGTGCTCTCCAACGGCCACGCCTCGGCGCTGCTGTATTCCGTGCTCCATCTGTCGGGCTACAAGGTTTCGCTCGATGACCTGAAAAGTTTTCGGCAGTGGCATTCGAACACGCCCGGCCATCCTGAGCGCGGCGACACTGACGGCGTGGAAGTGACGACCGGTCCGCTGGGCCAGGGCTTGGCGATGGCCGTCGGCATGGCCATGGCGGAAAAGCATGTGGCCGCGCGCTACAACCGTCCGGGATTCGACGTCGCCGACCACTACACTTATGTGCTCTGTGGCGATGGCGATCTGATGGAAGGCGTCTCGCACGAGGCCTGCTCGCTGGCGGGCACGCTGAACTTGGGCAAGCTGATCGTGCTCTACGACGACAATCTGATCTCGCTCGACGGGCCGACGAATCTCTCCTTCACGGAGGATGTGGCCAAGCGTTTTGATGCCTACCACTGGCACGTGCAGCATGTGGCCGACGGCAATGATCTGGCGGCCATTGAGCAAGCCATCGCCACAGCGCAGGCGGTCACAGACAAGCCTTCGCTGATCGCCGTGCGCACCATCATTGGCTACGGCAGCCCCAAGGCGGGCACTTCGAAGGTGCACGGCGAGGCGCTCGGCGCAGAGGATGTGAAGAAGACCAAGGAAAATCTTGGCTGGCCCGCCGACAAGAGCTTCTATGTGCCGGATGAGGCGCGCAAGAACTGGGATACCGTGCGCACGCGCGGTGCGCAGTTGGAAGCGGCTTGGAAGGATCTCTTCACAAAGTACAAGCAGCAGTTTCCTGATCTCGCTGCGGAATATGAGCGTGTTTTTGCCGGCAAGCTGCCCGCGGGCTGGGAGGCGAGCGTGCCCAAGTTTGCCGCTGGCTCCAAAGCCGTGGCCACGCGCACGGCTGGCAATACCGTGATGAACGCCATTGCTGCCAAGCTGCCAGAGCTGATCGGCGGCGCCGCCGACCTGTCCAGCTCCACCAAGACCGTCATCAAGGACAGCCCAAATTTCCACCTGGATGCAACGGGCCGCAACATCTTTTTCGGCGTGCGCGAGTTTGGCATGTGCGCTGCCGTCAACGGCATGGCTGCACACGGCGGCGTGTTGCCCTATGGCTCTACGTTTTTCGTCTTCAGCGACTATTGCCGCCCGGCCATGCGCTTGGCAGCGATCATGCAGACGCCTTCGCTCTTCGTCTTTACGCATGACTCGATCGGCCTCGGCGAAGATGGCCCCACGCACCAGCCAGTCGAACAGTTGGCCAGCCTGCGCGCCATGCCCGGTCTGACGGACTTTCGTCCAGCCGACGCCAACGAGACGGCAGCCGCATGGCAAGTTGCCATCGAGCGCCGTCGTCCGGCATTCATGGCGCTCTCACGTCAGGATCTGCCGGTGCTCGACCCAGAGCGCACAGACATTCTCAACGGCGTTCGCCACGGAGCCTATGTGCTGGAACAGGGCAGCGCCACGTCTGATGTAGTTTTGCTGGCCGCGGGCAGCGAGGTCGCCTTGATTCTTTCCGCCGCTGCGGAATTGCAGAAGCAAGGCATCCACGCGCGCGTGGTTTCCATGCCCAGCATGCGCATCTTTGACGAGCAGGCCGAGGAGTACAAGGCCCGCATCTTCCCAGAGCGCGTTCCAGTGCTGGCCGTTGAGGCGGGCAGCCCGCAGTGCTGGTGGAAGTACGCAGGCCGCCATGGTGCGGTGATTGGCTTGGAGCGCTTTGGCGCATCGGCCCCCGGCCCCATCGTGTTGGAGAAGCTCGGCATCAGCTTGTCGAATGTGGTGGCGCAGGCACAAACACTGGCCGCTCAGGCTGGAAAGCTGACGGCAGGAGGAAAGAAATGAGCCGGTTGAAAATCGCTATTGGCTCCGACCACGCAGGCTTCGCGTTGAAGGAAGAGATGCGTCGCCACATTGAGCACCTGGATCACGAGGTGCTCGATATGGGCGCTTATGACGCCGAGCCTTCCGACTACCCAGACTTCGCCGCGGCTGTGGGACAGGCTATGCTTTCCGGCAAGGCCGAACGCGGCGTGTTGATCTGCGGCTCAGGTGTGGGCGTTTCTGTCGCGGCCAACAAAATTCCCGGTATCCGCGCCGGGCTGTGTCACGACACATATTCCGCGCATCAGGGCGTGGAGCACGACGACATGAACGTGCTGGTCGTTGGCTCTCGCGTCATCGGGCCGGCTTTGGCGCAGGACATTGTCAGCGCGTTTTTGGCGGCTCGCTTCCAAAGCCAAGAGGCGCGCTTCGTCCGCCGCTTGAATAAGGTGAAGGCCATCGAGGCGAAGTATCTTGGCCAATCCTCTGGCAAGTCGGCGGCCTCTTAATGGCGTTGGCTTCCATCCGGGTGCTGCTGTGGGATTGCGGTGGTGTGCTGCTGACCAACGGCTGGGATCGCCGTGAGCGCGCCGCCGTTCTGCAACAGTTCTCGCTGGATGCGGCGGAGTTTGAACCGCGCCACCCGCAGGCCAACGATCTGTGGGAGCGCGACACCATCAGCGTCGAGGAGTATTTGCAGCGCACAGTTTTTTACGTGCCGCGCAGCTTCACTCCTCAGCAGTTTGTGGCGGCCATGCAGGCGCAGTCCATTGTGCTGCACGCGGAAAATTTACGCTTGGCGCAGGAACTGGCCGCAGCAGGAGGCCACACGCTGGCTTTGCTGAACAATGAGGCGCGGGTGCTTAATGATTACCGCATCGCAGCCTTTGGCTTGAAGAAAATCTTCTCCAGCTTCTTCAGCTCCTGCTACGCAGGGTTGCGCAAGCCGGAGCCGGCCATCTACCAGCGCGCGCTGGATATTTTGCAATGCGCGCCGGGCGAGGCGCTCTTTATCGACGATCGCAACGAAAATGTGGAGGCCGCGCGCATGCTCGGCATTCAGGCTGTTCAGATGCTTTCTCCCACGCAGTTGCGTAGTGACCTGCAACGGCTGGGAGTTTTGGCTGCATAAGGGAAACGGAATTCTTTACAGAGAGGAACACGGCTATGGAACTGGGTTTGATTGGTCTCGGCAAAATGGGCTTCAACATGGCGGAGCGCTTGCGCCAGGGTGGGCACAAGGTCGTTGGCTTCGACTTCAACGCGGAGACGGTGGCCAAGCTGACCGCTGCTGGCTCCGTCGGCGTCACATCGCTGGCTGATCTGGTGAAGAACCTCTCCGCGCCGCGCGCCATCTGGATTATGGTTCCCTCCGGCGATCCGGTCGATGAGACCATCGCCAAGCTGGAGCCGCTAATGCAAAAGGGCGACACGTTTATCGACGGCGGCAACTCAAATTACAAAGATTCGCAGCGCCGTCATGCAGCCCTGACGGCCAAGGGATTCAACTTTATTGATGTCGGAACTTCGGGCGGCGTTTGGGGATTGAAGGAAGGCTACAGCATGATGATCGGCGGTGACGAAGCTCCGGTCGAGCGGCTGCGTCCCATCTTCGAAACGCTTGCACCCGCCAAGGACAAAGGCTGGGGCCGCGTAGGCCCTGCCGGAGCCGGACACTTCGTCAAAATGGTTCATAACGGCATCGAATACGGAATGATGCAGTCCTATGCCGAAGGCTTTTCCATCATGAAGCAGAAGGAACCGCTGCACCTGGACATGGGCCAGATCGCGCAGATTTGGCGCTATGGCAGTGTGGTGCGCTCGTGGCTGCTTGACCTGACCGCAGAAGCGCTGGAAAAGAATCCTGACCTCGACGGGCTGGAGGCTTACGTCAGCGATTCGGGCGAAGGCCGCTGGACAGTCTTCGAAGCGATTGACCTCAACGTCTCCGCGCCGGTGATTACGGAGTCATTGATTCGCCGCATCCGTTCACGCGAGCAGAACAACTACACCGACCGCATGTTGTCTGTGATGCGCAATGCCTTTGGCGGCCACGCGGTCAAAAAAGCGGAGTAGCCTGCAACGCCCAATTGGAGGAACCCTATGGCGACGACTGAAGTTCTCATCTCCCCGGAGCAGTTGCGTGCCTCCCAGCGCGCGGAGCGCATTCCCGATCCGTGCGTGGTGGTCATCTTTGGCGCCTCCGGCGACCTGACCAAGCGCAAGCTGCTGCCCGCGCTCTTCCATTTGGAGCAGAGCGGATTGCTGCCGGAAAAGTTTGCCGTTGTCGGCGTGGCCCGGCGTCCGCTCGGCGATAGCTTTGCTGCCGACATGCGCGACGGCATTCTGAAGGGCGGCGGCGTCGACGCTGGCGATCCCAAGCTGGAAGCCTTCGTGCGCAAGATCAGCTACCACGCCATGAACTTTGATGACCACGATGGCTACATTGCCCTGAAAAAAATGCTGGACAGCGTGGACCAACAATATGGCACGAACGGCGGCAGGCTCTACTATCTGGCCACTGCGCCGGATTATTTTGCGGAGATCATCCACCAGCTTGGTGAGCACGGCATGGCCAAGCCGGAAAAGAACTGGGTGCGCGTCATAGTCGAAAAACCCTTTGGGCACGACCTGCAATCAGCCCGCGCGTTGAACGATGACGTCAACCAGGTCTTTGAAGAAGAGCAAATCTTCCGCATTGATCATTATCTGGGCAAGGAGACCGTACAAAATATCTTGGTCTTCCGTTTTGCCAACGGCATCTTTGAGCCAGTCTGGAACCGCAACTACATTGACCACGTACAGATCACCGCGGCAGAAGATATTGGCATCGAGGGGCGCGGCCCGTTTTATGAGGGTGCCGGCGCGCTGCGCGACGTGATGCAGAACCATGTGATGGAGTTGCTCTCCTTCGTGGCGATGGAGCCGCCCTCTTCCTTTGAGGCCAAAAGCATTCGCACCGAAAAACTGAAAGTCTGGCGCGCGATTGAACCGATTCCCTTGGAGGACACCGTGCGCGGCCAGTATGGCCCCGGCGTGATGGGTGGCGTTGCCGTCAAGGGCTACCGTGAAGAGGATCGTGTCAATCCGCATTCGGTTACGGAGACTTACGCAGCGCTGCGTTTGCGCATCGAAAACTGGCGTTGGGCCGGTGTTCCGTTTTATTTGCGTGCGGGCAAGCGGCTGGGCAAGCGTTCCACGGAAATCACCATCCAGTTCAAACAGCCGCCGATGCACCTGTTCACCAATGACAAAAATGCGCCTTGCGGCGTCATCGAGCCGAACCTGATTTCCATGCGCATCCAGCCGGATGAAGGCATCGCGCTGCGTTTTGCCGCCAAGATGCCAGGGCCGTCCATGTCCAGTTGTCCGGTGAATATGAACTTCAACTATAAGGATGCTTTCGGTGTCTCCTCGGCCAATGGATATGAACGATTGCTGTTGGATGCGATGCTGGGCGACGCCACGTTGTTCGCGCACCGCGACGGAGTTGAGGCCACCTGGTCGTTGATGACGCCCATTCTGCAAGCCTGGGCCGCGCATCCGCCTCGAGACTTTCCGAACTACGCCGCAGGAAGCTGGGGCCCGGCGTCTTCGGATGTGTTCCTCTCGCGGGAGGGACACTTCTGGCGCAACTCCTAACCGCCTGCGCCGCTGCCGGTTCCATGGGCGGCGACGCAGCAATGCTCATGCTTATGCCGAAGACAAAAAAGATCGTTTATCAAGTTGCAACCGATGCCGAGGCGCTCAGCCTGCGCACGGCAGAACTGTTCACGGATTGCATCGCGCAATCCATCGCCGCACGCAAACTGGCGCGCATCGCCATCTCTGGCGGCAGCACGCCACGTCGCACCTTTGAGATGCTGGCCGACGCAAATCTTCCATTCCGCACCCGCGTCGACTGGAGCCGACTGTTTCTCTTCTGGGTGGATGAACGATGTGTGCCGCCGGATCACGCCGACTCCAACTTTCACATGACGCGCGAGGCGCTGTTCTCCAAAGTGCCGCTGCCCGAGGCGCAGATATTTCGCATGGAAGGCGAACTGGACCCGCACGAGGCCGCAGCCCGCTATGAGTCCACGCTGCGTAATCAATTCCGGCTGGAGGGTGCCGAGGTTCCCTGCTTTGACCTGATCGCGCTGGGCATGGGAGACGACGGCCACACGGCCTCGCTCTTCCCAGGTACCGAGGCGCTGCAGGAATGGATGGCGTTGGTCACAGCGAACTTCGTCCCGCAAAAAGAGACTTGGCGCGTCACGCTGACCGCGCCCGTGCTGAACCATGCGCGCAATGTGGTTTTTCAAATCGCTGGAAAAAATAAGGCCGCGGTGCTGCGGGATGTGCTGCTGGGGCCGTATGATCCAGAAAGAACGCCGTCGCAGCTCATCTGCCCGGATGCTGGCAGTCTTCTGTTTCTACTGGACAGAGATGCAGCGACGCAGTTACCCGCTCCCGACAAGAACGGGATCGGAATGCTTGAGGTGAAGCGATGATTTTGGCCGGAGACGTGGGTGGCACCAAGGTACACTTGGCGCTGTATCAATTTTCACAAGGGAAACTGCAACAGGTTCGGGACCAGGTATTTCCAGCGCGCAACTATCCTGGTTTGGAGCAAATTGCAAAAGAGTTTTTGGATGCGTCCACAGACACGAATTCGAATCCAGTCTTTGCTGCCTGTTTTGGCGCCCCAGGCCCCGTGCGCGATGGCCGGATTCAACTGACCAATCTGCCGTGGCTGCTCGATCGCCGTCAGCTCGCCAGCCATCTGAACATTGAGCATGTATTTTTGCTGAATGATCTGGAGGCCAACGCCTACGGCATAGCCGAATTGCGCCCCGATCAAATCTGCGAACTCAACCATGGCGACAAGGACGCAGTGGGCCATCGCGGCCTCATGTCCGCCGGAACCGGTTTGGGCGAGGCATTGTTGCTTTGGAATGGAAAAACACACAAGCCGGTCGCCTCCGAAGGCGGCCACGTGGACTTTGCTCCTCGGTCTCAGCGAGAGGTTGAGCTTTTTCTTTACTTGCAAAAAAAATACCAAGGGCGTGTCAGTTGGGAACGTGTCACTTCTGGCATGGGACTACAAAACATTTACGAATTTTTGCGCGACGAAAAGAAGATGGAAGAACCCGCATGGCTCAAAGAGCAGCGAGCGCAGCAAGATCCCAACTCCGTCATCGCCGAAGCAGGCATGAGTGGCAAAAGTGAGCTATGCGCCACCACGCTCGACATGTTTGTCTCCGCGTATGGTGCGGGTGCGGGAAATCTGGCTCTCATGGTGCTGGCCTACGGCGGCTTGTATGTTGGCGGCGGCATCGCACCCAAGTTGATTGAAAAAATGAAGGACGGAACCTTCTTGCGCGCCTTCTGCGACAAGGGTCGCCTCAGCGTGGTTTTGGAGCATATTCCCGTGCGCGTGATTTTAGAAAGCCGTGCTGCGTTGATGGGTGCTGCCGCCTACGCGGAGGCACGTGCGGCTGAAATCTCCGGACGCAGTATTCGTGCAGCTTCGGTCGAATAAGGCCCCAACTCTGCAAAAGGAGCGATATGCTTCGTCGAGTTTCTCTATATACCTTCCGCGCTGCGTGCATGGGCGCACTCGTGCTCTGCGGTTGCACATTCACCGCAAATGCGCAGCGATTGCCTGCCGGGGTTGTGCCCGTGCATTACGGTTTGACGCTGGCTCCCGATCTGAAGGCCGCCACCTTCACCGGCGAGGAGACGCTCGATGTATCCATTCAGCAGCCTACGAGCGCCATCACGCTCAATGCCGCAGAGATCACCTTTGGCGCGGTCACGATCACCGCACAGGGGAGAAAGCAAACAGCAACCGTCACACTCGATGCGGACAAAGAGCAGGCAACGTTACACGTCGGGCATATCTTGCCCGTTGGCCCGGCCTCAATCCACATTTTCTACACCGGCATTCTGAACAATGAATTGCGCGGCTTCTATCTTTCGAAAACCGCGCGGCGCAACTATGCTGTCACACAGTTTGAGCCTACGGATGCGCGGCGCGCCTTTCCATCCTTTGACGAGCCGGAGTTGAAGGCCACATACACTACGAGCCTTATCGTTGACAAAGGCGATACGGCCATCTCCAACACCAACATTGTCAGCGACACGCCGGGACCCGTTGCAGGCAAACACACCCTCACCTTTGCCACTACGCCGAAGATGTCCACGTATCTGGTGGCCTTTCTTGTGGGCGATTTTCAATGCGTCTCCGGAGAAAGTGATGGCGTACCGATTCGCGCCTGCGCCACGCCGGACAAGGCGCAGATGGGCCGCTTCGCCGTGCAGGCTGCTGAGTTTGTACTCCATTATTACGATCACTACTTTGGCATCAAATATCCCATGCCCAAGCTGGACATGATCGCCATCCCCGACTTTGAAGCCGGCGCAATGGAAAACTTTGGCGCGATCACCTATCGCGAAACGGATTTTCTCATCGACGAAAAGACTGCGCCGCTGGCGGCAAAAAAGCGTGTGGCCATCGTCGTCGCGCATGAGATGGCGCATCAGTGGTTCGGGGACATGGTCACCATGCAGTGGTGGAACAACCTCTGGCTCAATGAGGGCTTTGCCACGTGGATGGAGAGCAAGCCCGTTGCTGCCTGGCATCCAGAGTGGAAACAGCCGCAGGATGATGCGCTGGATCTGGATGCAGTTTTGAATATGGATGCGGGTCGCGTTACGCGCACCATTCGCGCCAAGGCGGACACCCCAGCGCAGATCAACGAAATGTTCGACGGCATCACCTATCAAAAGGGTGGTGCGGTGCTGGCGATGGTGGAGAACTATCTGGGCGAGGAAACCTTTCGCCGCGGCGTACATAAATATCTGCTGGCGCACATGTACGGCAACGCCACGGCAGAGGATTTTTGGAACGCGCAGACAGCAGTCAGCCACAAGCCTGTCGATGCAATCATGCAGAGCTTCGTTGCTCTGCCGGGGGTGCCCCTGCTGCGTTTTACTGCGCCCAAAAATGGAAAGACTGAAGTAACGCAAGAACGCTTCTTTCTCAGCCCGGATGGCAAGCAGTCAACACCCTCCCAGCTTTGGACCATTCCCGTCTGCTTTCCATCCACAGGAAAATCCAAATGCGAATTGCTCGACTCCGCACAACAAACGTTCAAGGTTGCCGCATCTCCGCTCTTTTTTGCTGACGCAGGAGACAAAGGCTACTACCGGACGCTCTATGCGCCTGCGGACAGTCAAGCGATTACAGACAGCATCGAAACCGAACTCTCGCCAGTCGAACGTATCGGCTTTGTCGGCAATGCTTGGGCGCTTACGCGCTCGGGCCGCTCCAGTATTGCGGACTACATGAATCTTGCCGGGCGCTTGAAGGCAGACCGTAACGCTGCCGTCGTCATTGATGTTGCCTCGGCGCTGCAAACCGTCAGCGATCGCATTGCGTCGGAAGCCGATCGCGTACGGCTGGCTGCGTGGGTGCGCGCACAATTCGGACCAGCCTATGCGCAGCAGCAAGCCTTGTCCACCACATCGCAAGAGCAGCGCCAACTGCGCGCGACACTCTTCACGGTGTTGGGCATTATCGGGCGTGATCCGCAGATTATCGCGCAGGCGCATACGCTCACGGAGCAATACATTCACGATCCAGCCAGCATCGATCCATCCATGGTGCGCCCAGCCATTGCCGTGGCCGCAGCCAATGGAGATGCGCAACTCTTTGCGCAACTGCTCGCGCTGAGTCAAACCTCCGACAATCCAGACGTGCAGACCACGGCGCTATTTTCCCTGGCTCGCTTCCACAATCCTGCACTACTGCGCCGGGCGTTGGACTACGCTACCTCCGGCAAGGTGCGGAATCAGGATGCCATCTTCTTTTTTGTGATCGCATTGCAAGAACGCGATACGCGCCCAGTCGCCTGGCAGTACATTCAAGATCATTGGGAAAATGTACACTCTGAGCTGACAACGATGATGGGTGCGCGTTTGGTGACCGCTACCGGCAGCTTCTGCACCGAGCAAAAACGCACCGAGGTTCATGGATTTTTCGCTGCGCATCCTGTGACGGCAGCGGAGCGTGCCCGGAGCATTGCCAACGACTCCATTGAAGAGTGTGTACAGTTGCGTGCCGCGCAGCAGGCGAATCTGCACACATGGCTGGACGCGCAAAAGATGGTTGCTCAGTAGCCCTTGGCGATGAGTGTGGCCAGCGTGATTGGCGACTGCGCAGCTCGTTCCGCCATCAGTCGCTCGGCATATTTGGCCAGTACGTCGACTTCAATGTTTACCGGCGCGCCGGATGCCAGGGTATGCAAGTTGGTTGCTGCATAGGTATGGGGAATAATGTTGACCGCAACCACGCAATCTTGCTGCGTATCTTCCACGCGAGCCACCGTCAGGCTGATGCCATCGATGGCAATGGATCCTTTTTCCGTAGCGTAGCGCGCGTAGGCGGCAGGAATCCTCACGCGCAGCCACCAATCAGTTGTGGTGGCACTTGCCGCAGCCGTCACTGGCTCCAAGCTGAGCAATTGCCCCACGCCATCCACATGCCCTTGCACAACGTGTCCGCCGAGAGGTGTGCCAGCGGGCGTGGGATGCTCCAAATTCACCAGGGTTCCCGAAGTTAGTTGTGCGAGCGATGTGCGCGCCAACGTCTCCGCACCCAGATCGGCGTGGAAGATGCCTTCGGTTGGGTCGATGGCAAGTGCCGTCAGGCAAACGCCATTCACGGCGATGCTGTCGCCGGTGCGTGTCTGTTGCAGAAACTTGGCGGGTGCGGCAACACGCAGCCTGTGTGCTCCGTCTGTCGGCGTTAGCGAAAGAATTTCACCCGTTGCGGCAATTAATCCTGTAAACATCTTCGTCTCCGCACGGCTACTGCCAGGGATTTTGCAAATCGGCCTCAACGGCAAAGTCTTCGCCCATCGGGTGCAGGCGATAGTTGGCTAGTCGCAGCGTGTGGAAGCCGCCGGGCTGGCGTGCGCGCACCAGGGGCACGGCCTCATTGCCATAAATTGCGGGCGCATAAAATAAATACAGCTTGTCTACAATTCCCGCATTCAGGGCCGTTGCATTCAACTCTGCGCCAGCCTCCAGTAGGACGTGGACAATCTCCAACTCCGCCAGCTTCTGCATCATCGCCTGCATGGAGAGATGTCCGCGCACGGGGTCAGCGGCGATTTTTTCCACGCGCACACCCATTGCCTCCAGCGCCCGCACGCGTTCGCTGCTGGCCGGTCTGGTGCAAAAGACCAGAACATCCCGATCCGCCGTGCGTGCCAATTGCGACTCCGTGCTCAACTGCAATTTCGAATCCAGCACAACGCGCAGCAGCGGCCTGCGTCGCGCACGTCCGCTGCGGTCGGTCATCATGGGATCATCTGTCAGCACGGTGCCAATGCCCGTCATCACCGCGTCAGCATTGTGGCGCATCTGTTGCACTGCTGCCCTGGAAATATCGCCTGTGATCCAATGCACCGATCCGCTGGGATGCGCCGCCGAGGGTGGAGGGCCAATGCGTCCGTCCAGTGTGAGTCCAGCTTTGAGTGTGACGTACGGCCTATGACTGCGGATGAAGCGGGCGAAGGCGGCGTTGAGCAACTTGGCTTCGGTCTCATGCACGCCTAGCGTGATGGAAATGCCTGCCTGCTGCAATCGCTGCAATCCCTTGCCGCTGACTTGCGGATTGGGATCTTGCACAGCAACCACAACGCGTTGCACACCAGCCTCAATCAACGCATCGGCACAGGGCCCGGTTCTGCCGTGATGGCTGCATGGCTCCAGTGTTACGAACGCAGTCGCTCCGCGTGCCTGTTTTCCTGCTTGCTTGAGCGCCACTACTTCCGCGTGATCCACTTCGTCATAGGCGTGAAAGCCTTCGCCGATCACCGCATTGTCGCGCACCAGCACACAGCCCACCACGGGATTGGGCGAGGCCAACCCCACCGAGCTGCGCGCAAGGCCCAGCGCGCGTTCCATCCAGTTTTCATCCGAGAGGATTGCATTGCGCGCTTCGGTGGTCAAATGATGTACTCCGGTTTCTGCGGCCTGTGCCGCACCTGAGAGCATTTTCCTGTTCCGCGTCCATAAATTCAGCGTGTCCCACTCTAACCGTGCTCTTAGGGCGCTAGAGTGGGAAGCCGCGATTCATTTCCCACACGGAACACTCGGACCCAACATGCGCTCTAGCCGTCCAATAGAGAATCCACAAAGGCGTGTGCATCGAAGGCGAGCAGATCGTCCATCTGTTCTCCCACGCCCACATAACGCACAGGCACGCCCATCTCTTGCGCAATGGCCACCACGATGCCGCCCTTCGCCGTGCCATCCAGTTTGGTCAGCACGATGCCGTTCACTGCTGCTGCAGCTTGAAATTGCCGCGCTTGCTGCAGTCCATTTTGGCCAGTGGTGGCATCCATTACCAACAACGTTTGGTGGGGAGCTTCGGCGGCAAAGCGCTGTGCCGTGCGCCGCATTTTCTCCAACTCCGCCATCAAATTATTTTTTGTATGCAGTCGTCCCGCCGTATCCACCAGCACCACATCCACGTTGCGCGCCTTGGCCGCTTGCAGGGAGTCAAACAATGCAGCCGAAGGATCCCCGCCTGTCTTGGTGCGAATCATCTCCACGCCTGCGCGCTCACTCCAAACGGAAAGCTGTTCCACCGCCGCCGCGCGAAAGGTATCCGCCGCACAGAGCAGCACGCTCTTGCCCTGTGCCCGCAAATGCGCGGCCAGCTTGCCTGTCGTGGTTGTTTTCCCGGTTCCGTTGACGCCGACAAGAAACAGAACCTCTGGCGGCGCGCTCACCACGGGCGCGGGCGTCTGCACGGATTCCAAAATGCGCAGCAGTTCCACTTTGAGCAGTGCGCGTAATTGTGCGCCATCTTGGATTTGGGTTTGCGCAGCCTGAGTTCGCAGGTGCGCCAAAATCTCCGTTGCCGTGCGCACGCCAACATCGGAGGCAACCAGCAACGCTTGCAATTCATTGAGCGTGGATGCATCGACAGTCTGGGTGCGTGTCAGCAGGCCATCGATGCGTTCTTGTAATCCTTCGCGCGTGCGCGTGACAGCTTGCCGCATCCGGTCCAAGAGGCTTGCCTTGGCGGGCGCATCGGGCTGCGTCTCTGGCGCGGCCGCAACGGATTTACGAAAAAACGTAGCCAGCATGGTTGTTTGCGAGCGTGTCCGCTCTGTATTCAGTGTATCAATCACAGATGGAGCGCCTGTACTTTTGTGTGCAACCAGCTTGCGCCACAGGGATTAGGTGGGGGTGGTTGAGATTCTCGCTGGTCGAGTCTGCGATCCCGGCAGGCGAATCTTGCCCGCAGCATAGGCTCGCTGCAGGGCAGCAACCGCCAGGGGATCAAATTTTTCTCCCGCCAATCGCTGCAGGATGCGCAAGGCGTAATCAGCACCCAGCGGCTCTTGATAGGCGCGGTTCATGGTTGTGGCGTCAAACGTATCCGCAACGGCGATGACGCGCGCCATGCGTGGAATCTGATTGCCACGCAGTCCATGCGGATACCCGCTGCCATCGAGTGATTCATGGTGCAACTCCACGCCGGGGATCAGATCCTGAAGCGCATCCATGGGGCGCAGCATTGCTGCCCCGCGCGTGGTGTGCTGCTTCATCAGGGCAAACTCTTCGGCAGTCAGCACTCCCGGCTTGGTCAGAATGCGTTCATCCATGCCGATTTTTCCAATGTCGTGAAGCAGCGCGGAGTAACGGATGCGTTCTGTTTCCTCGGGCGTCAGGCGCAGCTCTTGGCAGATGAGTGTTGCATAAATCGCAACGCGCCCGGCATGCCCACGCATGTAAAAGTCCCGCGTTTCCAGAGAGTCTGCAATGACCTTGACCAGAGTGGCAAATATTCGATGATGTTCCCGCGCGGCTAAAATCCAATTGGCCAGCCCCGTGTCCAGGCTCTCTTGTCCGGCGGCGTAGGCTTTACTCAATTCGCGAAACTCTGCCATCTCCTCTGTTTCCAGAATCAAAACAATTTCGCCCCGCTTTACGGCTGCACAGGCTTCCAGAAATTTCTTCCAATACTGGATGTAGCGCAGCGTTGGTCTCCAACAAGCCACGCCGAGAATCAGCGTGAGGATGGATACGAGTAGATTTTCCGTGCGTGCATCGCGATAGCCTGGTTGGAAGAGACGCCAAAACACAGCCACGCTTCCGGCAAAGCACAGCAGGGGAAGCGCCATCATTCCATAGAGTGCGTTGAGCTTCGGATTTGAGCGAATTTCCATGGCCAAAGCAAAAGTGTACCCGGCCGCTGCTTGCGGCGGAAGCAATTGCGCAGGGAAGGGAGATTACGAAAGTAGCATGATTTCTATATTTTGGAAGGGGAAAATCTGGGGACTCGGTGCGCCGCGTTACTCATCGCGACCGGGGCGTGCCATCAGCTCGCGCATGGCATCGAGCGGCGTCAGGCGTTCAGCCAATACGGCGGCCACCTGTTCCGTGATGGGCATCTCCACGCCGCACAGATTGGCCAGCCCCAGGGCTGCGGTGGTGGTGCGCACACCTTCCGCCACCTTGCCGCGCATGGACGCCAAAATCTCCGGCAGCTTGCGTCCGCGCCCCAGCTCAATGCCCACATGGCGATTGCGCGACAATGCTCCGGTGCAGGTCAACACCAGATCGCCCAAGCCAGCCAGCCCGGCCAGCGTCTCGCGTCTGCCACCATTGGCGATGGCCAGACGTGTGATCTCCGCATTGCCGCGCGTCACCAGTGCTGCGATGCTGTTGTGGCCAAGGCCCAATCCTGTCACCACGCCGGAGGCCAGCGCGATCACATTCTTCAGCGCGCCTCCCATCTCCACGCCCACCACGTCATCGTTGGTGTAGATGCGCAAACTTGGCCCAACAAATTCTTTGCGAATATACGCGGCCAAATCCGGCGTGTTGGAGGCCAGCGTCATCGCCGTCGGGCTACCGGCGGCTACTTCCTGTGCAAAGGATGGCCCACTTAGCACGCAGCAGGGAAGCGGCAGTGCGTGCTCGGCCAGCACCGCGCCGATCACCTGTGTCATGCGCAGGTAGGTTCCATCTTCCAGCCCTTTGGTCGCGTTCACGATGACTTGGCGTTGCGTCAGGTGCGGTGCCATCAGGTGCAGGGTCGCGCGCAAATGCTCTGACGGCACTACAGTGACCACGATCTCGGCACGATGCAATGCAGCGTTCATGTCGTGAGTGGTCTGTACGCTTTGCGGTACGGGGATGCCGGGCAGATAGCGGGCATTTTCCCGCGTGCGCGTGATGATGTCGGCGAGTCCTTTCGTGTGCGACCAGAGCGAGACCGTGTGGCCGCCGCGCCGACCCAGCGTTATGGCGATGGCCGTGCCCCAGGCTCCGGCGCCGACGACGGCAATGCGGCTCATGCGGCAGATTTCCCCTTGCTGCCAAAGCGGTATTCCGTGCCCTTCAGTAAGCGGTCGATATTGGCGGCGTGCTTGCCCAAAATAATCGCAGGAACCACGAGTGCGCTGGCCAGCAGCGCCAGGTTCCAATCTGCGCGGTGCAGCAGCCCGCCCCACAGCCAAACGAACAGAGGAAACGAGATCGCACTGGCAATGGAGGCCAGCGACACATATCGAAACCATAAAAAGACCAGCAGAAAGACTGCTGTCGCGCACAGCGCGCTCATCGGAGCCAGCGCGATGAAGACGCCCAGGGCCGTGGCGACTCCTTTGCCGCCCTTGCCGCGGAGCCACACAGGGTACACGTGGCCCACCACGGCATAGGTGGCCGCAATGGCCGCCAACTCCGCCACCAGTGGGCCTGCGCCGATATGTTGCTGGGCAACAGTACGCACCAACACAACCGCAGCGAAGCCTTTACCTGCGTCCAGCAGCAGCGTCAAAACTCCCAGCCCGCGCGCACCAGAGCGCAATACGTTCGTCGCGCCAATGTTGCCGCTGCCACTCGACCGAATGTCCTGCTTCCGCACCACCAGCACGAGCAGGTAGCCGAAGGGAATCGATCCGAGAAGATAGGCAGCCGAGGCTGCCAGCACAAATGCCATGGTCATAATTCTGTATTTAAAGTCTAGTGCGATTGTACGGGTCTGGGAATTGTTCTGTGTGGTTCCGATCGCTTGTTACAGCAATTTGTTCCGGATCATCTCCAGTGCCTGTTGCGTGGCCCACCAGCGCACGCGCTC
>DAHWKP010000275.1:0-1867 GCA_027343585.1 Acidobacteriaceae bacterium
GGTCAGAGCAGTCAAACCATCCACCTGAACGTCACCATTATCGGGTAACAGAAGCAGCGGATCGAAACAACCGTTGTAGAAAAAATTGCACGATGCACACCGCCGGGTGAGTTGCTCTCACGCGGCGGACGCATTTTGCAGCGAGATTGCTGAGAAGGTTGGGCTGACAGCAGCACTGGCCGCGGATCTCGCGGATGCGCGGACCAAAACCAGATTTTCACCTTCACGTTGAACATGCAGTAAAGAAAATCAGCAGTCGCTACAAACACCAAGGGCCTGCGGAGTCTTCCGCAGGCCCGAAGTCTTTGCACCAGCCATCTGGGGAAATCGGCAATCGAAATCGAAATCGGCAATCTTGAATCCATTGCTTCCACGAACCATCAGGGGCGCGTGCTCTCGCTTCTTCCTAGTGTTGACGGTTGCACAGATTGCCTCTAGGCGGCCCCGGCTCCATCCAAGCAGGCGCAAAAGTCGTCGCACCAGTGGTAAACATCGGCTTTGCGTACGTTGCGGCGGAGCTGCAGCATGCGCTTTCTGCGTTCTTTAGGGCCGGTTTCGTATGCGCGCAGTACGGCCTCGGCCACGGCCTCGATGTCATAGGGGTTCACCAGGATTGCGCCGCCACGCAACTGCGCTGCCGCCCCGGCAAACTCGCTCAGGATCAACAGGCCGCGGCACTCAATCTGTGCGGCACAAAACTCCTTCGCCACCAGATTCATGCCATCCTTGAGCGGCGTAATTAAGGCAATGTCTGCTGCGCGATACAAGGCCAGCAGCTCGGTTCGGCTCAGCGAGCGGTGGATGTAATGCACCGGCGTCCAGCCCGAGTCGCTGAAGGTGCCATTGATCTGACTGATGAGCGTTTCGATCTCCTGCTTCAACTCGCGGTACTCGGGAATGTGCTCGCGGCTGGGCACGACGATCTGCACCAGACTGATTTTTCTGTGCACCTGCGAATGCGTCTGCAGTAGATGGCGGAAGGCCTTCAATCGGTCTGGGATGCCCTTGGTGTAATCCAGCCGATCGACGCCGAGCACGATCTGCTGTCCATGCATATCGCGCCGCACTTTTTCGACGCGCTGGAGCACCGCCGGCTGCTCAGCGGCGCGGGCAAACTCGTTGTAGTCGATGCCAATGGGAAAGACACGAATCAGGCTGGCTTGCTCGCCATCGCTCGAGTAGACCTCGTCATCGACGCGCTGCAACTCCATCTTGGGCAGCAGACGGCGCACGCAGCCGACAAAGTTGCGCTGATCGCGCGCCGTTTGAAAGCCGATCACGTTGAACTGAAACAGCGCCTCCAGAATCTGGCAGCGCCAGGGTAATTTTTCAAAGATGTCCAGCGGGGGAAAGGGGATATGCAGAAAAAAGCCCATGCGATGGCACAGGCCCATCTCTCGTAGAAATTTTCCCGTAAGCATCAGGTGGTAGTCATGCACCCAGATGCGCGAGCCGCTCTGGGCCGTTTGCGCGATGGTGGCGGCAAATTTGCGGTTCACACTGGCATAAATATTCCAATACGCGGGGTCAAAGTTGCAGCGGGATTGTAGATCGTGAAAGAGCGGCCAGACGATCTCGTTTGAAAAGCCTGCATAGAAGCCATGCTGCTCTGCCCGAGTCAGCGGGATGCCGATCATGTCGCAGGTGTCGTCGGGGTGCGCGCCGCCTGTGGAGAGTTCCAGCAGCGCTTCTGCCATGCCAGAGTTTGCGTCGACCGAGCCGATCCAAGCTCCTTTTTGCGAGGCCAGCACCGGGCGTAGCGCCGTCACCAACCCGCCGGAGCTGGGCTTGATTTGCAGCCCATCTGGCGTGGACTCCACCGTGGCCGGCAGCCGGTTGGAGATCAAAATCAGATTGTGCGCAGCTT
>DAHWKP010000282.1:0-1551 GCA_027343585.1 Acidobacteriaceae bacterium
TAGAGGCGTTGCGCGTCCGCGTTGCCTCCGAATTCTGGCGTGAACCAGCCGCTCTTACGGAAGTTTTGATAGCGCGTGGAGCGCTCCTGCCCATCCCAACGCTGTTCATCCACCAGCGTGATGGCGGCCAGCAGCGAGAGTCGTTCGACGGCGAAGGCAATGTGGGCCAGGTCAGCGATGGAGCGGTGGCCGTATTGGAAGTAGAAGGTGTTCAGGAACTGTTCGGCGCGTTGGCTGTTCAGCTCGCGCAGGGACTCGCGCATGGACAGCGAGGAGCGCGAGTACTTGGCCATGGCGTAGGCCAGCACCTCGGGATCGGCTCCGTGAACGGCGTAAACATCGGTGGCGCTGGTGGCTTGCGTGGAGGCGGTGGGGCTGGGTGCGGCGTTCTGTGCGGTGGGCATCGCTGGCTCGCTGGCGGTTGGGATGGATTCAGGGTACCGCATCGGCGCAAAGAGCGAAGTGGAAAATATGGCGGTGGGGAATTAGAGAATCCAGCCGCCGCCGGTGACCTCATCTCCGCTGTAGAAGACGGCGGCCTGGCCGGGGGTGATGGCGCGCTGCGGCTCGTCAAACGTGGCCACAACTTCGCTGGGATTTTCTGTGGGCGTCAGCGTGGCCCAGGCCGGTTCATGGCGATGGCGAATCTTGATCTGCACGCGTATGGGGGCATCCAGCTGCGCGATGGCAATCCAATTGACTCGACCCGCGCGTAGCGTGGTGGCGGCCAAATCCTGATTGCTGCCGACGACGACCTTGCGCTCTGCGCCGTTGATCTGGATGACGTAGAGCGGTGAGCCTGCGGCGACGCCGAGGCCCTTACGCTGGCCGACGGTGAAGTTGTGGATGCCGTCATGCTTGCCCAGCACGGTGCCGTCGGTGGTGACCAGTTCGCCGCTGGTGTCGGGCAGGCTCTCCTTTTGCTCGGCGAGGTAGGCATCCAAAAAGAGTTTGTAATCGCCGCCGGGGATGAAGCAGATCTCCTGCGAGTCGGGCTTTTGCGCCAGCGCGAGGTGATGCTCTTCTGCCAGCGCGCGTACTTGCGGCTTGGTGTGGTTGCCGAGGGGGAAGAGCGTGCGGCTGAGTTGCTCCTGCGTCAGGCCGAAGAGGAAGTAGGTCTGGTCCTTGCCGGCATCGGCGGGGCGCTTCAAAATCCAGCGACCGCGTGCGGGGTCATATTCATTGCGCGCGTAGTGGCCGGTGGCGATGCGCTCGGCACCGATCTGGCGCGCGGTGATGAGCAACTGGTCAAACTTGAGGTGATTGTTGCAGAGCGTGCAGGGCACGGGTGTGCGACCGCTGAGATACTCGCTGACAAAAGGACGGATGACATCCTGCTCGAAGCGCTCCTGCTGGTTGACGACGTAGTAAGGGATGCCAAGCTGCTCGGCCACGCGGCGCGCATCGTAGACATCGTCGAGGGAGCAGCAGCGGCCTTCGGTGGTTTCGGGCATGCCGGGCTGGCCGGCCAGACGGCGCTGGTTCCACAGTTGCAGCGTGAGGCCGACGAGGTTGTAACCCTCTGCGCGCAGCAGTGCGGCGACGGTGGAA
>DAHWKP010000286.1:0-6309 GCA_027343585.1 Acidobacteriaceae bacterium
GCGACGAGCGAGGCCACCAGCGCCTTGCCGCGCCAGCGCGTCGAGGCCAGCCAGGCAGACAAAGGTAGCGCCACCGCCACTAGCACCAGCGTAGTGAGCGTGGCCAGACGTAGCGTCAACAGAAGTGCGGAAATATCCATAACAATTATTCTTGCGCCTGCGTCAGGCCGCCCTGCTGCAAAAGCCGCTGGCCTTGCGGAGAGAGCAGCCAGCGCAGCAAGGATTCCGCTGCGGCGTGCTGCGCGGAATTTTTGACGATGACTGCGCCCTGCTCAATGGCCGGGTAGGCTGTTTGCGGAATGACAATGTAGGCCCCCACATTGCGCAGCGCTGGAGTTTCTGCCTGCGTGCGCGAGAGCAGCCCCACCTGTGCGTTGCCGCTGGCGGCGTACTGCGCGGCCTGCGCGATGTTTTCCGCATAGACCAGTTTGGATTGCACCGCTGCATAGACGCCGATGCCGTGCAGCGCGGCAATGGCGGCGCGTCCGTACGGCGCGTGTTCCGGGTTGGCCACGGCGATGCGCGCCACGGCGGGATCCGTAAGCAGGGCCAGCGCCAGCGCGCGGTGCAGTTGCTCCAGCGTGTCTGTGCGCGCCCACAGTACCAGCGTTCCCCGCGCGTAAATGGCGGGCGCGGACTCTTCCGCCAGTCCGGCGGCGATGACGCGCTGCGGAAAGGCGGTGTCGGCGGCCAGAAAAAGATCAAAGGGCGCGCCATTCAAAATTTGCGTGGAAAGCGTGGCCGAAGAAGCGTAGGAGGCGGTGGCGGTGATGCCGGTGCTGTTTTGAAAAGCATCCAGAATGGGAGGCAGCACGGGTTGCAGGTCTGCGGCGGCGGCAATGCGCAGCGGCGCTTGTGCGCAAGCCAGGCCGCTGGCCAGCGGTAGCAACAGGGCGGCCAGCAGAAGAGGCAGAAAAATTTTGGGGATGAATTTAGACGCGGACAATCATCACCTCCGTGGACTTGATGAGTGCGGCGGCAGTTTGGCCCACGCGCAATTGCAGCGCGCGCGCAGCGTCGGCGGTGATGATGGAGGTTACCGTCTGACCGCTGATGGAGAGCTTTACCTGCGCCATCAGTCCGTCATAGCGCAACTGTGTGATGCGCCCGACGAGCTGATTGCGTCCGCTGACGCTGGCAGGCAGGGATTTGCGTGTGCGCGCAGGCGGCGTGGGCTGGGCGAGCGCTTGGATCTCGCGTTCAGGAATGCGGTAGTGTCCGCCGGGGGTTTTGATGGCCTTCAGCTTGCCAGCGTAGATCCACTGCTTGATGGTGGGGTAGGAGATACCCAGACGCTCGGCGGCTTCGCGGGGTGTGTGCAGTTCCGGCATGGTGTGATTTTATAGGAATTTATGCGGTATGCAGTGCGAATCCATACGAATTTTATGAATGGCGGGTGTGGTGTTGCGGGCATTCCCTAAGATTCCGTGTCATTCTGGGGAACGTGGCGAGGAAGAATCCTGCAGGTGACCTCTGGGGCGATGCAGCGCAGATCGTCTGGATTCTTTGCTCCCGCTGGTCGCTCCGAATGACTCCTCTGCTCAGAAAGACACTCTGTCTTTGGGGCAGCATGGAGCGGGTTATCCAATATCCTCAATACTGTTCCACGCCCCTGTGATGACGATCCTTTCCGGATGTATTCGGCTTGCTATATAGTGTTGCCGGACGAAAATGCATTCTGGAAGGTACGCCACGATGAGCAGCACACGCAGGAATTTCCTCAAGCAACTCAGTTCCACCGCAGCCATAACCGCAGCAGCGCTGTCGGGGGAATCTCGGATTTTTGCCGAACCCAGTTCCGCCGAACCGGCAGCAACAACGCAAACAACCTCAGAGAATTCTGCATCCACGGCAGGCGCTTCCTCCCGAAAAATCGGCTACTGCATTGTAGGATTGGGGCGGATTTCCATGAATGAATTTATGCCCGGAGTGCAAATATCCCAGCACTCGAAAGTGGTGGCGTTGGTGAGTGGGCACCGCGACAAGGCCGAGCGTGTTGCCGCGCAGTATGGAGTGAATCCCAAGGCAATTTACAACTACGAAAATTATGACGAGATCGCACACAATCCAGAGATTGATGCGGTCTACATCGCCCTGCCCAATGGCATGCACGCCGAGTACAGCATTCGAGCCGCCAAGGCGGGAAAGCATGTGCTTTGCGAAAAGCCAATGGCCAACACGGTGAAGGAATGCGAAGACATGATCGAAGCCTGTCGCAAGGCCGATCGAAAATTGATGATTGCCTATCGGTTGCAGTATGAGCCGAATACGCTGCAAACCATTGCAGCGCTGCGCCGTGGTTATGTGGGTAAGATTTTGGAGTTGGATTGCGCCTTTGGGTTCGACATCAAACCGGGAGAATGGCGACTGAACAAAAAGCTGGCGGGCGGTGGGCCACTGTATGACGTGGGCATCTACAGCGTCAATGCCAGCCGGTATCTTACCGGAGAAGAGCCGGTGAGCGTGCAGGGATACACCAGCGTGGTCAGCCCGGGGGAACGTTTTCAAGAAGTGGAAGAAAATGTGGCATGGACGATGCGCTTTCCCAGCGGAGCCTTGGCCTCTTGCATCACCAGTTATGGCAGCAACTACACCGGCAATCAGGCGCGAATTATCGGAAAGACCGGAACGTTGGAGATGAATCCGGCGCATTCCTACAGTGGTCTGCGCATCGTGGGACGCTCCGATACGGCTGGCGATTTGACGCTAGCCATTGTGGATCCCAATCCCCAGCAATTCGCACGGGAGGCCGATCATTTGGCCGAGTGCATTCTGCAGAATCGAGAGCCAAAGTCCGACGGGCAGGAAGGATTGCGGGATATGAAGATTATTACCGCCATCTACAAGTCCAGTGCGGAAGGCCGCGCGGTGGACTTGCACCTGTAGTGCAAGAATCTCGGATTTAATTGCAGCGCAGGCTCTGATAACCGACGGCGGTTGCCAGGGGCAACGCTGCCAGTTCGGGTACGCCCGCCTTCAAGGCTACTTGGGGGCGGGCCAGTGCGTAAGGCGGTTCTGGCCGCGCACTTCCATATTCCTCGACGCGCGCCCCTTGCTCATCGACAACAGCATAGGTGGCGCGTGCGTCCACCCAACAGCCAGTGTTGAAGTATTCGATCCCCTCTTGCTCCAACGTCAAAGCCTCATGGGTATGGCCGCAGAAGACGCGGCTGCAAAAACCCTGGCGGGCATAGATCAAGGCTCCCTGGGCCACTTTGTCGGAGAGGCGCAGCCAGCGTGTGCTCATGCGATCCAAAAATCGGGAGAATCGTTTGGATTGTGCATCAATTTTTTGCACCTGATCGTAGATGCGTTCTCCCATCCGGCTCAAGAGCAGATTGCGGCTGATAAATCGGTCAAATTGATGCCCATGCACCGCGAGATGTCTTTTTCCCGCATATTCCCAAACATAACGCTGATACACGGGCACACCGACGAGGTGGGACATCAAATCTGCCAAGCCGTGATCGTGATTGCCCTCGACCCAGACGACCTCGACTTTGCGTTTGGGGTTGGAGAGCTTGCGAATGCAGGAGAGAAACTTCCAGTGCTCCCCAGTAAGACGGCGGAAATTGAGATCAGAGAAAATGTCGCCGAGCAGAATCAGCCGCTTGTACTGTGCCGACTCCAGGAGCTGGACGGCATCCTCAGCCCTGCTGGTTTCACTGCCTAGGTGCAGGTCAGAGAGCAGGAGTGTGTCTACGGCCCCATCCTTTGCGCTTGCAACGGATCTATATTCCTTCATGCCCCATTTATGCACTGGATGCAGTGCGCAAACGATGAACGGGAGATGAAATTCCCGAGAAGTGTTGGCGCGCATATTTTGGGCAGAAAAATGGGAGGGATATTTAAAAAAAATTCCATGTAGATACTGGAGAATTTCTGGCGAAACAGCCGTGGGGAAGTGTGCCGAATAAGTGCTTTTAGTTCAGCGAGATTACGGAGGTAAATTTACAGGTAAATTGTTGGATCTTTTAGTGGATAGGGTCAGGGGGTGGGGTACTTTAGTTTTGTGAAAAATTGTTGACAGTCTGCGTTGTACGGGGTTACATTCGCATCCGAAATGACAAGCAGTCTAGGTGGTTCCCAAGGGTCTGCGCATGGCGGGGATCCGCAGATCGTATTGGTTGGTCGCTTGGCCATGGAGAAGTGGCCAGGTCGGCCAGAGTTCGTCCTGCATGCCGGGTGGCTGGCGTAACTACGATGCCCGCAGTCAGGGGCAGAGACGCACATCGGCTTGGATGCAGAGAACTTTAGCAACGGAAGGTAACCCAAACATGACTTCGGTTCCTTTCACTTGGGCCGATTTTGTGTCCACAATGATAAGGCAAATTTTTTGCACTGTTTGTGTTGAAAAACTCGGAATCTCAAAAAGGGAAACGGGGCGAGGGGGCCTCATTCTATGACGGTAAAGTTAACGATTCAACCATTCTCATGGCGGCGTTGGTTTAGCCACGCTGTAATCGCGGCAGGGATCACAGCAATGGCCTTGGTCTCCAGCGCAATTCAAGCTCACGCGCAGCCTTCCGGCGGCTGCAGTGGTGTTTCTAACATTACGATCGGGTCCACCACATACGTTCCCACGTGGTGCCAGGAGTTTAACGGTGCCGTGGGATCTGCCATTGACACCACACAGTGGAATTTTGATCTGGGAAATAACAGCGGCTGGGGTAATGGCGAGCAGGAAGTCTACTGCGGCCCTCCGGGATACTCTGGCAACCCCTCCCAGTGTCCCACGACCTTTAGCACTGCAACCGCCCCCGTCTACATTGATGGCAACGGGCATCTGGTGATCCAGCCGATCAACGAAAATGGCAGTTGGCTTTCAGGTCGGTTGAATACGGAAGGGAAGGAAAACTTTACCTACGGCATCCTCGTGGCCAGCATTGAAGGCCCCAACACGACCGCCCAGGGTCTCTGGCCGGCCTGGTGGGCTCTTGGCAGCAACATCACGACAGTGGGTTGGCCCACCTGCGGAGAATCGGACATGTTTGAGGACTGGTCCCCGCAAGTGCTCAATGGAGCCGGCCCTGCCGGATTCAATTCCACCGTGCACACGCTGGATACCGGCGGCACTGGAGTCAGTCAGCGCTACTTGTTCCCCAGCGGAGAAGCGACCAACACGGGCTTCCACACATATGGGATTGTTTGGGAAAACAACAACATGCAATTCTTTGTGGATAACCCAGCGTCCCCCTTCTTCACGGTGACCCCCAGCACCCTTCCCTCGGGAGATACGTGGCCCTTCAATCAGGGCATGTTCGCGCTCTTGAATGTTGCGGTCGGTGGCACCTTGGGCGGATCGACGAGCAGCCTGACCAGCCCGGCATCGCCCATGGTAGTGGACTACGTTCGCTGGTATACCCCCAGCACCGGCGGCAGCACTGGCGGAGTAACCGATGCTCCGTTTGGTGGCACGCCGGCGACGATCGCGGGCACGGTGATGGCCGAGAACTACGACACAGGTGGACAGGGCGTTGCCTACAACGTCTCCTCCATCAATGGTTCGGATAACGGCTATCGTTCCGATGGCGTTGATCTGGAATTATCCTCGGCTCCTGCAACCGGAAATGATATTGGCTGGACGGCTGCCGGACAGTGGTTCAATTACACGGTGAACGTCGCCACAGCCGGGACGTACACGGTGAACTTCCTAGTTTCCGATGGAAGCGGAGCCTCGGTTTCCGATGCCTTCCATCTCTCCAACTCCTCAGGAGCCAACTTGACGGGATCGGTCGCCGTTCCCAACACGGGCGGCTGGCAGGCTTGGACGACGGTGACAGCTTCTGTAACCCTGCCCGCAGGGGTGCAGACGCTGACGCTCAACCAGGATGCAGCCGGCTGGAACGTCAACTCGATGAACTTTACGTTAGCAGCGGCAACTTGCACCTCCGCACCAAGTGCCCCGACAGGACTGACGGCCTCTGGCACTTCCAGCTCGAGCACCACGCTGAGTTGGACAGGCCCAGCTCCGTCGAACTGCGCGATCAGCAACTACACCATCTTGGAAAACGGTGCTTCGGTTGGAACGTCAACGACGCCTTCGTTTACTGTCGCTGGTCTCTCGCCTTCAACCACCTACAGCTTCACAGTGGAAGCAACCGATACCGCTGGCACCTCGCCGGAGAGTTCGGTGCTAACCGTTACCACGGCAGCCATCAGCACCGGCAGCAATGCGGTGACGCCGGGAGCGCAGTACAACCTGCTGAACCCCGAGAGCGGAGCGAACCTGGATGTATCGGGTTGTGGTCCGGGCAATGGAACGAACGTGCAGATATGGAAGGCAGCCGATGGAACGTGCAACAACGG
>DAHWKP010000294.1:0-10387 GCA_027343585.1 Acidobacteriaceae bacterium
CGGAGCCTACACCGTCTTCGCCAACAGCGGCATTCGCTTGCAGCCCTGGATGATCGCCAGCGTGCGCACGCCCACCGGGGACGTGATCGACAACTTCACCACGCAATCCACCCCGATCCTCGACCCGCGCGTGGCCTACCTGACGCTGAGCCTGATGGAAGACGTCATCAACCACGGCACAGCGGCCAGCATCCGCGGCCTGGGCTTCACCGCGCCCGCCGCAGGCAAAACTGGCACGGAACACGACGCATGGTTCGCCGGCTTCACCAGCAATCTGCTCTGCGTGGTCTGGGTGGGCAATGACGATTACACGGACCTCAAGCTCGAAGGTTCGCAAGCCGCTGTGCCTATCTGGGCGGATTTTATGCAGCGCGCCACGGCGCTGCCGCAGTACTCTGACACAAAATACTTTGATCCTCCGCCCGGCGTCTCCATCGTCTCGCTCGACAACGCGACCAACCTGCTCGCCGACTCCGCCTGCCCGGATGATTACGACGCCGCCTTTTTGGATGGAACGCAACCCACCGCCACCTGTGACCATCCCAACGGCGACCAGCGCAACATCTTCCAAAAGATCTTCGGCCTCGGCGGCTCCCCTGCACCGGCAACTCCGGCGGCAACCAGCACCGCCGCGCCCGCTGCACCGGCTCCCAATGCCGCACCCGGCACACCCGCAGCCGCACCGGCTCCTGCGCAACCCGAAGCGCCTGAGAAGAAAAAAGGATTTTTCGGCAGAGTTTTTGGCGTTTTCAAAGACGGCGGCGATTCCGACAAGAGCAATAACGGAACGCCCACCACTCCGGCAAAATAATTCTCCTTTTCTGGCTCTTGCATCCACGCGTCGCTGCGGAGCATCCTAAAGCGGTACAGACGTTGGCCGGCGTTAACGTCACGTAGCCTGCATACACAATCAGGAGGCGAACACCATGGATGCTCACCCGCCCGCAGCCGTTCGTGATCCCGTCTGCGGCATGAAGTTCGCACCAGAAAAAGCAGCCGCCACGCTGGAGCACGCTGACAAGCGTTATTACTTCTGCGCGAAATCTTGCGCGGAAAAATTCACGGCCAATCCCACGCCATATCTACCCACAGAGACGGATCCTGTTTGCGGCATGAAGGTTTCACAGGCACGCGCAGCCGCCTCGCTGGAGCACGCTGGCAAGCGCTACTACTTCTGCGCAAAGTCCTGCGCAGAGAAATTCACAGCCAATCCCGCACAATATCTGCACGCGGCTCCGACCCAGGCCGCATCCAACCTCATTGTCTTTACGCCGGCACCGACCAAGTCCAGTTCCTGCTGCTCGTCCAGCGCTGCGCCCGCCACGGCCAATGCTGGCGCGGTGGAATACATTTGCCCGATGGATCCTGAAGTGTTGGAGCACCAGCCCGGCGCCTGCCCCATCTGCGGCATGGCGCTGGAGCCGCGCGTGGTCACCCTGACCGATGAAAAAAATCCTGAGCTGGAGGACATGCGCCGCCGCTTTGACATCGCAGCCGCACTCACCGCGCCCCTGTTGGCCATCATGATCTCTAGCCTTTTTCCCAGCCATCCCATCCAACATGCGTTGGGCAACGCACTGCTGGCTTGGGTGGAGTTTCTGCTGGCCACGCCCGTGGTCTTCTGGTGTGGCTGGCCGCTGATGCAACGCGCGGCCACATCGCTACGCACGCTGCGGCTCAACATGTTCACGCTCATCGGCCTCGGCGTGGGCGTCAGCTATTTGTACAGCCTATTCGTGCTCATCTATGCGCGCGCCTTGTCGGCCGCCATGCGCGATGCGCACGGTGCAGCCAACCTTTACTTTGAACCCGCTGCGGTGATCACCACGCTCGTTTTGCTGGGACAGGTGCTGGAGCTGCGCGCACGCAGCCGCACCTCCAGCGCGCTCAAATCCCTGCTCAGCCTGGCACCGAAGACCGCCCGCATCGTGCTGCCCGACGGCGAACAGGACGTTGCCCTCGATCAGGTCCGCGTGGGCGACGTGCTGCGCGTACGCCCCGGGGAAAAAGTTCCCGTCGATGGCCTCATACTTAGCGGAGCCAGCAGCGTCGATGAATCCATGGTCACCGGCGAACCCATCCCAGTGCAAAAATCCGCAGGCGATTCCGTCACCGGCGGCACGCTCAATGCCAACGGCAGTTTCACCATGCGCGCAGAGCGTGTAGGCCGCGAAACCCTGCTCAGCCGCATCGTGCAAATGGTGAGTGACGCGCAGCGCACACGCGCGCCCATCCAGCGGCTGGCCGACCGAGCCGCCGCCTGGTTTGTGCCCGCCGTGGTCGCCGTCGCCGTGGGCACATTCTTCGCGTGGTACGCGCTGGGGCCCCAGCCGCGCCTGGCGCACGCGCTGGTCAACGCCGTGGCCGTGCTCATCATCGCCTGCCCCTGCGCGCTGGGCCTGGCCACGCCCATGTCCATCATGGTGGGCACGGGACGCGGCGCGCAATCCGGCGTGCTGGTACGCAATGCGGAAGCGCTGGAAACCCTGGCGCAGGTCACCACGCTGGTGGTGGACAAAACCGGCACACTCACTGAAGGCAAACCGAGGCTGATCTCCATCGCACTGCAACCCGGATTTGAAGAAGAGGAAATTCTTCGCCTAGCTGCCAGCGTTGAGCAGGCCAGCGAGCATCCGCTAGCCGCCGCCATGCTGGCCGCTGCGCGAGAGCGCAATTTGAACCTTGCAGCCGTTGACCACTTCACCTCCACGCCCGGCAAGGGCGTTCAGGCCAGCGTTGCAGGCCGAACCATTCTGCTCGGCAACCTTGCGCAGATGGACGCGACCAAAATCGAAACAACCGCGGTGCGCGCACAGGTGAAGTCGATGCAGGAGGAGGGTGCCACCGTGCTCTATGTAGCCATCGAAAACAAGCTGGCCGCATTGTTGGCCGTGGCCGATCCCATCAAAAAATCTGCGCGCCGCGCGATTTGGCAGATGCACTCTCTGGGCGTGCGCGTGGTCATGCTCACCGGCGATGCACGCGCCACCGCCGAGGCCGTCGCCCGCCGCCTGAACATTGATCAGGTTGAAGCAAGTCTGCTGCCGCACCAAAAAGCCGAGGCGATTCGCTCCCTGCAGGCCCACGGAAAAGTCGCCATGGCCGGCGACGGCATCAACGACGCTCCCGCCCTGGCCACTGCCGATGTGGGCATCGCCATGGGCAGCGGCACAGATGTCGCCATGGAAAGCGCTGGCATCGTGCTGCTGCGCGGCGACCTGCGCGGCATCGTACGCGCGCGCAATCTGAGCCAGGCCACGCTGCGCAACATTCGCCAGAATCTCTGGTTTGCCTTTCTCTACAACGCGCTAGGCGTGCCCATCGCCGCCGGAGTTTTGTATCCATTTTTCGGACTACTCCTCAGCCCCATGTTGGCCAGCGCCGCCATGACGCTCAGTTCCGTCTCCGTCATCAGCAACGCACTGCGGCTGCGCCGCATCGTGCTGGAGTAATCCTCCGCCACGCCAATTTATTCCGCTGCGCCTCCGCTCAGGTTGTTAGAATCGGTACAACGATGAAGTGTCCCTACTGTGGCTTCACCCAAGACCGAGTTGTGGACTCGCGCGAGAGCAAAGAGGCAGATGCCATCCGCCGCCGCCGCGAGTGTGAGCGCTGCGAAAAGCGCTTCACCACCTATGAGCGCCTCGACGAAATTCCCTACATGGTCGTCAAAAAAGATGGACGCCGCGAACGGTTTGATCGCCAAAAAATCCTGAGCGGCCTGCTGCGCGCCTGCGAAAAACGCCCCGTCTCCGCCGCGCGGTTGGAGTCGATCGTCAACGAGGTCGAGCGCTTCGTTGTCGATTCGGCTGAGCGCGAACGCAGCTCTGCCGAGATCGGCGACCAGATCATGCGCGAGTTGAAGTCCATCGACACCGTGGCCTACATCCGCTTCGCCTCCGTGCACCGCGACTTCAAAGACGTCAACGAATTCAAAGCCGAGCTGGAAGGCTTGCTTAGCAGCCACAGCCATGCCGACGCCAAGGCCCGCGCCGCCAAGCCTGCACGCACGCAAGCCAGCGGCGCAGAAGGGAAAAAACGCTCATGAAATTTTCTCTGCGCCATCTCCTGCCCGCAGCAGGCGCAACCGCGCTGCTGGTCGCCACCGGCTGCCAGCAGATCAAGCCGCCGCTCGTTCTTACATCTGCGCACGACCAACCGGCGGCGCCCATCGCTTACACAAAAATTGATCCAACGACAGCAGGCACTGTTACCGGAACCATCCACTGGAAGGGTGCCGTGCCCAAGCGCATCGCCATCGACATGGCTCAAGACCCGGCCTGCGCCTTCGCCAGCAAAACTCCGAATCTGACTGAGCAATATGTCGTACACGGCGGCGGACTGGCCAACGTCTTCATCTACGTGCAATCCGGCCTGGGAGCCAAGCGCTACGCGCCGCCCACCACCCCGGTCGTTCTGGATCAAAAAGGCTGCCGCTATTCCCCGCATGTTATCGGCGTCATGGCCGGCCAGCCTGTCGAGTTCCGCACCGACGACCCGACTATGCACAACATCCATCTGGAACCCACCGTGCCCGGCAACGCTGCGGTCGACATTTCCCAAGCGCCCATGGGCCAGCCAGAGCAGCACATCTTTCCCATGGCAGAGCTGATGCTGCCCGTGCGGTGCAACAATCATCCGTGGATGGAAGCCTTCATCAACGTCTCCGCCAGCCCGTTTTATGCGGTCTCCGATGCGGACGGACACTTCACCATCACCGGCCTGCCTCCGGGCACCTATACGCTGGCAGCCATTCATGAAAAACTGCCCAGTCAGGTGCTGCAAATCACCGTGCCCGCGCACGGAACGGTTCCTGCTGACTTCACCTTCTCGCGCTAATGCGGCGCAGGCGATAGACTAGTAAGGTAGAGTTATCCACGATCATGCAAGCTAAGCACAATATAGGCATTCTGGGCGCGACTGGAATGGTCGGTCAGCGCTTCATTCAACTCCTCGAAAACCATCCCTGGTTCAACGTCACCTGGCTGGCGGCCAGCGACCGCTCCAGTGGCAAGGCCTACGGCGATGCCGTGCGCTGGAAGCTGGACACGCCGCTGCCTGCGCGCATCGCGGCCATGCCCGTCTCGCCGGCCACGCCAGAAGGCGCGCCGTCCATCATCTTTGCCGCGCTCGACAGCGACATCGCCCGCGACATGGAGCCGAAGTTCGCCGCTGCCGGTTGCGCCGTCATCTCCAACTCCAGCGCCTTCCGTATGCAGGCCGACGTGCCGCTGGTCATTCCAGAGGTTAACGCCGACCACCTCGCGCTGATCGAAGAGCAAAGCTGGCGCAAATCCAGTGGCGGCTACATCGTCACCAATCCCAACTGCTCGGCCATCGGCCTGGTGCTCGCGCTCAAGCCGATTGAAGAGCGCTTCGGCATACGCGCTGTTTTTGTCAGCACCATGCAGGCCGTCAGCGGCGCAGGCTACCCCGGCGTGCCTTCGCTGGACATCCTCGGCAACGTCGTTCCCTTCATTCGCAATGAAGAGGAAAAACTCGAAGAGGAAACCGGCAAACTGCTCGGCAAGCTGCACGGCAGGCAAATCACGCATCTCGACGCCAAGGTCAGCGCGCACTGCAACCGCGTCGCCGTCGAAGACGGACACACCGAGAGCGTCAGCATTCAATTGCGCAAGCCGGCCACGCGCGAAGAGATTCTCTCCGCATGGCGCGAGTTTCAACCGCTGCGCGGCATGAACCTGCCCACAGCGCCAGAGCAGCCAGTAGAGTTTGACAGCGCCGTCGATCGCCCGCAGCCGCGGCTGGACCGCATGCGCGGACGCGGCATGGCCTCTGTTACGGGACGCCTGCGCCCATGCTCGCTTCTGGATTGGAAGTTCACCGTGCTCTCCCACAACACGATTCGCGGCGCTGCCGGAGCGGCGCTGCTGAACGCGGAATGGCTGGCCGCACAGGGCAAACTGCAACCCGCAGGCGCAGCCCAGACCACTACGGGAGCGCGCGCATGAAAATTGTCGTCATGAAGTTTGGTGGCACCTCCGTTGAGGATGCCGCAGCTATTCAGCGCACAGCGGAGATCGTGGCCGGTCGCCGCGCCAAGGGCCTAGCCCCTGTCGTCGTCGTCAGCGCCATGTCCAAAGTCACCGATCAGTTGATCGCCGCAGCTCAGGCAGCCGAACGCGGAGACGGAGCCGGCTCGCTGGCCATCAGCGCGCGCCTGCGCCATCGCCACATGGAGACCGCCGCCGCGCTCGTCACCGGCGCAGCGCTGCAAGCGCTCATCGAGTGGCTGGAACAGCAATTCCACGGACTCGAAGACCTGCTGCGCGGCCTGGCCGCCGTGCAGGAGCTAACCCCGCGCACCTTGGATCTGGTCGTCTCGCACGGTGAGCGCCTCTCCAGCCGCATCATTGCTGACTACTTCGCGCAACGCAGTCTGGACGGCGCGCACGTCGATGCGCGCACCTGCATCATCACCGACTCACAGCATGGCCGCGCCGTTCCGCTGGAGCTGGAAACCGAGCAGAACCTGACGCGCCACGTTCGTCCGCTGCTCAACCAGAAAAAAATTCCCGTCATGGGCGGCTTCATCGCCGCTACTGCGGAGGGCGTCACCACCACGCTGGGACGCGGCGGCTCCGACTTTACCGGCGCACTGGTCGGGCGCGGCTTGGATGCCAGCTCGATCGAAATCTGGACCGACGTCAACGGCATCATGACCACCGACCCGCGCCTCTGCGCCGATGCGCTGCGCGTCAAGTCCATCAGCTTTGAAGAGGCCGCAGAGCTGGCCTACTTCGGCGCCAAGGTTTTGCACCCGGCCACGATTCTGCCCGCTGTGCAAAAAAATATTCCCGTCTGGGTGCTTAACTCCAAAAATCCAGACAACGGCGGCACGCTCATCGCAGCGCAGGCCCCACATTGCCGTAATCCCTTCAAGTCCATCGCGGTTAAACGCAAGCTCACCATCATCGACGTAGTTGCAGGCCGCATGTTGATGACGCACGGCTATCTGCGCGCCATCTTTGAAGTCTTTGACCGACACAAGTGCCCGGTGGATATGGTCTCCACCTCCGAGGTCAGCGTTTCGCTCACTGTGGACTCCAACGAGCGTCTGCCGCAGATCGCCGCAGATCTCAGCAAGCTGGCCGAGGTGAAGTATGAAGGCCGCAAGGCGCTCATCTGCATGGTCGGCGAAAACATTCGCGGCCAGGCCGGCATCGCCGCGCAGGTCTTCAACGCCATCCGCCACGTCAACGTGCGCATGATCTCGCAAGGCGCGTCGGAGATCAATATGAGCTTCATGATGGAGGAAAGCGACGTGGAAGAGGCCGTGCAATCGCTGCACAAGCACTTCTTTCAGGATCCCGACCCGGCCATCTTCGACGTGGCTGCACGCGACGCCGCACGGCTGCAAACCGCGGCCAAGCACTAACCTTCACCCGGAGCATTCTTCATGCGCATTCTGGTTTTGGGCCGAGGAAAAACCGGCAGTCTCGTCGCCACCGTCGCACGCGAGCGTAACCACAGCGTGCATGCGCTGGATGAAAACGAGAACAACGGCGCAACCGCGTTGACGCCCATGCTGCTGACCACCTTTGACGCCGTCATCGACTTCACCACGCCCGAAGCCGCCGTGCCCAACCTGCGCGCCTGCCTCGCCGCCGGAGCCAAAGTCGTCATCGGCACCACCGGTTGGTACGCGCACTTGGACGAAATGCGCTCGCTGGCCGCGCGCAAAAACGCTGGCCTGCTCTACGGCACCAACTTTTCTTTTGGCGTGCAACTGCTCAACCGCGTGGCCAGCCTGCTGGGCCGCGAGGCCAGCGGCTTCCACTTTCACATTGAAGAGACCCATCACGTCTCCAAAAAAGACGCGCCCTCCGGCACGGCGCTCTCGCTGCAATCCGTGCTTCAGGCAACCCCCTTTGGCGCGAAGGTCGAAATCACCTCGCACCGCGAGGGCGACGCCGTCGGCCTGCATCGCCTGGACCTGACCACGGACGAGGAGCGCATCTCCGTCGAGCATGTGGCTCACTCGCGCCGCTGTTTCGCCGTCGGAGCCGTTCGCGCAGCGGAGTGGCTCTCCACACGCACCGGCTGCTACGACTTCAGCGAAGTTTTTCCGCAGATTCTCTAGCCGCCTTCGCTGATAAACTCCAAAGAGAGCACCTTGGCCATGCCCACGCACGCGCAAAAAATCGGAATGGAACTCGCTGGCTGCGGCACCGCGCTGGTCACGCCCTTCCGCGCTGATGGCAGCCTCGACGAGGCCGCGCTCACCGCTTTGGTGGAGTGGCAGATTCAAAGCGGCGTGAACTTTTTGCTTCCCTGTGGCACCACCGGCGAAGCGCCCACGCTCAGCGAACAGGAATGGCTGCGCGTGATTGAATTGGTGATTGAAGCCGCAGCCGGGCGTGTTCCTGTCCTCGCAGGCTGCACACACAACTCCACGCAAGAGGCCGTGCGCCGCGTGCAGTTGCTCAAACGCATTCACGGCCTTAGCGGCGTGCTCACCTCCAATCCGTATTACAACAAGCCCATGCAGCAGGGCCAGTATCTGCACTTCCGCGCCATTGCAGAGGCGACGCACCTGCCCGTCATGCTCTACAACATTCCCGGACGCACGGGCGCAAACCTGCTGCCGGAAACCGCCCTCCGCCTGGCCGAACTGGGCAACATCGTCGCGGTCAAAGAATCCAGCGGCAATCTGCAACAAATCACCGAGCTGATTCATATCGCTCCGCCGCAGCTGCGCGTTTTCTCCGGCGATGACAACATCGCGCTGGCCGTCATCGCGGTCGGTGGCGCGGGCGTCATCTCCGTCGCATCGAATGCCATCCCCGCGCAGATGGCACAGATGGTTACTGCCGCACTCAGCGGCGACTGGGCAACGGCGCGCGCGCTGCATCGCCGCTGTTACGCGCTGATGACCGGCAACTTCATCGAAACCAATCCCTGCCCCATCAAGTGTGTACTTACACTGATGCACCGCATCGAAGAAAATTACCGCCTACCCATGGTTCCCGTGCAACCCGCCACGCGCGAACGGCTGCGGATGCTGGCGGAAGAATTGGGCCTGCTCCCGTGACCACAGATTTCTCTCAGCTCGAACGCCGCATTGAAGCCGCCTTTGCCGCCGGAGCCGCCGCCGTCGGTGACGCACAGGCCGAGGCCGCCTTTCTCGAATTGCGTGCGGCTCTGGAAGCCGGCACTCTGCGCTCCGCCGCGCCCGATGCAGCCTCCCGTATCGGCTGGCGCGTCAACGCCTGGGTCAAGCGGGGCATTCTGCTCGGCTTCCGGCTGGGCCAGCTCACCTCCTCGGGCACGGACCTCACCTTCATCGACAAGCACACCTATCCCGCGCGGCGTTTTTCCGCTGCGGATCAGGTGCGCATCGTTCCCGGCGGCTCTTCCATTCGCGCTGGCGCGTTTATTGCCTCCGGTGTGGTCTGCATGCCGCCGATGTACGTCAACACCGGCGCCTACGTCGATGCAGGCACCATGATTGACTCGCACGCGCTCGTCGGCTCCTGCGCTCAGGTGGGCAAACGTGTGCACATCAGCGCCGCGGCGCAAATCGGCGGCGTACTGGAGCCGGTCAATGCCAGCCCGGTCATCATTGAAGACGACGCGCTGATCGGCGGCAACTGCGGCGTGTATGAAGGCACCATTCTTCGCCAGCGCGCCGTGCTGGGTGCAGGCGTCATCCTCACGCGCTCCACCCCGGTCTATGACACCGTGCGCGGAGAAATTCTGCGCGCCTCGGCAGAAGCGCCGCTCATCATTCCCGCCGGAGCCGTGGTCGTTCCCGGCTCGCGTCCCATCCAGCGCGGCCAGGGCGCGGACTGGGGCCTGTCTCTCTCCACGCCGGTCATCATCAAGTACCGCGATGAAAAAACCGAGCTGTCGCTGGAACTGGAAGACCTACTGCGCTAACTCCAATCGCAAGCTGCGCGCGCCTCTGCGTGGTACCATCAGTATTTGCGCATAAAAATCCCTATCATCACCAATGGACGCGATGGCTGACAATAAGCTGAAAATTATTCCCCTGGGCGGGCTGGGTGAGTTCGGCATGAACTGCATGGCCCTGCGCTGGCAAGACGACATCGTCGTCATTGATGCCGGCCTTATGTTCCCAGAAGAGGAGCTGCTCGGCGTCGACATCGTTGTCCCGGACATCACCTACCTGCTGGAAAACCGCAAGCACGTGCGCGCCATTATTCTCACGCACGGCCATGAGGATCACATCGGCGGCCTGCCGTGGATACTCTCGGAGCTGAACGTGCCCGTCTATGGCACGGAGTTCACGCTGGCCTACGTCGAAGGCAAGCTCGACGAGCACGCACTGCTCGACAACACCGAGATGATCGAGATGCTACCGGGGCAATCTTTTTCCCTCGGCGCATTCAAGATCACGCCC
>DAHWKP010000301.1:0-10915 GCA_027343585.1 Acidobacteriaceae bacterium
CCTGCAGCCTTGCCCGGCTCCGTGCCCTGCAACGGACGCTGCTGCGGGCAGGTTTGGGAACGACTGCGTTTGTGCGATACTGGAGAAACTGCACCCCGCGCCCGCATCGCTGCTGTGCGGCCAGTCGTCGCAGCCAGTCCCTTGGCAAACGCTGGCAACCTTTGGCACAACGATGCGAACCGCGCAGACATCCCACGCCGGGATGGCGGAACTGGCAGACGCAGCGGACTCAAAATCCGCCGACCTTCGGGTCATGGGGGTTCGACCCCCCCTCCCGGCACCAAAAAATGCTTCTATCTGTTTTTGCCTCTCCGAATCCAGTGGCTGATGGATCGGGCTTATTCTGACGGCTGTTGGATTTTTCCGTGGCGTGTTCAAAATCGTAAGAGCCAATCAAAATTTATTGAGACAAAGCGTTGCAGCGGTCGGGGTGCCGCTTCAACCGATCGCTGCTGGACACTGCCACTCGCGATTGCTGCGAATAGAAAGAATCCAGCGGAGGGTGAGGTTCTCCACGGGAGTCTCGCCGTGGAGAACCTCGACAAGATAAGCAGTTACTGACCAATCGGAACTGTGTGCGTGTGTCTGCTCGGCACCAGCGACAAGTCAACGCTCGTCACGTAAACGAACAGGGCTGTGCCGATAAAGAAGACTGCTATCCAGAAGCGCCAATCCCGATGCGCGCGCCTCCAGTACGGACGATGATCAGGGTGATGGCCTTTGGGATGCGGCCCCTGATCGTGATGTGTATGTGTGCCACCACTCATTGGGTTCCTTGCAGTCTCCAGCGGTAAATGTTCGGCAAAGCATTGGAGTAGATCTGGAAGCAGTTCTGCCCCGCAACCACTTCCGCAAGTGGAGAGCGCGAAGCTGCAGTGCTAGGGCATGTAAAGGATAGGCAGAGTTTTGCCCCTGAGTTGGCTCCCAGTACTTAGACCCATGTGCGGCACCGCAGCGCGCTCTTGTTCGACTTACTCAATGAGTTATGCTGCAGCTTCCAGCTTGCCGTGATCGTCGCAGTACTTTTCGTGCGGATGATGCAAGTGCCCTTTCACAAGATAGTCCGTATGATCTCCATGCGGCACAGCCTCATGCCCGCACTTGGGGCCGTGAACGTGTTTCTCTTCATGAGCACCGCAGTTATGCTCCGGCGTACACTTTTCTGGATTTGCGGCATTGATGGACAGCTTGTGTTCCTCAACGTGCTTTCCGTTGACGTGATGCATGTGCCCATCCTGGAGATAGTCCGAATGGCCCTCATGTTTTACGGCGGTATGGCCACAGTTCGAACCGTGAACGTGTAAGCGTTCCTCATGCTTAATGGATGTTGCTGGCATAGCTTGTATCTCCAATCATCGAAAATTGAATTTGCATTCCAGGGTGCTCGCTCGCATTCCTATTCGAGCGGAGCATCCCTTCCATGCAACTCCAATCTAGGCTGGCTCAAATTCGATTGCTGTTTCTTTTTAGACGAGCTGCACTGTAAGCGCCTAAGATCCTCACCGAAGTCATTCTGTCTTGGGCACTATAACTGGAATTAATTTTCCGCGCTTATATCCGATGCAAAGGTTTTCCTGCTCTTAAGCCACAGCTCAGGCCGGAGCATACACATAATATCCTCGTGGCGGGGCTGGGAACTCTGCGTTCCCTTCTGCATCGGTTGTACGCTCATCGGGATGGGCCGCGTCGTGGCCATCCCATGCTACCGGCATGAATTTCTGGTTGGCCCACTTTGTCCTCACGGATGTGCCGCTCCACTGATTTCCGAGATTGTTCAGTACATAGATCAACCCACTCTGCGTTTCCGTTCCGTGTCGCTGCAGGATGTACAGATCGGGATCGACGTGAAGAATCGTGGACTCACCCCCCGCATAGCGATGATGCACATTGATCAGCGCGTCAATTCCATTCGGCGTGCGCGGCCGTGCCAGTTCACAATTGAAGTAGTCCCACCAGAAGATGCACGGGTATCCGTCCCCCGTCAAAAGAAACGAATACCCAAGCATCTTGTCATGGACAACCTCATTGCCACCCATGTCGTGATTTTCGGTGAAGGTGACCGCATTGAATGGACGCTTGGCCGAAACAGACTCACCATCAGACAGCTTGCGCAGGTCATAATTCGGCGTGTCGCAAACATCTTTGAGCTTGTACCGCAACGGAAAGTCGAACGCAGCGATCTGATGATCGGTGACTGCCCGTACGCGATCCAGCCAATTGTCGATGGCCTCAGATCCGGACCAATACTCCCCCACCACAAAGGGGGTGAACTCGCGTCCATCTTTCTTTTGATACTGATACTTTGCGAGCAATCCGATCATCCACGCCTCAAAACCTTTTGCGAAATCAAATCGAAAGCCATCGAAATCAAGCTCTTCGATCAACATGCGCGCATACTCAAACATTGCCGCATACACGCGAGGATTGCGATGGCAGAGGTGCGGAAATTCTGCGAACCTTTCCCCTTCGATGATCGTCCGTTCATAGCGGCTGGGATGAAAGCAGTTCCAGTCGCGAGGAAACTTCCCGCTCTTCGGCGTGAACTTTGTCCATCGCTTCTTGCCGTCCAACGGGTTCGTCTCTTCCCCGTCGGCACCAGAATTATGGTTGATCACCATGTCGGCAATCGCACCGATATTATGCTTTCGCATGAGCTGAATGAGTTTCTCCAGTTCAGCGCGATTGCCATACAGGGTTTTTACAGACCCCTTTTGATCCAGATCGCCGAGATCGAAATAATCGTAAGGATCATAGCCATTCGAAGTAGGGTTTGCAGCTTTGCTGACGGGAGGCAGCCACAGGGAATTGATTCCAGAGGCTGCCAGTTGCGGCACCTTCTCCGCAAGGTAGTTCCACCACTCTCCCTGCTTGTTTTCCTTGATCGGAGCATCCCAGTAAAACGCCTGCATCATCACTGCCATTTTCGCTTTCTCCCTTTGGAGTCGTTGGTTCAATCTTCGGCATCGCGTTTCTGCATGTGTGGGAGTCTTGATCTCTAGACCGATCCCCCATCGAGTCGAAGCCGTTGCCGAACCGCAAGTTTCCCATCGTGTCGCGTGCAACCAATGGAGCAGGGCTTGCGCTGAAACACAGCGCGTACACAGGGGAAATAAATAGGCGCCAAGCTACATTGCTGACGCCACAAAATATCCGTCGTGCCGCCAGCGGATAGTATCCTGCTGCGGAACCGCAAAGGTTGAGCAGTTCTGCTCGTGCATCGTGGCAAGTGACTCGTATTTGTGAATGCAAAATTCGGTAAAAATCTGGTCGAAAAAAATGGACGCCCCCAACCTCTGCGCATAGCTCGCCTCTGGAAAGCGTGTTTTTTGGTGGGGCATTTTCCATGCTCCAAGCCAGGCAAACGCGGTATGCTTCCGATATACCGTTTTCGGAGGGAATCCATGAAGATTGCTGCAAGCGTAACGGATCTGATCGGCGGCACGCCGCTGGTTCGCCTCAACCGCGTCACGGCAGGCTGCAAGGCCACCGTCGTCGCCAAGCTGGAGAGCGCCAACCCGGTTTGCAGTGTGAAAGACCGCATTGGCAACGCCATGATCGAAGCCGCAGAGCGCGAGGGAAAGATCACCCCCGGCAAGACTGTGCTGATCGAGCCGACCAGCGGCAACACCGGCATCGCCCTGGCCTTTGTGGCCGCAGTCAAGGGATATGAACTCATCCTGACCATGCCGGAGACGATGAGCATGGAGCGCCGGATTCTGCTGTTGGCCTTTGGCGCAAAAATCGTTCTGACCCCGGGCGCGAATGGCGTCAAAGGCTCCATCGCCAAGGCCGAAGAGCTGCTGCGCGAGATTCCCAACAGCTACATGCTGCAACAGTTCAACAACCCGGCCAACCCCAAGGTTCACCTGGCGACCACTGGCCCTGAGATTTGGAATGACACCGACGGCCAGGCCGACTTTCTCATCTCTGGCATCGGCACCGGCGGCACGCTGACCGGCGTCAGCGAGTACATCAAAGCGCGCAAGCCCAGCTTCCGCGCCATTGCCGTCGAACCAGCCGACAGCCCCGTGCTCTCTGGCGGCAAGCCCGGCCCACACAAGATTCAAGGCCTGGGCGCGGGCTTTGTGCCCAAGGTGCTCAAGACGGAGCTGATCGACGAGATCATCACCGTGACCAATGACGACGCAGTGGCCATGGCGCGGCGCATGCCCAAAGAAGAAGGCCTGCTGGTCGGCATCTCCGCCGGCGCAGCCGTGCATGCGGCGGTACAGGTGGCGCACAGGCCAGAGAATGCCGGCAAGCTGATCGTTGCCATCATCCCCAGCTTCGGCGAACGCTACCTCTCCACCATTCTCTTTGACGAGTTGCGCCAGCAGGCCATGCAGACGCCAACCTCGCCTGTGACTCTATGAAGTGGACGCACGCCATCCGCGAGGACATTCAATCGGTCTTTGACCGGGATCCCGCGGCTTCTTCGCTGGCAATGGTGCTGTTTTGCTATCCGGGCTTGCACGCGGTGTGGGCACATCGCGTGCATCACTGGCTGTGGTGCAAAAACCGCAAGCTGGCCGCGCGCATGCTCTCGCAGCTCGCGCGCTTCTGGACGGGCGTCGAGATTCATCCCGGCGCGCGCATTGGCCGCCGCCTGTTCATTGACCACGGCATCGGCGTGGTGATTGGCGAGACGGCCATCATCGGCGACGATGTGACTCTGTATCAGGGCGTCACACTCGGCGGCACGGGCAAGGAAAAAGGCAAGCGCCATCCCACGCTGCGCGACCGCGTTTTTGTGGGCAACAACGCCAATATTCTCGGCAACATTACGATTGGAGAAAACTCCCGCGTGGGCGCTGGCTCCGTCGTGCTGCGCGATGTGCCGCCGGATTCGACCGTCGTCGGCGTGCCCGCGCACATTGTCTATCAAGAAGGCAAGCGTGTTTTAATTACCGATCCGCACCAGATCAACGATCCACTCTCCGACGTGTTGATCGCGCTGGGGGAAGAGGTCAAGCATCTGAAGACGCGCTTGGAGAAATTGGACGGAGAGTTGCAACAGGCGCGCACCCAGGAGCCGGCCAGTTCTTTGCAGGCCGAAGAACAGGAGCGCGCGCAGTATCGCTGCGAAGTTGGCATTCGCTCGGATTACTTCCACATGGGCGAAGGAATTTAGCTCCCATCGAAAATTGTCCGCAGGCAGGGGACAGCGCTGCGGGATGATTTCGTGAGCAGCGTCACGCATTGCGCGTCCAACGCGCATAGAGGCAAACCAAAATTTATAATGAAGATTAGGGGCAGCACCTGCTTGGTTCCCCAAGCTCTGTCGAAAAGGATGCGATGGTTATGCAGCAGCGCAAAGCATTTTTTCTATGGAATGTATGCTGGCTTTTTCTAGCACTATCGCTTGCCACCACGTTGCAGGCTCAAAATGCGGGAGCCAACCTGTTTAATGGCAAATGCGCGCATTGCCATGGGGTCGATGGGCTGGCCAACACGGCGGCAGGCAAGGCGCAACATGTTCCGCCCTTGACCGCACCCGATGTGCTGAAGATGACGGATGCAGACCTGACGTCCATCATCACAAACGGCAAGGACAAGATGCCATCCTTTGGCAACCGGCTGACGGATGCGCAGATTCAAGAGGCCGTCGGCTACATTCGCACGCTGCAAAAGCAGACAAAGCAGGATTAATGCCCAACATGAGCGCCCTCGTTTCCGAAGAAACCACGCAGAATATGACCACGGCGCAGAAGGCGCTGCGCATCAACCTGGATGCGGGCCGCTACGGAACCTTTGCCGAGATTGGCGCAGGGCAGGAGGTGGTGCGCTGGTTCTTTCAAGTGGGCGCGGCGGCGAAAACAATCTCCAAATCCATCTCCGCCTATGACATGACGGTGAGCGATGCGATCTATGGCCGCTGCCAGCGCTATGTTTCGCGCGAGCGGCTGGAGAGCATGTTGACGCATGAGCACTCCTTGAACCTGGAGAGATTGAGCGCTGCGCGCGGAGAAGACACGGCTTTCTTCGCCTTTGCCGACACCGTGGCGGCGCGCAATTATCAGGGCACCAACGAATGTCACGGCTGGATCGGCGTGCGCTATCAGCTGTACCCGCGCGATGACGACAGTCAGATTATTCTGCATGTGCGCATGTTGGACCAGGAGAATGACCAGCAGCAGGAGGCGCTTGGCATCGTTGGCGTCAATCTTTTGTACGCGGCGTTTTTTCTGGATCACAGGCCGCAGCAGATTTTGGAATCCCTACTGGACAACCTGACCACGGCGCGCATTGAAATCGACATGATCGAGTTCTCTGGCACGGCCTTCCGGCACGTGGACAACCGCGTGATGAGCCTGAAGCTGGTACAACTGGGTTTGACCGGCGCGGCCATGTTCGGGCCGAATGGAGGCGTGCTGCAACCGTCCGAGGTGCTGCACAAAAAGCCGATTCTGGTCGAGCGCGGCAGCTTTCGTCCCGTGACCAAAGTAAACATTGATATGCTGCGCTGTGCACGCGAACGCTTTGTGGCCGAAGAAAACTTGCAGCCGGATTCGCTGGTGGAGCTGATGGAGATCACCATGCGCAACCTGCTGGTGGAAGGCAAGGTGGACCTGAACGACTTTCTTGCGCGCGCCGACATGCTGGCCGCCGCAGGCAAGACGGTGCTCATCTCCAACTACTTTGAGTATTACCGGCTGGCCGCGTATCTAACGCGCTACACATCCGGCCCGATTGCGTTGACGGTGGGCATTCCCAGCCTGCTGGATCTGTTTCAAGAAACGTATTACACCGGCCTGGAAGGTGGAATTCTCGAGGCCTTCGGCAGACTCTTCACCAAAGACCTGCGCATCTACGTCTATCCACTGCGGCAGAAAAATACGGACGAGCTAACCACCGTGGACAATGTGCAGATACCGGAGAAGCTGCGCAGTCTTTACAACTACATGTTGGAGCAGGGCAAGATGCGCCAGCTTTCAAATTACGACGAGAGCATCTTGCACATCTTCTCGCGCGACGTGATGCAGCGCATCAAAAACGGCGATCGCACGTGGGAAGAGATGGTTCCGCAGGAGATTGCCGCGCTGATTCAACGGCGCGGATTACTGGGCTATGTGAAGCCGGAGAGCCACTAAGATGCAGAGCAGCCAGGCAGCCGCGGCGCACCCTCATCCCGATGCGATTCTTGCAGGCGCGGGCATCATTGGGTTGGCGCTGGCCCTGGAGCTGCTGCGGCGCGGCCTCTCCGTCACTGTTGTGGAGCGCGGGCAGGCGATGAGTTCCGCATCGTGGGCAGCGGGCGGAATGCTGGCCGTCGACGATCCGCAAAATCCGCCCGCGCTGATGCCGCTTTGCAGGCTGAGCCGCACGCTGTACCCGGAATTTTTAGAGCGAGTGGAGTCGCTCTCTGGCCAGCGCGTGCCTTTGCGGACACAGCAGGCGCTGCAATACGTTGATGCGCGGGTATCGCATGGATTGCGCATGGCAACGCTCGACGAGATGGCATTGCTGGCACCGGGATTGCATCCGGGAGATTTGCAATTCGCGCTGCTGGAGGAAGGCAGCCTGGATCCGAATGATCTGCGCGCAGCGTTGCCAGCTGCCGTGCGTGCCGCAGGCGGCGTGATTCTGGAACAGACTGCGGTACTGGGCGTTGCCTCTGGAGCCAGCGGCGTGCGCGTGCAAACGGCCAGCGGCGTGTTGAGCACGGGCGTCTTCGTCAATGGCTGCGGGGCTTGGGCAGGCGAGGCTGCGCTGGGTGGTTTGCCGGTGGTGCCGGTGAAGGGACAGATGCTGAATCTGCACTGCGCGCCGGAACGGTTGCGCTGCGTGGTGCGCGCACCGGGCGTCTATCTGATTCCGCGCGGCGAGGGCCGCGTCACCATTGGCTCAACGATTGAGGATGCGGGCTTCGACGAAACTGTGCGTGAGGCGAGCATCGCCGCGCTGGCAGAGAAAGCGCGCACGCTGGTGCCGGAGTTGCAGCCCCTGCCGCAGGCGGAACATTGGGCCGGGCTGCGTCCGGGAACTCCCGACGCGCTACCCGTGATGGGCGCGGCGGCGATGGAGCACTGCTGGCACGCAACGGGACACTACCGCGATGGCATTCTGCTGGCTCCGGCCACGGCGCGCCTGATGGCGCAGATGATTCTCGGCGAAACGCCAGAGATTCCCGTGAGAGATTTTTCGCCGCGACGATTCGCTGCAACAAGCGAACCGTTGCGCGCGGCCTCCTAAAAAAACAGCCGCACGCGACGCAGAGCATCACACGCGGCTGCCTGGCGAGTTTTTGGCCTCGCCTACATCTTCATGTTTATGCCGTCTTTCATGCCGCCCATCACGCCGCCGGTCTTGGTGGCTTTGTTGATGTAGATGCTCTTGCGTTTGGCATTGACGGTGACATCCAGCTTGACGTTGTAGCCGTAGTCATCCTTGATGGAATCCGGATTTTCGATCGACCAGATGCGCTTGTGCGCGTCCACCAGCACGGGATGGTTGCCGTTTTCGATGCACTTGCGGACGCAGCCGACGCCATTGTCCATGTGCATGGCTCCGCATTTGGAGTCGCTGATGTAGCCGGTGAAGGTTTGCGTTTTTGCAGCTTGCGCGGCGCAGAGGGCAGCCGAGCCACCCAGCACCAAAGTCCATGCGATGCGAATCACAGTACCGTGTTTCATGCGAGACACCCCTTGGGATTTCTGCGGCCCGGTGCAGGCCGCACGTGTGCAAAGCCATGTTGCACCCATCGACCGATGCTTGGCAAGTGGCCGCGCACCAATGCGTGACGCGCATCACATTCAAAAAATTACTTGACCGATTCGCCTAGGGCACGCAGCGGATATCCATCGGGATCTTTGCCGCGCACACGCCGCCACCAGACCTGACACGTGGGCACATTGACGGTAACAATGAAGAGTTTGCGCAACACATCCGATGGGCATTGCAACGGGCGAACTCCGTGCCAGGAATGCTCGGTTCTTGCAAAGAATAGGCTGCGATTGCCGCGTGGCATTAGAGAAGCGGCCACGTGCAGATCATCAAAGTCGGGCGCGGAATGGGCGCGAAATCGTCCGGCATCATCGAGCATCAAAATTTCTCCACCCCACTCCGGCTGCCAATCCTCTTCCGCGTTGAAATAGAAAATGTGCGTGGCCCTCTTGCGCCGCGCATCACAATGCGGCGAAACCGAGCATCCCTGCCAGGCGTAGTACCACTCCAAGGTAAGAATGTAGCGGCCTTGGCCTAGCATGCGCTGCAAAAAATTCTGGTAAGCCTCCCCGTGCAGCTCGCGAATGAACTTTGTCCAAGGCTCCGGCAATTGCATGGAGGAACGATAGTGCAGAATGTTGCGATCGTGCGGCCTTTGTCCATGCGCACGCTTGACGCCCACCTTGCGATCAAAGCTGGAGACATCGGGCAACGTGGCGCGGAGTTGCTCGTAGCCCTCCGGCGTCAGCGTTGTATCCATGTGCGTCCAGGGATAGGGATGCTGCGTGCGAAAGGCTTCTGCGGAGGATCGAGTCAGTACTTCCGAATTGAGAAACTCCATGAATGCGTCCGGGACCTGTCCGAGCAGCGATTCTTGCCGCACCTCTCGATGCTTCCATGTTTCCGACGTAACATTCTGTGCGCATAATCACGTCTTGGCTGTGACGCATCCCACGGGATTACCGCGAATTTTCCGTCAGCGCACGCAACGCTGCCGCACGCAGTATGCTGACGCGGTGGCCACGGATCGTAATGATCTTTTGCTGCACCAGCTTTTGCAGACTGCGTGTCACGACTTCGCGCACGGATCCCAATCGTGCCGCAATCTGCGTGTGCGACAACGGCAGCGAAAATGAAACGCCATCCGCAATATCGGGGAGCTTGCGCTGAGCTTCGTCCAGCAACAATTGCGCCAGCCGCTGGCCCACATCTTTCAGCGCAAGCTGCTCAGCCAGTGCAGCCACGGCGCGCAGTTTTTTTGCCAAATGCTCCAGCGCCATCAACGCTGCCTGCGGATATTGCAATAGAAATTCGCGCACCACTTTGCCAGCCAGAAACAGAACCTCGGAGTCCTCCTCCGCCATGGTCGAGGAAGGATATACGCCCCCATCAAATACAGCCACTTCCGCCAGCACGCCGCCCGTATGCTCTACATGCATGGTCTGCTCGCGCCCGTCGGCATTCACACGAAAGGCACGCACGGATCCGCTCAGCACAACATACAAACCCTGTGCTGGCTCTTGCGCAGAAAAGAGTATTTGCCGTTGGTCGAGCTTGTGCTCCACGCCCTGCCGGGCCAGATCGCGCAACGCCAACGCAGGAAGATTCCGAAAAAGTGGTGATTGCGCCAGTGCGGCCATGCGCCGTTCGATGGACATGCTGCCATCATCCTGCATGCTGCATCAGTCCCGCAACTCGCACGATACTGCCATGCCGCATGTGCGTTAAGTCACTGAGGAGGATTTAGGCCAAAGACTAGCTTGAAATGCGACAGGAGCGTTTCGTCATGATCATCACATCGGATACGGAAGTTCGCCAGATCGCAATCGACAGACCCACGGCCATCCCGCTGTTGGAGCAGTTTGGCATCGACTACTGCTGCGGGGGCCAACAAACCTTGGCTCAAGCCTGCGCGAAAAAGAATTTGCAGCTCGCGTCGGTGCTGGCTTCACTCGAGCACGAAGCCCTTTCCACGCAGACAACCCCAGACTGGCAGACTGCGCCGCTGCACGTGCTCGCGCAGCATATCGTCACCAAGCATCACGACTTCACACGCCAGCAGCTTACCTTGCTGCACGCGCTCCTGGAAAAGGTGGAACAGCGCCACGGTGCCACGCATCCCGAGATCCCCGCAACCGGCAAGGCTCTCACCGCGTTGGCTGCCGAACTGACGCACCACTTCCTTTGCGAAGAAAACATTCTCTTCCCGTATATTGTGAAATTGGAGCAAGAGGGTAGGGCCACACTCCCG
>DAHWKP010000312.1:0-7084 GCA_027343585.1 Acidobacteriaceae bacterium
ATTCCGGGCTTTATGGTTCAAGGCGGCGATCCCACAGGGATGGGCCGTGGCACGCCGGGCTATTTGTTCGCGGATGAAATCAATCCGCAGTTACACTTTGGCAGCGCGGGCGTACTGGCCATGGCCAACTCCGGCCCGAACACGAATGGATCGCAGTTCTTCATCACCGTGGCACCCACGCCTTGGCTGGAGGGCCACTACACCATCTTTGGCCAGTGCGATGACAACAGCGTCTTGGTTGCGCAAAGCATCACCGAGGTGCCACGCGACGCGCGCGACAAGCCCATCGATCCGGTCACACTGTACAAAGTGACGATCGTGCAAAATGGACAGCCGCTGCCGCCCGTTCCATCCGCACCCCAGCCCGCACAGCCTGCGGCGCAACCCGCGCCAGCAACCAGCGGCAAGTAACCCATTCCCAACCCCCTGCAAGGAGCACACTGCATGTCCTACGCACCTGGAACCTACGCCGTCTTCAATACCTCTGAAGGCAAAATCGTCTGCCGCCTGTTTGAAAATGATGCGCCGAAGACAGTGGCCAACTTCATCGAACTCGCCGAAGGCAAACGCGAGTGGACGCACCCCACCAGCAAGCAGAAAAGCAGCGAAAAACTCTACGACGGCACGATTCTCCATCGCGTGATTCCCGACTTTATGATTCAGGGCGGCGATCCGGCAGGCACGGGCTTCGGTGGCCCCGGCTACCAGTTTGAAGATGAGACCAAAGGCTCACGGCACGCCTTTGACGTGAAGGGCAAGCTGGCCATGGCCAACGCCGGTCCGAACACGAATGGCTCGCAGTTCTTTATTACCGTTGCGCCCACGCCTTGGCTGACGGGCAAGCACACGATCTTTGGCGAAGTGGTCGAAGGCCAGCCAATTGCCGACAAAATCTCCAACCTGCCGCGTGACCGGCAAGACAAACCCAAGACGCCCGTGGTCATCGAGTCATTGGTGATTGAACGGATCAGCTAAGTTCCCTGTCCGCAGTAACTGCGGCTAAGGATACGGAACAAAACAAACGAGTCATTCTGAGCAGCCAGAAGGCAACTCAAAATGACTCGTTGTTTTATAGTGCGCGGTAAGAATATTGCCGGTCAGGATTTGGGCAATTGCACAAAGGACATTGCCCTGCCACCCTTCGCAAACGAAGCCAAGGATGGAGCACCCTAAAGTTTGTAAAAACTGCAACTGAAAATACGTTAGACGCCGATCACTGCGCAGAGTTCCTTGACGGCGGCAGCACTCTTCCTTAATCCAGCGGTCTCTTCCTCGTTCAAATTCAGTTCGATGACCTGCTCGATACCGCGTGCGCCCAGCTTACAAAGCACGCCCACGCAAAGGCCGTCGATCCCGTACTCGCCTTGCAGATAAGCCGCACAAGGGAGAATCTTTTTCTTGTCCTTCAGAATGGCTTCCACCATCTCCACCGTGGCCGCCGAAGGCGCGTAGTAGGCGCTGCCGGTCTTCAGGTGCTTTACAATCTCCGCACCTCCGTCGCGCGTGCGTTGCACGATGGCGTCAATTTTTTCCTTACTCATGAACTCAGTAATGGGTACACCGGAGACGGTCGAGTAGCGTGGCAGTGGCACCATCGTGTCGCCGTGTCCGCCCAGCACGAAGGCGCTTACATTCTCCACGCTTACGTTCAATTCTTCCGCGATGAAGGTACGGTAGCGCGCAGAATCCAACACGCCCGCCATGCCAATGACGCGTTCGCGCGGAAACTTTGCCTGCTTGAATGCGGCCTGCGCCATGGCGTCGAGCGGGTTGGAGACGATGATGAGAATGCAATTCGGCGAAGCGGCAACCACCTTGCCGACGACATCTGACATGATTTTGTAGTTGGTCTGCAACAGATCGTCGCGGCTCATGCCCGGCTTGCGCGGAATGCCAGCGGTAATGATGACGATGTCGGAATTGGCCGTGGCGGCATAATCGTTGCTGCCGACAACTTTGACGTCGCGCTTTTCAATCGGCATGGCTTCGAGCAGATCGAGCGCCTTGCCCTGGGGCACGCCTTCGACCAAATCAACCAGAACGATGTCCGCAAGCTCCTTGGCTGCGATCCAGTGCGCACAGGTTGCGCCCACGTTCCCTGCTCCAACGATGGATACTTTCTTTCTCATGCTTCTCCTTTTTTCAATCTGAAATAAAGCTGTTTACATGTTGGCGATCATGCGCGTGGCGAATTCGCTGGTCTTGACCTTGGTTGCGCCTTCCATCTGCCGCTCAAAGTCATAGGTGACGAACTTTTGCTGAATGGTGCGCGCCATGGACTCTTCAATCAGCCGCGCAGCCTCGCTCCAGCCAATGTAGTCAAAGAGCATGACGCCGGAGAGCATGACCGAGCCGGGATTGATAACATCCTTGTCGGCATACTTGGGTGCCGTGCCGTGCGTAGCTTCAAAAACGGCGTAGCCATCGCCAATGTTGGCGCCGGGAGCGATGCCCAATCCACCCACCTGCGCCGCGCAGGCGTCGGAGATGTAGTCGCCGTTGAGATTGGTTGTGGCCAGAACGGAGTACTCCTCGGGCCGAACGATGACCTGTTGGAAGATGGAATCCGCGATGCGATCGTTGATGAGCAGCTTCTGCTTCCAGCGACCCTCACCGTGCGTAACGCCAATACGGTCGATGACCTGCTGAATCTCTTCGTAGACCTGCTTGCGGAAGCTCTCCGGGGCGTGCTCGAGGCCTGGCTCGATCATGGCCGCGTTCTCTTGAACGGTAAGGCCGCGGTTGGCATCCCGGTTGCCGAGAATCCAGCTCTCACGCTCGGTGACCGTCTGATCGCGGAACTCCTCGGTGGCCACTTCATAGCCCCACTCGCGGAATGCGCCTTCAGTGAACTTTTGAATATTGCCCTTGTGTACCAGCGTGACGCTCTTGCGTCCGTGCTTCAGCGCAAACGCAATCGCAGCGCGAACCAAGCGCTTGGTGCCCGTGATGGAGATTGGCTTGATTCCGAGGCCGGAGTCTTTGCGAATTTTTTTCTTCGTACCCGCCAGCAATACGTCATTCAAAAAGTTGAGCAGTTGTAGCTGCTCATCCGTGCCTTGGCGAAACTCGATCCCAGAGTACACATCCTCAGTGTTCTCACGGAAGATCACCACATCCAGATTCTCCGGGCGCTTAACCGGACTGGGCACGCCGGGATAGTAGCGCACCGGGCGCACGCATGTGTACAGATCCAGCGTCTGCCGCAAGGTCACGTTCAACGAACGAATACCGCCGCCAACGGGCGTTGTCAGCGGGCCTTTGATGGAGACGCGCAGATCGCGTGCCGCGTTGATTGTGTCGTCTGGCAGCCAGGTTTTGAAGCGTGCATACGCCTTTTCCCCTGCAAAAATTTCAAACCATTCCACCTTGCGCTTGCCGCCATAGGCTTTTTCCACGGCTGCGTCAAAGACTCGCTGCGAGGCGCGCCAAATATCGCGTCCGGTGCCGTCGCCTTCGATAAAAGGAATGATGGGGTGGTTGGAGACTTCCAATTTTCCGTTGTTGTACTGAATTGCCTCGCCATTGGCGGGTAAGGGTAGGCCGTTGTAGCTGTCCTGCATGAATGGCACGCTCCGGTTGCGGATGAAGGATTACAAGATAGGCTATCACTCCCATTCCATCTCCCGCAAAAAACAACGGGGAGTGTCGTCGACACTCCCCGAATACTGCGCAGCACGACAACACTATTGCACCTGACTCAGATCACTCACGTCTGCAGAGCCAAGAGCGTCGGTCGCATCATCCCGAACCACCATGCGCACTCGATTTTTTGAGTGAAGTGTAACGGGAAGACTGATGGTTACCGGTAAAGAATGTCCGTGCATATAGGCTCCAGAGCCAATTTTCGTCTGAAGTGTTTGCTGCATGCTCGAAACATGCAAAGATTTATTGTCCTTGGAAAATTCTGCTGCGGCCACATCCAGAGTGCAAGCCAGCATTCCGCTAGCGCCTGCATGCCAATGTAAGCTGCCACCATCAATTTGCATCTGAATTTGTATGGTTTTGTGTTTTGCGTCTAGATGAACTTCGTGAGAGAGAACCGGGATGCCAATGTCCGGCACTGGACTATTGAGAGCCAGCTTCAACTGGGCAATCGCGTCTTGGCTGGAGTCCTTGGCAAAGGTGGGAAGGCCATAGTATCCGTCCGGGGCCAGCACCGTAAAATTATTTTTACTGGCATTCACTTGGACGACGCGCAGGCTCGTATCGTTTTGTAAATCTGAAGAAACGTATTGCAGGTTGTAGTACGATCCTGCATCTTGCAGCGCACGTACAATTTCATTTTCCAGATCATCCTTGCCAAAATAAACTTTCCCGCCGGTCATGAGCACCAAGGAGCGCAAGTCCATAGAAGCCAAGGTAGCCTGATTGATTTGAGCAGGCAGCGGGGCAAAGTGCTGGAACCATAAATTTCCATAGCTGCGTATACCTGCAACACCACGTGGATCTACGGAGTACAGAGTAATGCGAGACCGATACAAAAGGGCGGAAAGCTGCTGGATGGTATGCAGGAGTCCAACTTGAACGTTGTGATCTGGATTCATCTGACCGATGGTTTCAAAACCGGGAGCAACCCAAACGATTGCCGTATCCGTTGGGGATCCATACACGGAGTCCGCCATCTGCTGTAACGCGACCAAGTCCAGATTCAACCGATCTCCGCGGCCAATCTCACCGTTGTTCCGAATTTCAAATGCGATTTCTGTTCGATGTGCATGCAGTGCGGTAGCTAGAGTCGAAGAATCCTCGGTGTAGCCGTGAAGCATTTCCAGGCCAGTGCCGGTAAGAGCAACCAGCATGGTGGGTTGATTGAGCTTCGGATTTTCTTTGAAAAATTTTTGGATGCGTTCCCGCGCGTAGCCAATGTCAGGATAGTTAGCGTTCAATTCATCCAGCAAAAGAATAGCGGAGCGGGGCTGGGATGGATTTACCTCGGCAGAGCCGGGAGTCAGGCTCACGATTTTTTCATTTTTTCCATTTTCGATCACAGAAAAGTCCGCGGCTTTCAGGCCTTGGATCGGCACACCGTTGGCATCCAAAGCCACCACATCCAAATGAACGACAGGTTGAGTTGCGGAAGATTGAGCTTGTAAAGCAAAACCAGAGAAAGCAAACACGAGCAGCATCAGAATGCAAGTTTGCGCAAGAGATTTTTTTGAGAAAAAGAAACGACTCGTCATGAGGGCATTCTCCTTGAGCACCGATGGCAGCAAAATATCAGTCCGCAGCCATGATACGCCTGTCTTTGTATGTTTATCTGCGCACCCATGTGATGAATTGCCCTGCAACTTCTGATAAATTCATCGCAGAGGATGAATGGAATGCAGGAACTTCGATGGAAACGCGCTGTGGCCACAGGATCGTTGCTGACGGCAGCAGCCTTGCTGTTGTCTGGCCGCCGCAAGGCAGCGCTCGTGGCAACCGGCGTGGGAGCAATGGCGCTTTTGGCTGAAGATCCAGAATCCGTACGACGTATTTGGAACCATGCGCCACGATACTTGCAGGATGGGCACGCCATTTTGGACCGATTGGAAGAGGTGCGCAGCAGCCTGGAAACGCAAAAGCAACAGGCGCGACACATCCTTTCCCGTAGCTAGATTTGCTGTAGCAATGTACGCCGAGAATCTCCATCGCCCTTCTGTCGGCTCTGTGTCACGTTTGTTAGCATGAATACAGACACGGAGGATTTTCCATGGCGGAAACACTGGCACCGGCGGCATCGACACACTCGACTCATTCGGCGACAACGCATCAGCACGACGCACATGCACCGAAGGAAGTGAAGCGGCAGATCGTCTCCTTCCAATTCTTCAAGATCATGCCGGAGTGGCGGCGTTTGCCTGCCGCCGAGCGTGCGGAACACAAGCAGGCCTTTGCGCGGGTTATCGAACGCTGGCAGGCGAAAGACAAGTTTGTCACCATCACTTACTCCACAATGGGCGCGCGCGGGGATTGCGACATGGCGCTGTGGCGTATCTGCTATACCGTGGATGAGATCAATCAAATGACGGCGGAGTTGCTGGCGACGCCGCTCGGCGGCTATTTGCAAACCGCGCACAGTTTTCTGGCCATGACGAAGCGCTCGCAGTATCTGATCGGCCATGAGCACGAAGGCCAGAGCGATTCGCGCGGCGTCATCCGGCCCGGCGGGCAGAAATATATTTTTATCTATCCATTTTGGAAGACGCGCGCTTGGTATCTGCTGCCCGCAGAAGAGCGCCAACGGCTGATGGCGGAGCACATTCGCATTGGACATTTGTATCCGCGCGTCAAGCTGAACACCACCTATTCCTTCGGCTTGGACGATCAGGAGTTTGTCGTCGCCTTTGAGACCAATTACCCCGAGGACTTTCTTGACTTGGTGCAGCAGTTGCGCGAGACCGAGATCAGCGCCTACACCTTGAAGGATTACCCCATCTTCACCTGCGTGCGCATGACGCCGGAAGAGATGCTGAACCGGCTGGGATAAACCGGCGATGCCCGCGCGCGCGAAGGATTCCCAACGCAGCCCGGCAGGCGCGCAGAAGACCGACGCGGCTGCTCGATTGCGCACAATTTTGGTGCGGCTCGACAAAAAATATCCTGGCGTGCGCTGCGCCCTAGCCCACACCAATGCGTGGGAGCTGCTGGCGGCGACGATTCTCTCAGCGCAATGCACAGACGTTCGCGTGAACATGGTGACGCCTCCGCTGTTTGCTCGCTTCCCCACGCCAGCGGCGATGGCGGCTGCTTCCCTGCCCGAGTTGGAAGCGCTGATTCGCACCACGGGATTTTTCCGCAACAAGGCGAAGCACCTACGCGGGGCGGCTGAACGCATCACGCAGAAATTTCGCGGCCAGGTTCCCAACTCGATGGAGGCGCTGCTCACGCTACCCGGCGTGGCGCGCAAAACGGCCAATGTAGTACTGGGGTCCTGGTTTGGCATTGCCGCAGGCGTGGTGGTGGACACGCATGTGCTGCGCATCGCGCGCAGGCTGGGGCTGACAAAGCACACCACTCCGGAAAAAGTGGAACAGGATTTAATCCGCATTTTGCCGCAGGAGCGATGGGTGGATTTCTCCCACCAGATCATTCATCTGGG
>DAHWKP010000315.1:0-6510 GCA_027343585.1 Acidobacteriaceae bacterium
CCGTGGAGTTGGATCATATCGTCGCGGTTGTTGGGGAGCGGGCGATTTTGCAAAGCGATGTGGACGATGAAATTCGCTTCACGGAATTGGAGTCAGGCAGCTTTTCCGCCCAAGACGACACGCCGCAGCGCGCGTTGAATCGGTTGATTGATCGAGCACTGATCGAGCGCGAACGCTCCTTGCAGCCGGAGTCCACTGCGATTCTGCCGCAGCAGGTGCAAGAAGGAATTGCCAATCTGCAAAAGAATCTGCCTGCCTGTGCCCATGAGGCCTGCGCCACCGCCAGTGGTTGGAGCGCGGTGCTGCGCCAGCACGGCTTCACGCCACAGCAAGTGGAGTCCCGAGTGCGCGAGCGGTTGCAGACCCTCCAATTCATCCACTGGCGATTTGCTTCCACGCTGCACATCTCGTCGAGCGATGAAAAAAAATATTACGAAACCGTATTGCTGCCGCAGTTCGCACACAATAAAATCGTCGCGCCTCCCCTGGGGAAAATCTCCGGGCAAGTGCATGAGATTCTGCTGCAACAAAAAATCTCCTCGATGCTGGGCGACTGGTTGCAGAGTCTGCGGAGTGAGGGTGAAGTACACATCGTGGACACCAACTACGCGCGTGTGGGAGAGTTGCAGCCATGACGGCAGCAAATCAGGCTCAGTCTGGTTGGCGCCTGCGCAGGCACGCACTGCTTGCGGTGGTGGCGGCGCTGCTGCTGGGTGCGGGAGTCTTTGCCGGCCTGTTCGCATACTTGAACTCGGCTGCGTTTTCGGATCGAATGCGCCGCGCCGTCATCACCACGCTCGAACGAGCCACGGGCGGGCGTGTGGAGATCGGGCGCTTCCAGTGGAGTCTGCTGCATTTGCATGTGCAGGCCGATGACGTGACCATTCACGGGTTGGAGTCAGCAGGGCAGCGTCCTTACTTTCACGCCGATTCCATTCGCATCAATGCCACTGTGCTCTCGATGCTGACCCCACGCATTGGTTTGGAGCAATTGCAAATCCAGCGGCCTGTGCTGCATCTCATCGTAAATCCGGATGGCACCACCAACCAGCCGCAGCCGATCGCTGGCGGTACGCACGAACCCATTGCGCAGACGTTATTGCATTTGAGTATTCAGCGAACACAGATTGAAGACGGCGTGCTCTATCTGAATGATCGCGTCGTGCCTTGGCAGTTGCGCGCAAACGATGTGCATGTGCGCTTGCAGTATATGGGTTCGCAACGCTATCAGGCCGTGCTCTCCGTACGCGATTGCTCCCTGCAACCCAAGGCCGCGCCGACGGCGCACTCGTCGTTTTCCGCGCAGGTGGAGATTTCGCCTCGGTCTGCGGAGCTGACACAGATGGAATGGGACACGCCGACCACGCAACTGACCCTGCGCGGGCACTTGGAAAATTATGCGCACCCGGTGTGGCACGCAGACGTGCATGGAACAGTGGATCTGCGCGAAGTGGGTACGTTGACCGGCTACGATCCTTTGCGCGGTGGGCTGGCCGCTGTGCGCTTGCATGCGGAAAATCATGCTGATGGCCAACTTGCCTTGGATGGCAATCTCTCCGTGCAGCAGGGAGCGTTTTCAGCGCCGTGGTTGCAATTGCAGCACGTGGCGCTGCGTACGCATCTGCACATCGATAACAAGGCGATTTCTCTTACGCAATTTTCATCGGATCTGAATGGCCAAGGGCATGTGAATGGGCGATTGGATCTGACGCATTGGCGCACAGAACCGCCTGCGGCTCCTGTGCCCAGCAAGCGCCATTGGTTTTCACGCAAAAAGCCGCAGCCCGCTCCATCCAAGCCGCATCCGCTGCAAGCAGTGATGGAGGCCACGCTCGACGACCTTTCCACGCGGCTGGTGATGCAGGCCGTGACGCCGCGACGTTTTTGGGATATTGGATTCGTCTCACGCGCCAATGGGCCGGTGCGCGCCACTTGGCATGGGCCGGGCGATGCGCTGGATGTGCATGGCGACCTGCTCTTTACGCCGGAGCGCGAGCTGCATCCCGGAGAGACGCCCGTACACGGCACCGTGCATGCTGATTATTTGGGCGATAGCTGGCGGCTTGTCTATCAGCGCGTGGATTTCTACACGCCGGGCACAGAGGTGCATACATCCGGCACGATGACGCTGCTGCAAAAGGATCCGCACAGTTCCATGCAGGGCAATGTGGTTTTCAGCAATCTGCGCGAGTTTGATCGCCTCATCTATGTTGTTGCCGATACCTTTCCCGATTCATCGCTGGCTGTGATTCGTGGGCCCTCGTTTCGCAACCACTCCATTGTGCCAGTGCAGTTGCAGGATAAGGGATTTTTCCACGGGCGATTCACCGGCTCCATGATCGATCCTGTGATCGACGGCCACGTGGATCTGCAACATTTTCTGCTGCACAGCAACGGTTTTGGAGCTTGGCCATCGCCTGTGGTGCAGCCTGCAGCGCCGCTGGCATGGGATGCGCTGCACGCGGATGTACATCTCACCTACCCGGAAGTGGATGTGCATCATCTTGTGGCTACACAAGGTGCTGCGCGCCTTGCAGCGGATTTGCAAATTCTTCCCACCCCGCTGGGCCATGACTACTATGCGGTGGATATGCGGAGTGGTTTGCGTGGGCAGGTGCAGTGGAGCAACGCATCCGTCGATGCCCTTGCTGCCACGCTGCCCACCAGCCGCATTTCGGGCGGGACGCTGTCGGCGTCCGCGCAGGTGCAGGGCACGATGGAGGATCTCTATGGCGTTGGAAACCTCAGGCTGCAAGAGGTGCGCATCGACGGCCAGCTGTTTGCAAGCGTGCAATCGCCGCTGAATTTTTCTGGGCGTTGGATGGAAGCGGGCGCGTTGCAGCTGAACACGGCGGGCGGCTCCGTGCAGGGCGATCTTGCCTACAACACGTTGACACACGCTCTGCGTGGCGGGCTGCGCGGGCAGGGTTTGGATCTGCAAAAGGTCGCGGCCTTGCAAAATGGCAACACGATTGTGACCGGCATCGCGGATGCGCAGGTTCAGATCCGGGGATTTTTGAACGCACCAGAAATAGCAGGAACCGCACAGAGCAACAACCTTGCATGGAATGGCCAGAGCTTTGGGCAGACGAGCATCGAGGCCAGCTTGCAGCACCGCACGCTGCAAGGCCGGGCCACCGCGCATGCAGGCGCATCGGCTCTGGCTGCCGAGGGCAGCATCATTTTGGAGCCGGGATTGCCCGCGCATCTGCAACTGCGCTGCACGAACTGCAACGTGACGCCAGCACTGCAAAGCGTGACCAGCCTGCGCAACGCCACCGTTACGGCCAGCGGCACGCTGCGCGTGGATGGGCCGCTGCGCCAATTACGCCTCGTGCAGGCCGCAGCCGAGCTTTCGCAGGTATCTATCGCCACCCATGCGATGACACTGGCGGCGATGCAGCCGGTGCATCTCTCCCTGCAGGAGGGCGTGGTGCAATTGCAATCTGCACACTTGCAGGGAATGGATTCCGATGCGACCGTGAGTGGAAGCGCTGGGTTGCTGGATGGCCAACGCCTGAGCGCGCGTGCGGATGGCCACATCAACGCAGCCATCGCGGACACATTTGCTGCAGGCTTGAACGCTACCGGCGAAGTGCGTTTTTCTGTCCGCGCGTATGGAACCGTGCCGCATCCTCTTTTTACCGGCTCGGTGCAGGTCGTCAATCTCAACGCGCATTTAACCAACCTGACCAACGGTCTGAGCGCTGCAAACGGAACGTTGGCATTTGATCAGGACCGTCTGGTGATTCAGCATCTCAGCGGTTATACCGGCGGAGGGAAAATTGATCTGACCGGATTCGCCTCCCTGCACAATGGACTGGCGCTGGATGTGACTGCGAACGCGCAGAATGCACGCATTCGCTATCCGAAGGGCATTACCTCCACTGCAAATGTTCACCTGCACCTGAATGGTTCTCCAGATGCGTTGCTGCTGCGCGGCAATATTATGCTGACGCGTTTTGCAGCCAGTCAGGATGTGGACTTGGCGGCTTTGGCCGCCACTGCGCAATCGATGAACGCACCCATTGATCCATCTTCCTGGTTAAACCGCGTGCATCTGGATATTCATCTCACTTCCACGCCGGAATTAGGATTCCAAAATTCGTTTGCATCTTTGGCTGGCGATATTGATTTGCACATTCGCGGCACGCTGGCTAATCCCTCTGTCTTGGGGCGGATCGACATTACACAGGGCAAGGCCACCTTCGCGGGCACGCAATACGATCTGCAACGAGGCGACATCGTCTTCGCCAATCCCGTTACCATCGAGCCGGAGCTGAATCTGCAGGCCACGGCGCGCGTGCGCGATTACGACATCATTATTAGTCTGACCGGCTCTGCCAACAAAATGCAGATCAATTACCGCTCTGAGCCGCCGTTGTCCCAGTCCGATGTACTGGCATTGCTCACGCTGGGCCGTACGAATGAGGAGGCTGCTCTCTACGGCGAACAGCAACAGGCTGGGGCGGACACCACCGAGGAATCGCTGCTGGGCGGAGCGCTGAACACCGCCGTCAGCGGGAGTGTGTCACGGCTGTTTGGCGCAGCCAGCGTGCGCGTGGATCCCAACTTCGTCGGTGTGCTGGGCCAATCCACGGCACGCGTCACGGTGGAGCAACAGGTGGGTCGCAAGATCACGCTGGTCTTTGCCACCAACGTCAACACCACCGCACAGCAGCTTTTGCAGGCGGAATATGACTTTACACGCAACTTTTCCATCATCGCCGTGCGTGACGAGGCCGACGTCTTCAGCCTCTACTTCCAGATTCGCGGCAAGCACCACTAATTCTGCGGTAGCATGGCTGCGAACGCGGAGGAGTACCATGCGGCTGCAAAACTATTTTCGACGGGGCAAAGAAGCCGGATTGCTGGTGGGCATTTGTCTGCTTGGCATAGGAGGAATGCCCGCAGGGGCGCGAGCGAAGTCGGATACGGAGGCAAAAATCCAAGCCAAGCTGGACAAAGAACTGCATAAGAAAAAATTTCAAGGCGTGCAGGCCAGTGTGGACGACGACGTGGTCACGTTAACGGGAACAGTCACGCTCTACGCATACGAGGCGGAGGCGGTGAAGATGGCCCAGCACGTGGACGGCGTACACGCCGTGCGGAATGGCATCGCCGTTGCCGGTCCGGAGATTTCTGATGCACAGTTGCAGCAAAAAATCTTGCAAAAAATTCAGATGGACCGCGCTGGCTTTGGCGAGGTCTTCGACGCCATTAGCGTCATGGTGCAGCAAGGCGTGGTCATGCTCGGCGGTCATGCCGTCGATCCAACCACGCTGGAATCTGCGGTGGCCATCGCCAGTTATATGCCGGGCGTCAAGGCCGTGATCGATAACATTCATGTCGATCCACTCTCCCCCATGGATGATCAAATTCGCGCGGCAGAGTTCAACGCCATTTATAACTACGGCCCGTTGCAGCAGTACGCAACCCTGCCAATTCGCCCCATTCGCATCTCTGTGCAGGATGGCCGCGTCACGCTCTACGGCGTGGTTTTTACCGCGATGGACAAGGAGATTGCGGGAATGCGCGCCAATCAGGTTCCGGACGTCTTCCGCGTCACGAATGATCTGCAGATTGTCGGGCAAGCGCGCGAGTGAGGGGGTATTTTCATCGGCGGGTATGCCTGTAGACTGAATTCTAGAGTCTTGCCATGCAATTTTTCTCACAAACGCGCACCACGCTCGAAATGATCAAGTGGGAGCACTCCATCTTCGCGCTCCCGTTCGCGCTGACCGGAGCCATGCTGGCCAGCAATGGCATTCCCCCCCTGCACGTGCTGCTGTGGATCGTTGTCTGCATGGTTGCGGCGCGTTCGGCAGCCATGGCTTTTAACCGGATTGTGGATGCAAAGATCGACGCGCGCAATCCACGCACCGCTCAACGCGCCCTTCCTGCCGGGCATTTGAGCCGCAGCTACGCCGTGGGATTTGTGCTGGCCGCCAGCGCGATCTTTGTCTTTGCCGCCAGCCGCTTGAACCGCTGGACGCTGCTGCTGGCTCCGATGGCGCTGGCCATTGTGTTTTTTTACTCCTACACAAAACGCTTCACGCGCTGGTCGCATCTGTTTTTGGGCTTGGCGCTGGGCGTTGCGCCTGCGGCGGCGTGGATCGCCGTGCGCGGCTCGCTGGACGCGCGGATTTTGGTGCTGACGGCGGCGGTGCTGCTGTGGACGGCTGGATTTGATCTACTCTACGCCTGCCAGGATGTGGACTTTGACCGTAGCGCTGGCCTGCACAGCGTGCCGCAGCGCCACGGCGTGGCCGCAGCCTTTTGGCTGGCTCGTGCGCTGCACGTCGTTATGATCTTGCTGCTGCTCTGGCTGGCGCAGTTGTTCGCGCTGGGCCACTTGGCGCTGGCGGGCGTGGCCGCTGTGGCCGCGTTGCTGCTCTTGGAGCATCTGCTGGTTTCGCCACGCGACCTGCGCCGCCTGAACGCCGCCTTCTTTACAATGAATGGCATCATCGCCGTGGTGTTTTTTGTTTTTGTCGCCGCTGATCTGGT
>DAHWKP010000316.1:0-3046 GCA_027343585.1 Acidobacteriaceae bacterium
AACCAAATCCACGCCCGACGCTCGCGCGCTCATCAAGCTGGGCCTTGGCCCCAAGCAGGACGAAGGCGAGTACGCCTCCTCCACGGCTTTGGACCACCCGTCGCCCTCCGCCAACATCCCCAACGCCTCCACATCCCTGACGCAGTAGCAGAACACAACCAGCCCAACTTCCACCCGGCGCTATAATCGGCTGAAAAGCATCCGCAGCCCCCCCATCCGCTCAAGGAGAACGAACGTGATACTGTCCAGCGAGATCATGCGGGAGTATTTTCACGACCACTTACCTGAATATCCCAGCGTAACCGGCCTGCCACAGGCCATCACTACCCACTCCTTACTGGCCCTTATCGGCGCACTGGCCCTGTGCTTCCTGCTCCTGATCTCATTTACAGGTTGGGGCAGGCTGACCGCCAAGTTGTTTCGCCTTCCTACACTACCTACCTCGGTTGCCTGCGCTTTGGGTATTGCTAGCGTCCTCTTTCTCGGCGGCTGGATCAATCTCGTGCAGGGTATTCGCATAGAAGTGTTGGCTGCTATCGTCCTAATCGGCCTAGGCAGCTACGTACTGTTGCGCCGCGAAGCCCCCGAAGAAAATCTCTGGAGAAATTTCATCGCCCGCGCAACCCCTGCCGCACGCTGGATGCTGCTGGCCGCATTGCTGGTCTGCGCAATCAAGCTGGCAGCCACGGTTCGCACTTGTCTTTTCGACATTCCCGACGACGCCGCTGCATATTTCGCTTTTCCCCAGAAAATGCTGACCACCCACTCCTTTGCCTTCGATCCATTCAGCGACAGAAGGATGATCTCCAGCTTGGGTGGAGGATATTTCTTGCAGACTTTTTTCATCGCTGCAACAGGACTGACGCATATTGGCATGGCGGATAGAACCGCCGGGCTGCTGCTGCTCGCCGTAGCGCTCTACGATCTCGGCGTACTCTTCCAGCTTGCCACTTGGCAAATTGCGCTCATGGAGTTACTGGCCTTTTCATCTCCGCAAGAGACTGCCAACTTGACCTATGTCATTCTGCCGCTTCCGCTGCTGCTCGCTTCCGTTTGGCTGCTGCGCAAAGTATTGGATAGTCCGGAGCGATCCGTGCAACTCCGCTATGCAATTCTGTCCGGCGGCATTTTGGGCGCGACGGTTTGCCTAAAGTCCACTTACCTGCCCATCGCTGGAATGCTGGCCGTCACCATCTATCTCTTTGCCTACTTCCGCAAGAACACAGCCCGCATGCTGCTTCTATTCGCTGCAACCACGTTGAGCACCTTTTTGGTTCTGGCTGCTTGGATGCTGGCCATGCATCATGCCAGCGGAACCTATCTATTTCCGGTGTTGGGCCATGGTTTCGACTACTCCCGCTATGGAACCGTCCCCACTCTGCCCCGGTTCGCAAATTCGCGCACTGTCATCAAAATATTTTTGCAGGCTATTGCTTTACTCATTCTCGGCCTGGCAGCGGCGGCTCTTGCCCCATCGCGCTCCCGACTTCGATTTGCGCTCTCGATTCTGGCAGCCGCCATCGTGGCCATTACTGCCTTCAATTACAAAACCGGCGGAGATTTTATCTGGCGCTACAACTACCCGCAATTTTTTCTGGCCATACTGGTCTTCTATTGCACCTGCATCGCCATCGCCAATCGATCTCCAGACGCAAGACGCGCCAGAGCCATGATGCTGCTGGGTGTCTTCTCTTTGACGGGCATGCTCTTTTACTATGACGCGGCGGGTAAGAACCCACGCCCATTCCGCGATCTGCGGAGCAATGCCGGAGACTTGCACAAGGGTCTGCAGGCCAGCCTGAGCGGCAGAGAACTGGAATCGCCTGCAATACAAATGGAATACAGCCGTGCGCAAAACGCCCTCCCTGCCGGAGCCACAGCGTTAGAAGATACCGGGTATTCTTTTTCCTTCGATATCTCCCGCAACAGAATCTTCATCACGGACTGGCCGGGAGCCGCTGCTGCTCCGCCGGGTTGGCCCTATGGTGTCTCCGCCAACAGACTAGCGACCTTCCTAAAAAACAACTCGGTACAGTATGTGATCTTCGACTACAACTACGCAGAAAATCTCGACGTGGGATCGTGCAATGCACTTGAGCACCCCCTGCTCACCTCTGCAGAATTGCGGGAATTATGGAAACTGACCGTTCTAATCCACGGGCAAATGTATGCGCTCCTGCATTCCTATCGCACGATTTATGACGACGGAAAGATCGCTGTGATCGACCTAAATCAGATCACCAACCCGGCTGCGGCATCCAGACCCAATTGGACATTCCAGGACGATGAAGACACCGTCTGCCGCACGGTGCTGCGACGGTACTTGGATGGCAGCAGCCGCTCTGGCACATAGCGCCTGCTGGACGTCTGCGCCACCCATCGTGGCGGCCCGCTAGCGCAGCATCTCCGGCCCCAGCAAATCGCGCAGAGTTTCACGGCGGCGGATCAGCATGTGTTTACCGCCGTCCACCAGCACCTCTGCCGGGCGCGTGCGCGTGTTGTAGTTGGAACTCTGCGCCATACCGTAGGCTCCAGCGTCCAGAATCGCCACGGTGTCGCCCGCCGTCAGCTCGGGCATGGAGCGGTCGCGCGCAAAAAAATCTCCGCTCTCGCACACCGGCCCCACCACATCGACCACCGTCGCCTGATCCTTGGCCCTACGCCGCAGCGGCACGATCGCATGATGCGCCTGGTACAGTGCAGGCCGGATCAAATCATTCATCGCCGCATCCGTAACCACAAACGTCTTGCTGCCATTGCGCTTCACGTACAACACCTGCGCCAGCAACGCTCCCGCCTGCGCAATCACAAAGCGCCCCGGCTCCAGCAGCAGCTCGCCATCAAAGCCATCGAGCGCAATACGCACCACGCGCGCGTATTGCGCCAGCAAGGCCTGCGGATCAAACGGCTCTTCGATTTTGTAGGAAATTCCCAACCCGCCACCGGCGTCGATATATCGCAATGCGATATTTTCCGTAGCCAGCTCCACCACCAGCTCCCGCACCCGGCGCAGGGCCTGACCAAACGGCTCGGCGTTCTGGATCTG
>DAHWKP010000317.1:0-1508 GCA_027343585.1 Acidobacteriaceae bacterium
GCTGCGCGCGGCCAGCACCGGCGCGCCCATCTTCACTTCGCTGCGCGATGGCCTGGGCACGCTGATCGAGCGCATGGAATCAACCATTCCCGCAGCATCCCTGCGTCGCAACACGCGCGTGCTGGCAATCGAACACACGGGTCAACAATGGCGCGTGCAAACCGAAGCGCACAAGGCAGAGATTTTTGATGCGGTGATTCTAGCCGTGCCCGCAAACGCGGCAGCATCGCTGCTAGCTCCACTCGATGCAGCCCTGCCCGCGTTGCTGCCGCAGCAGGCTTCTTCGGCCATCGTGGTGGCGCTGGCATTTTCCTCAGCACGCGCCACATCCATGCGCATTCCACGCGGCTTTGGTTTTTTGGTTCCGCAAAATCACTCCGCCTTGGGTGCAGCTGGCTCGCAGGCAGAGCTGGCGCAACGCGCGTTGCTCGCCTGCACCTTTGTCGATCAAAAATTTCCGTATCGCGCTCCACCGGGAGCCATTTTGTTGCGCGCATTTTTTGGCGGACCGCTCGCGCCGTCTCTGCTCGGCGAGTCCGACGCAACTCTGTCCACGCTGGCTCTACAATCGCTCGGAACTCTTCTCGGCAAGCTGCCCGAGCCGGAGTTTGCCATCGTTCGCCGCTGGCCACAATCACTGCCGCAGTATGCCGTGGGCCATTTACAGCGCATGCAGCAGATAGAGGAGCGTGTGACGCGCTGGCCGGGCCTGCACCTGATCGGCAATGCCTACCACGGGGTTGGCCTGCCCGACTTGATCGCATCTGGCCGGGCGGCAGCACGCACGGCTATCGGAGCGGCTTGCGCGCAAAGTAGTACAGCGAACCCGCCAACAACACGAACGCAGCCATAGCCACGGCATCGTGATCGAGAAAATTTCCGCGCGGCATTTGCAGTAGACCGTAGCGTCCCGTGGCCGACTCATACAATTTGAGCGCGACGCCCAGCAGGCCCACCACGCCACCGGCGGCAATCAAACCACTGGCGTACAGGGAGCCGGGGCCGATCTCACTCTCCGCATCCGCTGCGCCCTGCGCTCCGCGCTCGATCATCCAGCGCACCACGCCGCCGCAAAAAATCGGCAGCGTCGTGGCAATGGAAAGATAAAAGCCCACGGCGAAAGAGAGCGAACGGATGCCGAGCAGCTCCACCACAACAACAAGAAAAACGCCCAGCAGCAGCAGACCCCACGGCAATTGGCGCGATAAAATTCCATGCACCACGGTGGCCATCAACCGCGCCTGCGGAGCGGCGGCGCGTTCGCTGCCAATGCCGGGAATCCACTGCGCAACGATGCGGCCACTACGCGGATCGTATAGATATTTTCCATCGGGCAAGCGCCGCGAGCCGACGGCATTGAGCAACACATAGGGTGCGCCCGTCAGCGTATGCTCTGCGCCATCGGCATTGCGCACGCGAAACTGTCGCCGCGCAAAATGCTCTTGCTCCACGGTGACGCCCTCGGTTGCGCCGGGTGTGCCCAGGCTCCACGGCTGGTCGAGTGCGCG
>DAHWKP010000003.1:0-25126 GCA_027343585.1 Acidobacteriaceae bacterium
GGTGTGGCGATGGGCTTGGTGAAGGAAGGCGACAAGTACGCCATTCTGACCGACATTGCCGGCGCGGAAGATCACTACGGCGACATGGACTTCAAGGTTGCCGGAACGCGCAAGGGCATCACGGCCATGCAGATGGACATCAAGATCAGCGGCATCACTGGCCAGATCATGCGCGAGGCGATGGAGCAGGCCCGCCGCGGACGCATGTTCCTGCTGGACACGATGGACGCTGCGCTGTCGGCTCCGAGCACGGAAAAATCTCCGTTCGCGCCGCAGATTCGCACCATCCAAATCCCCACAGACAAGATCCGCGATCTGATCGGCCCCGGTGGCAAGACGATTCGCGGCATCATCGAAGCGACCGGCGTCAAAATCGACGTGGACGACACGGGCCGCGTCAACATTGCCTCCTCGGACGCTGATGGCTTGAGCCGCGCCATGCAAATGGTCAACGACCTGACCGCTGTGCCCGAAGTGGGCAAAACCTATCTGGGTAAGGTGGTTCGTCTGGCGGAGTTCGGCGCATTCGTCGAAATCTTCCCCGGCACGGACGGCCTGCTGCACATCAGCGAAATCGCCGAGCATCGCGTGCGCGAAGTGAAGGATGAGCTGAACGATGGCGATCAAGTTTTGGTGAAGGTGCTGGGTGTTGAAGGCAACCGCATCAAGCTGTCGCGCAAGGCTGTGCTGAAGGAACAGCGCGCCAAGCTGGGACTGCCGGATCCGGTCGCGCCAGCACACTCTGGCGAGCCTGTCGCCGAAATGCACGCTTCCGCATCGCGCGGCGAACGTCAGCCCTCTTCCAATGCCAGCACCATTACGCTCGAAGGCGGCGACGACTTTGACGATGAAGATGGTGGCGTTGTTGTCGATGGTGAAGAGCCAAACTTCAACCGCGTGGATGGCGCGCAGCCCGTTGGGGTAGGCGGGCGTCCACAAGGTAGCGGCGATCCACGTCGCCGGGGTCGGGGTCGCGGTGGACGCGGTCGCCGTCCAGGCGGCAGCGGTGGTGGCAGCCGCGGATAAGACGGAACCGGCGGTCTACGGTTACGCAAAAGAGCACCCCGCGGGGTGCTCTTTCCGTTGTAAGTGACAAGTAGAGGTACATCCACCTAGGAAGGATTTACTGCGAGAATTTTGCAGGAGTCTATATTTTTTTGCAGCCCGCGCTCACGAATTTCTCCCCACGAGGTCTATATTGCATATGGAATCCAGATATTTTCGGAAGTCTGTTGTCGCCTACGGGCTAAACTTGCTCCTTCTATTTTGTGCGGGGAGCCGGGCACTGCATGCGCAAGAGATTCAAGTGACGCAGAATCCTGCCTTCCCGACGACAACGGTAGGATCGACGGCGGCGGCGCAGACGATTTCTTTCCAACTTGTCAGCGCAACTGCAATCAGTGGCGTCACCGTGCCGAAGGCGCAGAATGGGGCGCAGGAGTTCACTGCAGGCGCGGTCTCAGGATGCGTCGCCGATGGGACCACCGTCAATGCGTCCGGCAGCACTTGTTCCGTCGCTGTCACCTTTACCCCGCAGTATCCCGGACTGCGCTCTGCATCGTTGCTGGTGCAGGATGGCAGTACCGTATTGGGGGCGATTGGTTTGCGTGGCACAGGAGGCAGTTCGCTGGCGGCGTATCAAACAGCTGCGTCATCCCTTGTTGCTCTGAGCGGGGTAATCAATCCAGTGGCAATTGCAGTGGATGGAGCGGGCAATCTTTACGTGGTGGACAGCAACGTAAATGGGCCGCAAGTTGTGAAGTTGGCGGTTGGTTCCAGTACACCTGTGCGGATGCCTTTTTCTAGCCTCTATTCGCCAGGAGGGATTGCGGTGGATGCAGCCGGGGACGTCTACGTTTCCGATAGCGGCAAAGTGCTGGAGTTGAGTGCGCAAGGGACCCAGCAAACCCTTGCAGTCAGCGGGTTGCAGTCGCCTGGAGCCTTGGCAGTGGATGCAGCTGGTTCTTTGTATATCGCGGATGCAGGCACCAATCAGATTGTGAAGTGGACTGCGGCGGGTGTGCAATCTACATTGCCGATCACCGGGTTGAACAATCCAGAGGGTGTGGCTGTGGATGCCGCGGGCAATGTGTTTGTTTCCGATTATTTTAATGATCGTGTGGTGAAATTGCCGCCCAGCGGATCGCAATCCGTTGTTGCCAAGGGTCTGGGACAGCCAGAAGGATTGGCTTTGGACGCAGCTGGAGATCTGTACATCGCTGACGATTTGAATCAGGATATTGTGCAATTGCCAGCGGGGGGTACCCAGGGTACGATGCAACTCGCCGTGCCCAACACTGCACAAACTCTGGGCCTGCCACAAAGCGTAGCCGTCGATGGTGCTGGCAATTTGTACATTGACGATGTGCAGTATTACCAAGTGTATAAAATCGAGCAGACACAGCCGCATGCTGCTGCATTTACCTCAACGCAAGTCGGCCAGACATCATTTCCCGCTTTTTATGGGATCCAAAACATTGGAACGCAGCCGCTGCAAATCACCGGATATTCCGACATGACCGTCGGTCAAAGCACGAGCAGTTTCGAGCAGAACCAGAACTATACAACGTGCTCATCGACGATCCCTCTCAGTCCAGGCATGCAGTGTGATCTCGGAATTACTTTTAGCCCCACGGTTGCTGGAACGCTGACAGGTTCTGTGAGCGTGCAGGACAACAGTATGAACGCTGCTGCGCCCAACAATCAGCAAACCATCCAAGCAAGCGGCACAGGAACGGGATCGGCTCCTACGCCTCCGCCGCCCACGCCGGCGCTGGCGCTGAAGGTGAGCGCGAGTACTGTAGTCATTAACGCTCCGGGCCAGTCGGCCACAGTAACAATTACGCTGACGCCTTCGGGCGGCTATGCAGGCACGGTAAAGTTGGCCTGCTCGGGCCTGCCCTCAGAGGCGACCTGCGCCTTTAGCCCCACTTCGGTCACCTTCACCGCAAGCAGCAGCGCGGCGCAAACGATCACACTGACCGTATCCACAGCAGCAGCGATGGCGGCCCTGCGCCCCTACGCACCGCAAAGCACCCCGTCGAACCCGATGCCAATGCTGGCCGGAGCCTTCTGGCTGCCGGGCCTGCTGGCAGCGGGCGTGGGCCTGCGCAAGCGGTGCGCCAAGGGTGTGACGTCACATGTTGGTCACCTGTTGGTGCTGCTGGTGCTGTTGGTGGGCGTGGGCCTGATGACGGCCTGCGGCGGCGGCTCCACGCCGGTCACGGGTGGCAGTGGCACGAACACGGGCGGATCCACCCCAACTGGCGGCACGCCTATGGGAACATCCATCGTGACCGTGACGGCCAGCGACGGCGCGGGTCTGAACCAGACCATCACTTTCACGTTGAACGTGCAGTAAAGAAAAATACAGAGAACGTGCGGAAAAATGCAGGGGGTTGCTTCCGCGAGCGTGCGTACTGCTATCATTTCTCCATACAGGAGATGATTTGCAGATACTTTTTGTAGGCGACGTATTTGGCAACGCCGGGCGCAGGATCGTGCGTGCGCACCTGCAGCACGTGCTGGAGAGCAACGCAGTCGATCTGGTGGTGATCAATGCGGAGAATGCCGCTGGCGGCTTTGGCGTAACCCCTTCGATCGCGGACGAGCTTTTCGGGCTGGGCGCGCACGTGTTGACCACGGGCAATCACATCTGGGACAAGCGCGAGATCATCGACTGGATGCAGAGTGTGGATGCCGACAGTCATGAGCGCCCGCGCCGTCTGTTGCGTCCGGCCAACTACGCTCCAGGAACACCCGGCCACGGTGTGTATGAAGGCAGGCTGCCCTCCGGTGTGGAGTATGCGGTCATCAATCTGCAAGGGAGGGTCTTCATGGCCAATCATGACGATCCTTTTCGCACCATGGACGCGCTGCTGAGTAAAGTCAAAGCGAAAATAATTTTGGTGGACTTCCACGCGGAGACCACATCAGAAAAGTGCGCTTTGGGTTGGTATTTGGATGGCCGCGTGACGGCAGTGTTGGGCACGCACACGCACATCCCCACGGCGGATGCGCGCATTTTGCCGCAGGGCACGGCGTACCAGACGGACGTGGGCATGAGCGGGCCGTATGACAGCGTGATTGGCGTGGAGGTGGAGCAAGTGGTGCAGCGATTTTTGACGGGGATGCCCGCAAAGTTTGAGCCGGCCAAAGGCAATGCCCAAATGTGTGCCACGTTGATTGGCTGCGATCCTGTTACAGGGCGGGCAGCAACGATTCGGCACATGATGCTGGGCGAGTAGGGATTGCGTTCGGCGCGCAACCGAGGGCACGTACACAATAACAAGGGCACGTAGACAACAACAAAAGGCAGCCCTGAGGCTGCCCTTCGTTGTTGTGTGTGGATACAGCTTAGTGTGCTGCGCGCCGATGCACCGGGCGTGCATGGGTCGGCGGTGGAGCATAGCCATCCTTCATGATGATCATGGAAGGAGATGCAGTAAAGGAATCAAAGGTGGCCACATAATTCACGCTGGAATCCACGGAGGGCAACGTCTTTAGCGGCGTCTTCATGTTGATGGTAAAGTCGGCCTTTTTCGACTGTTGCGCATCATCGGAGACCGCCAATTGCACCTGATTGGCCGTTGCGGAGATCACAATACCGGGCACTTTGGTGGTGACGCCCTTCATGGTTGCCCATACCTTGTTGGCATCGTCTGGCTTGCCGTTGGCGAGGATGAATTCCTTGTCCGCCAAGGCTAAGGTGCTCAGGTCTGGCGTGCTGGCAACGGTTTGTGAAGCCAGTTCCTGCGGGGATGGCGGCGGCGGTGCAGGCTGAATCGTAAATCCAACAGCTGGATCGAGCGAAGCCTTGGATGCTGCCTGCACGGCGTCAAATCCATCCAGACCGCCGTGGTACTTCTTGTACCAATACTCGGCTGCCTTTTGAATCTGGCTGTGAAACGGCTCTGGAGCATAGGCAGCCGCACGCGACAAGTACCAGATGGCGTTGATCTGATCCTGTGGTGTCTCCTGCAAATATGCATTCCCGAGTTGGTAGGTATCCTGCAACCCGGCACCCTGTGTTGTTTGCGCCGCAGGCATGGCTTTCAGCTCAGAGTGGAAGTAGCGGATCGCGCCCGCGTAGTCTTTATTGTTCAAATCCGACGCAGCAATGGCCCCATAGAAAATCGGGGACACGGTGGCCTTCATTTGTGCAAACCCTGGCGTATTTGCGTTTGCGTTCAATCCTTGTTGGGCATATTGAGCAGCCTGGCTATAGAGCGGTTGGGCATCCGCAGGATTGGATTTTTGCCCAGCTTGCGATCGCAGTAGATAGGTGGCAAAGGCTAGCGCGCGCAGATTGGTTGGATCCACTTGCAGCAGGCGCTTGGCTGAATCCAGCACTTTATTCACGTTGTTGGTTTGCTGATAGTCGCCCATCAGGCGTTGCAGAACATCGGCGCGTACCACGCTCTGCGGATACATTTGCAGGAACTGCTCCAAGGCGTTTTCCTGCGCTTGGGGTGCGGTCACGCCCACTGCCGCAACGTAGGCGTTGTACTCCGCAGGGCTTTTGATGGTAATGGTGTTGCCCTGCGCCCATAGAGCCGGTGCTGTGCTCAAGCCGATGGTGGCAAGAGCCAACACCGGTATAGAAACAATCTTCTTCATTCCATCACTCCTCGCGAATGAATGTACCAATCAGGATCGTACTGCCAGGATCGTAACTGCGTCTACCAACGGATGCGCATTTTTTTGTCTCGCGGCTCCTGCAGAGTGCATGTTTTACTGCAGCAAGCCGCTCAAGCATTGGAAATCTTCGCAAATACGTTGTTGTTGCGGATTATAAAAACTGGATCGCACTCTGACAAGCCCTATTTCGAAAAGAAAACGAAATTGGCATGGGTGTACGATCAAATACCTGCCGATCTTGTTCCATCGATTCCGGCATAACCGAGCGAAAGGAATCCCCTGCATGTCGTCCCCATCGATCCCGCCAGGTCAAAAAATCGTCGTCCTCACCGGTGCCAGCCGTGGCATTGGCGCGGCCATCGCGCTGCGCTTGGCCTGTGTCGAGTATCACCTCGTGCTTACGGGCAGGGATGCGGGCAAGCTGCACTGCGTGGCCGACCAAGTGCAAGCCCAGGGCGGTTCGGCGGAGGTGATCCCCTGCGATCTTGCCCATCCGGCAGCGATTGAGGCCTTCACCTCGGGCATTCTTCAACGCCACCAGCGTTGCGATGTGCTGATCAACAACGCGGGCATGGGTCTGTTTTCCACTCCATTGCATGCGCTTGCCCCGGCGGATTGGGAGCGCATGATGGCCCTCAATCTGCGCGCACCGTATCTGCTGCTGCGTGCCTTTGCGCCCGCCATGATCGCTCATGGCGGCGGACACATCATCAACATTTCCTCGTTGGCGGGTAAAAATCCTGTGCCTGGCGCAGCTGCGTATGCCGCCTCCAAATGGGGCCTGAATGGTCTCATGTACTCGGCTGCAGAGGAGCTGCGCCAGCACAAGATTCGCGTCTCCCTGATTGCTCCCGGCAGCACTCATACGGAGTTTGGTAGCGGCCTCAGTGCCAAAAAATCCCCGCTGGGCGCGCTGGCTCCCGAAGATGTCGCCCACGTGGTTGCCATGCTGTTGACACAGGCGGAGGCCTCCTTCGTCAGTGAGGTGCTCATCCGCCCTACGTTGAAAAGTTAGATGCGAAACGAGATGGGAACTTTTACTTCGTAGATTTGTGTATGGATTTTGATTGGATTGGGGTGCGCAAATCGGCGATCCGCCGTGCGATGGCCTCTGCCGCGTGGGGATGCGCCAATTGCCGTGCCCGCTGGCCCATGGTGGCCAGGTGGGTTGGATTGCGTAGCAGTGCAAGCAGTTCGACAAGCAGCCGCTCTGGCGTCAGATCCGATTGCAACAGCAATGTGGCCGCGCCTGCAGCGGCGAGCACCTCGGCGTTGTGGCGCTGATGGTCGTCTGCGGCCAGTGGAAAGGGAACCAGCAGCGCAGGTTTGGAGGCAGCGGCCAACTCGGCCACGGTACTGGCACCGCTGCGGCACAGGATCAGCGAGGCTGCGGCAAAACGCTGCGGCATGTCGTCGAGAAATTCATGCACCTGCCAACGGGTGCTGTCGGCGCCGCTTTGCGCGTAGGCGCTCTGAGTGGCCTCCCATTGGCCCGCGCCGCATTGATGCAACAGGGTAAGGCCGGGGATGGCGCTAAGCAAGGCGGGCGCAATCTGTGGCAGTGTGGTGTTGAAGATGCGCGCGCCCTGGCTGCCACCAAAAATGAGCAGATGCGGCGGTGCATCCTGGGGCAGCGCGGGCAGTGAGAAAAACTCCGCGCGCACGGGGATGCCGGTGACCGTTGCGTTGCGAAAGGCACGCGCAGCCGAGGGGAAGTTGACCGCAGCCGCCTGCACATGCGGGCCAATCCAGCGGTGGACCATGCCGGGCACCGCGTTGGGTTCAAAGGCCATGCGCGGCGTGCGCGTCAGGATGGCGGCCAGCATCCCCGGGCCAGAAGCATAGCCGCCCACGCCAAAAACCACATGGGGGCGAAAGTTGCGCAACAGGCGGATGCAGCATGCGATGCTGAGCGGCAATCCGGCAGCCGTGCGCAGGCGTGTGTGCAGCGAGACATGGTTCAACTGGCCAACCTGCACCAAATCCAAAGGAAAACCAGCGGCGGGCACCAAGCGCGTCTCCAACCCGCGCGCTGTGCCCAGAAAGCGCACCTCAGCATGGTGTTGCTCGACCAGCACACGTGCAACGGCGAGAGCGGGCAGAATGTGTCCGCCAGTTCCGCCACCAACGATGAGCACGCGCAGACGCTCGGCTGCCATTAGTCCAACTCCTTGGTGATGTTCAACAGTACACCGACGCTGGCCAGCATTACCGCAAGCGAGGTGCCGCCATAGGAGATGAACGGGAGCGCGATGCCCTTGGTTGGCACCAGCGCCAGCACCACGCTGATATTGAAGAACGCTTGAATCAGAATGGTCGTTGTAATGCCGACGGCTAAAAAGCGCGCGAAGGGATCCTTGGACAAAATCGCCGCGCGGAGTCCGCGCCAACCGAGCACAACAAACAGGCTGACGACAAAGAGTGTGCCGATGAGGCCCAGTTCCTCAGCAATGTTGGCGAAGATGAAGTCGGTGTGTGGCTCGGGTAAATAGAAGAGCTTTTGGTGGCCTTCCATCAGCCCCAATCCGTAAATGCCGCCGTTGCCAACAGCGATTAAGGATTGCAAAATGTGGAAGCCGGTGCCGCGTGGATCGGCCTGCGGATTCAAAAAGGCGATCATGCGCGCGCGACGCCACGCCACATGAAAGAGCATGTAGTACAGCAGGGGCGAAGTGGCCAGTGCGGCATAGAACAAATAGCGCAGGCGCACTCCAGCCAGTGCCAGCAACAGCGCGGTAACGGCGGTGCAGACCAGCGCCGTGCCCAGGTCCGGCTCCTTCAATATCAGCCCAATAAAGATAATGCTGGGCAAGACCGCAGGCGCAACGGAGCGTCGCAAATCTTCCATTTGATTGACGCGCGTCTGCAAAAACCAAGCGAGAAAGAGCACCAGCACGGACTTGGCCAACTCCGAGGGCTGCAAGCTGAAGCCGCCGAAGCGAATCCAGCGGTGCGTGTGGTGGGAGTCGTGCATGGCGAAGGCTGCCATCAACAGCAGCGTGGTGATGGCGACGGCAGGGAAGACCACAGCAGGGCTATTCCAGCGGCGATAGTCGATGCGCATCATGGCGAAGAGCGCCACCAGGCCCACACCTGCCCACAACGATTGCTTCAAAACAAACGTGTACGGTGAGCCGTAACGAGCCTTGGCCATGACGGCGGAGGCGCTGAAGACCATCACCAGTCCGAAGAGCACCAGTAGCAGCGTTACGCCGAAGAGCCATTTATCTACGCCGACGCGCTTGGCCATGTTGGGGCCTCCTGCTTTTGTGCGGCCAGCGCCAGAACGCAATCCTTGAAGATGCGACCGCGGTGCTCGTAATTTTCAAATTGATCAAAGCTGGCGCAGGCAGGGGCCAGCAGTACGGTTTCTCCCGGATGGGCCTGCGCGGCTGCGTCCAGAACGGCGCGCTCCAGCGTGCCACAGGCGTGTATGGCGACGGCTTCGGCGATCTGCGCGGCGATCTTTTCCGCCGCTGCGCCGATGGTGTAGACCGCGCGCACGCGCTCGGTGAGCAGCGGGCGCAGCACCGTGTAATCAGAGTCCTTATCTTTGCCGCCGAGGATCAAATGCAGTCCACCGGGGAAGGATTCGATGGCCTTGATGGTTGCGTCCACGTTGGTGGCTTTGGAGTCGTTGTAGTAGTCCACGCCTGCGATGCGTGCGGTAAACTCCAGCCGATGCTCGACAGCGCGAAAGCCTGCAACGGCGGCGCGAATTGTCTCTGGCGCCACGCCAGCGAGCATGGCGGCGCAAACCGAGGCCAGCACATTTTCCACGTTGTGCGTGCCTTTGAGTGGAATTTCTGCAACCGGCAAAATGGGTTGTGCGGCAGATTGCTCGCTGGCGCGAAAGACGATCGCATCTTGGAAGACAAAAGCTCCCTGACGCACAGGCCGCCGCGAGCTGAACCAGAAAACGCGGCCTGGGGCGCGGATTGCCGCATGTTGTGTATTTTCGTCGTCGGCATTCAGGATGAGTGCGTCCTCTGCAGTTTGATGGGCGAAGATGCGCTCCTTGGCTGCGATGTAATTGCCCATGGAGCCGTGACGATCCAAGTGATCCGGAGTGATGTTGAGGATCATGGCGATGTGCGGACGAAAGCTGTGCACAGTCTCCAACTGAAAGCTGGAGACTTCCAGCACATTCCATCCTGTGGGCTGGCAGTGTTCCACCAGCGCGATGGCGGGCACGCCGATGTTGCCGCCAACCAGCACGGGTGCGCCGCTGGCGCGCAGAATTTCTCCGCAGAGTGTGGTGGTGGTCGTCTTGCCGTTGGAGCCGGTGATGGCCAGCGTCGATCCCTGCAGATGCTGCGCGGCCAGTTCCAACTCGCCAAGAATGGGAATGCCCAGCCCGCGTGCCTGTTGCAACTCCGGCGTGTGGAGCGTAATGCCTGGGCTGACGACGATGGCATCTTGTTGCTGAAAGGTCAGGGTGCTGTGGCCGCCGGTTTCGACGGCAATGTTGGCTTCGAGCAGCAAGGGCAACTCGCGCGCCAGCTTGTCTGCGCCGCGGGTGTCGGAGATGGTGACCTGCGCGCCGTGGTGGCGCAGAAAGAGTGCCGCCGCCATGCCGGAGCGTCCTGCGCCCACGACCAGAATTTTTTTGCCGTGCAATTTCATGTATTCACTTTCGCAAAACAGTTAGCGCAGCTTCAGCGTGGTGAGGGCAAGCAGCGCGAAGACGAGCGCGGCAATCCAAAAGCGAACAATCACCTTGGACTCTGACCAGCCGAGCAGTTCAAAGTGATGGTGCAGCGGAGCCATTTTGAAGATGCGCTTTTTGCGCAACTTGTAGCTGCCCACTTGCAGCATTACACTCAGCGCCTCCAGCACAAAGACGCCGCCAATAAATGGCAGCAGTAATTCTTGTTTGATGATGATGGCCACTGCGCCAATAGCTCCGCCCAGGGCGAGCGAGCCGACATCGCCCATGAAGACCTCGGCTGGATGAGCGTTGTACCAAAGGAAGCCGATGCTGGCCCCGACCATGGAGCCGCAGAAGATGGTTAACTCAGAGACAAGGGGCATCCGCTGCAATTCCAGATAGTCAGAAAAGATCACGTGGCCACTGACATAGGTGAGTACGGTAAGCGCGCCCGCAGCGATGATGGTGCAGCCAATCGCCAAGCCATCGAGGCCGTCGGTTAGGTTGACGGCGTTGGTGGCACCCACCAACACCAGCACCGTGAACAGCACAAAGGGCAAAAAGGCCAGAGGCCAGAAATGGGGCGAGTGTTGCAGCCAGTGCAGGGCCATCGAGGGCCGAATCTGCTTGAAGAAGGGAACCACCAGTCGCGTGGAGTACTCGCCGTGATGTTGCAACACCAGCAGCGCCAGCGCCACGCAGAGTGCCACCAATATCTGCCCGCCCATTTTCATGCGCGCCGTCAGGCCCAAATTGCGGCGGCGCACGACTTTAATGTAGTCGTCAGCAAAGCCAATCGCGCCAAACCCCGCTGTGGAGAAAACAGCTAGCCACACAAAGGGATTCGACAGATCGCTCCAGAGCAGCGTGGGCACCAAAATCGCCAGGCAGATGAGCAGTCCGCCCATGGTGGGGGTTCCTGCTTTTTTCTGGTGATCCTTGGGGCCGTCTTCGCGGATGTACTGGCCAATCTGGAACTGGCGCAATTGCTCAATCAAAAATGGGCCGATCATCAGCGCGATCAGCAAGGCCGTCAAGGTGGCAAAGGCCGTGCGAAAGGTCAGGTATCGGAAGATACGGAACGCGCGGAAGACCGGAAAAAGATGTTGATAGAGCAGCCAGTAGAGCAATCGTCCTCCCACGCCTGCCAGTAGCGAGCGCATGCAAGCGGAATTCTCTGGTTATGGTAAACGGTTGTCGCGATCCTGTGTGTGTTTTGCGGCGGATTACTGGCCGGATCCACTCTGCGTGCTCTTCACCAAACCCGTGGCAGACTTGTTTTCGCTGGTGCCTGCGTAGTAGCCGGGGCGGGTGCGTGCGGTCAGCTTGCCCATATTTTTCGCTTTCACCACAACGCGAATCTTGCGATAGCCGCCCGCACTCTCTGGCTGCGTGGGGTGATAGCCCAAGGTGTATTGGTTGCGAATATCTTCGGCCACCTGCTCGGCAATGCTGTTCACCTGCGCCATGGACTTGGGAAAGTAGGCAAGTCCGCCGGTCTCATTGCTCAAGGTTTGCAGGGCGTGGCGTGCGGTTTTGGATTCACCGCCGCCAAAGAGCAGACCGATGGAGTACACAATCGGCCCTTGCAGGCTTTGCACTTTGCGCACGGTCTGCTGCAGCGTGCTGCTGGAACTGTTGTCCTCACCGTCCGTAATGATGAGCAGCACCTGCTTGCGCCACTTGGCCTTCTGCGCCAGATGATCTGCAGCGGCAAAAACCGCGTCATAGAGCGCCGTTCCCCCTTTGGCATCAATATGCGCCAGCCCTTTTTGCAGCAAATATACGTTGGAGGTGAAGTCCTGATCGAGATAGGCGTCGTCGGCAAAATTGACGATAAAGGTCTCATCCTGCGGGTTGGAAGCGCGCACTAAATCCAACGCCGCCTGGTTCACGGCGTCCCGCTTGTCGTACATGGAGCCGGAGTTGTCGATCAAAATGCCCAAAGAAACGGGAACATCCTCACGCCGGAAGGAGCGGATTTTCTGCGCAACGCCGTCTTCAAATACGGTAAAGTCCGGCTGCGTCAGCGTGGTCACCAGGCGTTGTTTGTGATTGACGACGGTGACGTTGAGCACGACTTCATCGACCGAGGTGTGGAAGACAAAGGTTCCATTGCGCACGGTCACCGGCGTCGGGATGCGGGGATGCGCGGGTTGCGGTTGTTGCGCGATGGCCGCAGGTGTGGCGGGGGGCTGTGCCGTCTGTGCCGCTGCACGGGGCGCGATCGATAGCAGCAAACAGAATGCCGTCCACGGAAGAATTCTTGCGGCACATGTGGCAAAGCGTAGATTGCGCAAGCGGTTCATGATGCTCCTACTCTACGCTAGCCCGATTTATTTGTGCAGGCATCCGGACAACATTTGTCAGGAAGGCATGCGTCTGCTGCGATACAATCCAAGGATAGAAGAGCAGCGCAATTCTGCAAGTAAGGCAGGCTGCACACAGCGCCTGCACAGGAGCTAGAAATCCGTATGGCCCGCATTTATCCCTTTCGAGCCTGGCGCTACAATCCCGCGCAGGTTTCCTTGCAAAATGTCGTTACGCAACCCTACGACAAGATCACCCCTTCGATGCAGCAGAGCTATTACCAGCGCAGCCCCTACAACCTGGTGCGCATTATTCTTGGCCTGCCGGAGTTGTTCGATAACGATGAGAACAACGTTTACACCCGCGCTGCGCAAGAGCTGAACGCCTGGCGTGCCCAAGATGTTCTGGTGCAGGATAAAGAACCGGCTGTCTTCGCCTACTCGCAGCAGTATCGCGTGCCCGGCACGGACCAGACGCTGGAGCGCAAGGGCTTTATCGCGTTGGGGGAACTCTGCGATTACAGCCAGGGCGTGGTGTATCGGCATGAGCAAACGCTGGCCAAGCCCAAAGGGGACCGCCTGCGCCTGCTGCAAGCCACACGCGCGCACTTTGGTCAGATTTTCATGCTCTACTCGGACCCGGTGCACACGGCGGAAAAGCTACTCTTCTCTAAGCCCAGCGCGCCGCACGCCGAAGTGGTCGATGAATACGGCGTCATTCATCGCGTCTGGCGCGTCAGCGATCCGGCCACGCTGAATATGCTGCTGAGCGCCATGCAAGACAAGAAGCTCATCATCGCCGACGGTCACCATCGCTATGAGACGGCGCTGAATTATTCCAAGGAACACGCGCCCAAGGCCGGCTCGGCTTCGCGCTCGCATGAGAGCAATACGCCCTCGCTGCCGCAGCCTGCGTATCCAGAGGCCGCAGCCATGATGACCTTCGTCAACATGGACTCTGAAGGCTTGACGATTCTGCCCACGCACCGTGTGGTCTTTGGCCTGAGCGGTTTTGATGCGGCCAAGTTTTTGGAGCAGGCCAAGGCATTCTTTACCGTGCAGCGGCTGGCCGAACATGCCGACGCTGCCTCGCTGCAAAAGACGCTGACGGAGGCGGGAACCAAAGGCTCCGCCTTTATTGCCGTTACGCGCACGGGCACGTACCTGTTGCAATCCAACCCTGAGGCGATCGCTGCTGCACTCAGCACGCTGGCCGAGCGCCAGCGCAAGCTGGACGTGGTGCAGTTGCACAAAATTATTTTGGAGAAGCTGTTGGGCATCTCGGAGCAGGCGATTCTGGATCAGACGCATCTGCGCTATCTGCGCGATGCGGGCGAAGCCGTGCAGCAGGTGGCTGATGGTCAGGCCGATGTCACCTTCCTGATGAATCCGGCCACGCTGGACCAGTTGCGGGAGGTGGCCTTTGCCGGGGATGTGATGCCGCAAAAGTCCACGGACTTCTTTCCCAAGCTGCTCAGCGGCCTCGCCATCTATGCGCTGGATTAGCGATGCGAAACGAAGACAACACTCTGTGGCCGCCTGCATTCCGTTGCTGGCGGCTGCGGCTGTTTTTGCGCAGCAACCATCAGGCAGACCGGTGGTTGCTCCGCAGCCTGTAACGGGAACCAACGCCGCGCTGAATGCAATTCCCCCTGCCTTTGCTACATCCGCCACGTATCGCGTAGTGCTGGACCCGGCCCACGGTGGAGCGGATGTCGGCGCGGAACTACAAGCCGGACTCGACGAGAAATCATTCACACTGACACTGGCTCAAGCCGTTGCTGCTGAGCTGCGCGCGCATTCGATCCCCGTCACACTCACACGCACCACGGACGTTGCTATTGCCGGGAGTGCTCGTGCGCAAGCGATGAATCTCCAGCACGCATCGGCCTGTATTTCCCTGCATGCAACGGCCTCGGGCAGTGGCGTGCATCTATACACATCGGAACAGGTGCAGAGCGCCACGCCTGACGGCCAGCGCAACTTTGTGCCTTGGCGTGCGGAGCAGGCCGGATACATTGAGCGCAGTCTGCGGTTGGAGTCTGAGGTGAATTCGGAGCTGACGCGCGCACACATCCCCGTGCTTCTGGGCCGCGCCACGTTGATGCCGCTGGAGTCTGCCGGCTGCCCGGCCTTGGCTGTGGAGGTTGCGCCCCTCAACGATGGCACGGCGCTTTCCGATGCGAAGTATCAACAGCAGGTGGCCGACGCGCTGACTGCGGCCTTGATCGACTGGAGCGCCGACTGGAAGGTGCAGCCATGATTCCACGTTGGCAGCAGATAATTTTTTGGACGCTCTTGCTGAGCATCGTCGGCATGGCTGCGTACTTAATTCGCCTGCGCAGCCGCGCGGAAGATCGTCTGCTGGCCGTGCAGGACACGGCTCCAGTGCTTGCCTCCGACGATGCGCCCAATGCGCCGGTCACACTGCTGATCGCCAGCGACTTTGAGGGCGCGCTGTTGCCTGTGCAGCGCTTTGCACCCTTGCCTGAGGAACCCAGCGCGCGCGCCAAAGCCGTGCTCACTGCGCTGTTTGCTGAGTACGCCACGCCGGAGTCGCCGCATCCACTGGCCGCGCTTGCCGCCGTGGATACGGTGTATCTATTGCCCGCGCCTGCGGTTCCATCTGCGCCAGTGATGGCTGCCGCACCGAACCCTGCGCCCGCGCCGGTAGCTGCCGCGCCGCCGACGGCATCGGCCACGGACGCGTCTGTTCCCGATGCTGTGGCGTCTCCCCTGTTGGCTGTGGTGAACTTGAATGGTGATTTTGTCGCGCACCATCCTTCGGGCATTGAAGTGGAGAATCTGACATTGCTTTCCATTGTGAGTACGCTGCACGCCAATCTGCCACAGATCACGCGCGTACATTTTCTGGTCGATGGTCAGCCCAAAGATACACTGGCTGGTCACGCCGACCTGACGCAGGATTATCTGACCGCAACCATGCCCATTACCAGAGCTGCCGCAACGCCGGAGGGGCAACGATGAGTGCTGCGCTGCGCATCGGAGTCTTTGACTCTGGCTTCGGCGGCCTCACCGTGCTGCGCGAACTGTTGCCCCAGGTTCCCGAGGCGGAGTTTTTCTATGTGGGTGATACGGCGCGCCTGCCTTATGGTTCCAAGTCGCGGACGACCATCGCACGCTATGCCGTTGAGAGCGCGCAGTTTCTCGTTGCGCAGGGCATTGAGTATCTGGTGATCGCCTGCAATACGGCCAGCGCGCTGGCGATTGAGGAGATCCGCGCCGCAGTGCGCGTGCCCGTGTTGGGTGTGATTGAGGCAGGCGCGGCGAGCGCAGCGGCAACCAGCCACAGCCGCGATGTGTTGGTGTTAGCCACCGATGCCACCGTGCAAAGCCACGCTTATGCACAGGCCTGCGCCCGGCATGGTTTGCGCGCGTTGGAAAAGGCCTGCCCGCTGCTGGTGCCGCTGATCGAAGAAGGCTGGACGGAGCACGCCGTCACCGCAGAGGTATTGCGCATCTATTTGCACGAGGCGCTGGAGCAGGCGCAAGCTGCCACCATGCAGCCAGACACGGTGCTGCTCGGCTGCACACACTATCCGTTGTTGCGTCCGTTGTTGGAGCGTACACTGCCCGCGTCGATGCGTATTTTGGATTCGGCAGCGACCACGGCGGAGAGCGTGCATCGGGATTTGCAGGCTCGCGCCCTGTTGCCCACGCGAGTTCTGACTACGCTGCACGCTGCGGCGGAAGCGCCATCGGGCAATCGCTGCCACTTTTATGCGACCGACTCGATTGAGAAATTTCAACGACTGGGCAGCCGCTTTTTAGGCCAGGCCATGGGCGAGGTTCTGCTGATGGACATTGGCGGCTGATATGCTGGAGTTTCACATTTTTATGAACGCTATGCGGCTTGCCGCGAAATAGGATGTGCGTTGGTTCCGGCTGGCTCGCATCCACGGAGGATACATGTTGCATCTGGAAAATCGAGTGGCCGTTGTTTTTGGATTGGCCAATAAACGCTCCATCGCCTTTGCCATTGCGCAGAAGCTGCACGCAGCGGGCTGCAAGCTGGCCGTCACCTATCAAAACGAGCGCATGAAGCTGGAAGCAGACAGCCTGCTGGCCGATCTGCCGGGAGCCGAAGCCTTCCAATGCGATGTCTCCTCCGATGAGGAGATCGCGCATCTCTTCGCGCAGCTGAAAGAGCGCTACGGCAAGCTGCACGTGCTGGTACACTCGGTTGCCTACGCGCCTGCAGAAGATTTGAAGAATGACTTTTCGAAGACATCGCGCGAAGGTTTCCGCATTGCACATGATGTCAGCGTCTACTCGCTGATCGCTGTTTCTTGCGCCGCGGCACCGCTGATGACTGAAGGCGGTAGCATCCTGACCATGACCTATTACGGCGCGGAAAAAGTGGTTCCGCATTACAAAGTGATGGGCGTAGCCAAGGCTGCATTGGAGGCCACGGTGCGCTACTTGGCCCACGATCTGGGCCGGTACAACATTCGCGTTAACGCCATCTCCGCAGGCCCGATCAAGACGCTGGCCGCACGCGGTATTGGCGCACTGGGCGACATGCTCAAGTACCACGAGGAGCGCTCACCGCTGCATCGCAACACGGAGCAGGCAGAAGTCGGCGGCGTGGCTGCGTTTCTAGCCTCGGACTTGGCCTCTGGCGTCACCGGTGAGGTGATCTACGTCGATAGTGGCTACAACATCATCGGTTTCTAAAATGCTTGCCACGCTCAGTCTCGAAGGCAAAGCCGCGGTCGTTCTTGGGGGAACCACTGGCATTGGCAGAGCTTTGTCCTTGGGCTTGGCCCGTGCCGGGGCCGATGTTGTCGCCTCCTCGCGCCGCAGGGAGCAGGTGGAGCAAATTGCCGCAGAGATTGAGGCCACGGGACGAAGAACGATTCGCATCCCGTCCGATGTGTGTGAGCGGGACTCCTTGGTTGCATTGCGCAACGCCGCTGTAGCCGCATTCGGCAAGGTGGATATTCTGTTGAACTGTGCGGGGAGAACCAAACGCGCTCCCACGCTGGAGTTTGCTGAAGACGATTGGAATGCAATTCTCGATACAAATCTGACGGGTACCTTGCGTGGCTGTCAGGTTTTTTCCTCTGCAATGATTGAGCGAGGCTTTGGCCGCATCATCAACATTGCTTCGCTTACATCGTTTGTAGCCCTGTATGAAGTTGCAGCCTATGGGGCCAGCAAGGCTGCCGTGGCATCGTTGACGAAATCGTTGGCCATCGAATGGGCGCAGCATGGAATCACGGTGAATGCCATTGCTCCCGGTGTATTTCGCACCGCGCTGAATGCGGAGTTGCTCGATGGTACAGAGCGGGGCAGAGAATTGCTGTTGCGCACGCCGATGAATCGTTTTGGAACCTTGGAAGAATTGGTGGGAGCCGCCGTCTTTCTGGCTTCCGACGCTGCTTCGTTTGTGACCGGGCAAATCCTTGCCGTGGACGGAGGATTTTTAGCCAGCGGCGTCAACCATTAACCCATTTCATTTGGGTTGCCCAATATGGATAAGTTGCAAGCGGACGAAGGAAAAAATTCGCCGGAAATTCAGCCCCTGGGGAAGCGCGCCCCTGCGGAACCCCATCCGTGTACGCAGTGTCCGAACTGCTCGGAGCCACTCGTCAGCAGCCGCTGCAAGCTCGTTTGCAAACGATGCGGTTACTACATGAGTTGCGCGGACTACTACTAGACTTGCGACGGGCGAGAACATTTTCGCGCACAGACTTGGCAGCCAGCCCCGATGGGCTTTCAATCACGGCGCGGCAAATGATGAAAAATCTGTGCCATGATGTCCAAGGAAAGCTCTTCTGCACGTGCATTGGCGGCAACCGCAGTTTTGCTCTCTGCCGCTGCAATCTCTTCCGCCGCATAGCCAGCCGCTCGTAGATTGTTGGCCAGAGTCTTCCGCTTTTGCTGAAAACAGGAGCGCAAAAATTTTTCAAAGGGTACACGTTCCACAGCAAGCGCAGCAAAGCGTGGTTGTGGATGCAAGCGCACCACGGCGGAATTTACTTTTGGCGGCGGCGCAAAAGCATCCGGTGACAAGAAAAAGAGCTTTTCCACCTGCATGTGCAGTTGCGTGGTGGCAGAGAGCAGTCCATATTCGCTGTGGCCGGGCGTAGCAGCAATGCGGTCTACAACCTCGTCCTGCATCATGAACACGGCCCGCGAACATGCCTCCAAGTGTGCAAAGAGCCACAAGAGAATGTCTGAGGTGATGTAGTACGGCAGATTGCCAACGATGTGCATATTCTCGACACCATGCTCTTTGCAGAGCGCGCGTAAATCGACGTGCAAAATATCCGCGTACAGCACCTGCACGTGGGGCAGGTGCGCATAGCGCCGCTCCAAGATATGTGCGAGAGCAGGATCAAACTCTACGGCGATCAGCCGTTGCGCACGTTGTGCCAGCAGGTCGGTGAGTGCGCCTTGGCCAGGACCAATCTCCAGTACTGTCTGTAATTTCAGGTCGCCCAGTGCATTTACGATTGCCACGCGCGCCGGATCGCTGACAAGAAAGTGTTGGCCAAGTTTTGGCTTCGTTGTTGGTTTGTGCGGATTCACATTTCTATCGTACTGTCTGTCCCCGGACTGAGTACGATTGCGTTTCCCTCAACCGCCTGCATCCGATATAAGAGAATGTGGCGCAGATGCGCGGAGGTGCGATGCAGATTGTCTTTGCCGCTTCGGAGTGTGTTCCTTTTGCCAAGACCGGCGGCCTGGCCGATGTGGTCGGTGCGCTGCCTGCGGAACTAACGCAGTTGGGCCATCGCGTCACGGTCTATCTGCCGCTGTATCGCGGCGTGCTGGAGAAACTGAACAAGCCCAAGACGGTCCTTGCCAGCTTGACGATTCCTTTTTCTTTTTACAATCGGTTTGTGCGCATCGTGGATGGAGGATTGCTCGAAGGCGTGCAGTTTTACTTCGTCGATTGTCCGGAGTTGTTTGATCGCGAAGGCTTGTATGGCACGCCGGCGGGCGACTATCCCGACAACGCCGAGCGCTTTGGTCTGTTTGCGCGCGCAGTTCTGGAGGCCAGTAAACAATTGGGTGTTCCGGATGTCTTCCACGCGCACGATTGGCAGGCTGCGATGTTGCCTGTTTATTTGCGCACCACCTATTATTTTGATCCGGTATTGCGCAAGATTCCCTGCGTGCTCACGATACATAACGCGGGGTATCAAGGATGGTTTCCGCCCAAGACCACGGAGCAACTGCTGCTGCCGTGGGATGTCTTCACCATGGACAAGCTGGAACACTTTGACACCTTCAATTTTCTCAAGGGAGGCATCGTCTATTCGGATGCCATCACCACGGTCAGCCCTACGTATGCGCGTGAAATCCAGACAGCCGAATTTGGATTTAGCCTGGAGAGCATCTTCCAACGCCGCGCCGCAGACCTGCATGGCATTTTGAATGGCGTCGATACCTCCGCGTGGAACCCAGCGACAGACGCGCTGATTGCTGCGCATTACTCTGCGCGCCGGTTGGAGGGCAAGCGCATCTGCCGCCGCGATCTGCTGCACGCATACGCGCTCGATTCTGTTCCGGAAACCACACCGGTCGTAGGCATCGTCTCGCGTCTGGCCACGCAGAAGGGCTTTGACCTGATTGCCGCAATGATCGACGATCTGGTTCAGGAGGAGATGGTTCTACTGGTTCTGGGCAGTGGCGAGCCGCACTATGAAAAGTTTTTTGCGGAGACTGCGGAAAAATATCCAGAGAAGATTGCCGTGCATATTGGGTATGACAATGTGTTGGCGCACAAGATTGAGGCAGGCGCGGATATGTTTCTCATGCCGTCGCGCTATGAGCCATGCGGGCTGAACCAGATCTACAGCTTGCTTTATGGCACGCCTCCAATCGTGCGCGCCACGGGCGGATTGGAAGACACGGTACAGGAGTGGAACGCGGAGACGCGCACCGGCACCGGCTTTAAGTTCGAGGGTCTCGATCCACAAGATTTACTGGCCTCACTGCGACGGGCCTTTGTGGCCTTTCAAGACACTGCTAGCTGGCAACAGTTACAGCGCAACGGCATGGCCCAGGATTTTCGATGGAAAAAGCCAGCCAAAGAATATGTTTCCGTGTATGAAAACGTAGCGCGTCGAAGAAGTTAAATTTTCTGCGTGGAGCCAGATTTCTCCGCATGAAAATGTGCGTGGATGGCGCGGGCGAGTTTGGCGTTGACGACGGAGGTCAGCGCCTCGACCGATGCCTTCTTGACCGCACCCAGGCTGCCGAAGTGCTCCAACAGGCGCGTGCGCGTGTGGTCGCCAACCCCGGGAATGTGCAATAGTTCCGAGTCGCGGTCGCGCATTTGGCGGCGCTTGCGGTGATAGGTGATGGCGAAGCGGTGGGACTCGTCACGGATGCGCTGCACCAGATGCAACACGGGCGAATGCCGGTCGAGAACGATCGGCTCCTCCTCCTGCCCATAGACGTAGAGAATCTCCTCGCGTTTCGCAATGGAGGCCAGCGGCTGCGTGGCAAGTCCCAACTCTTCCAGCGCTGCTGCAGCGGCATGTAACTGGCCCAGGCCCCCATCGACGAGCACCAGACTCGGCATGGGTTTGCTCTCCGCTTGCAGACGCTGATAGCGGCGCAGCAGCACTTCCTTCATGCTGGCGAAGTCATCAACGCCGGTCACAGTTTTGATCTGAAATTTTCGGTAGTCCGACTTTTTCATCGCGCCCTTTTCCCAGACGACCAGTGACGCTACCGTCTCCTCGCCTTGTGTGTGCGAGATGTCAAAACACTCAATGCGCTCTGGAAGCTCCGGTAAATTGAGCGATTCTTGCAGCGACTCCTGCACGGCGCGCACGCTGGGTTGCAACACGCGAAAGCGTTGGTCATAGGATTGCTTCGCATTTTGCCCAGCCAGATCCACCAATGCCCGCTTGTCGCCACGCTGAGGCGCGAGAATTTCTACCTTGTGTCCGCTCCGCTCGCTCAGCAGCGCCATGAGCGCCTCGCGGTCGGCAAAGTCCACCGGCAAATACATGTGGGTGGGCACATATTGCTGGTCAATGTAGCGCTGCTTGAGCAGTGCGGCAAAGAATGCTCCGGGATGAAAGGATTCTTTCTGGGGCGCATCTGGCGCTGCATCGGACGCAATGGTTTCGCTGGATGGAAAATCCTCGGCGTCGAGCAACTGCGGCAATTCTTCCCAGAAAAATTCACTGCGATCGACGATGCGTGCATTGCGGACATGAAAGAGATTCACGGCCAGCATTCCATTTTCATAGTGATAGCCAAAGACATCCGCATCATCCCCACTGGCGGCGGCCACTCGTTGTTTCTCCTGCAACTGGCGCACGGTTTCCAGCATGTCCCGGTAACGCGCAGCCTGTTCGAAATGCTCAGAAGCGGCGGCCTGCTCCATGCGTTCCAGCAGTGATTTTTCCAGTTGCGTGGCGCGTCCTTCCAGCAAGAGTTGCGCATCACGCACGGCTTGGGAGTAAATCTGCGGCGTGGTGAGACTCTCCACACATGGCCCCAAGCAGCGATGAATGTAGTACTGCAAGCAGGGGCGTGCGTGGTAACGCTCCAAGTCCACCTTGCAGTTGGCCAGCAGAAAGGTGCGCTCGACCAGCTCCACAATGCGATAGGCCAAACTGCCGGGAAAATACGGGCCGTAGTAAGCCCCCCCATCTTTACGCACACGCCGTGTGACGAAGACCTTGGGATGGCGGTCGCGCAGCGTGAGCTTCACATACGGGTAGGTCTTGTCGTCGCGCAGCAGAATGTTGAAGCGCGGCTTGCGCTGCTTGATGAGATTGTTTTCGAGTGCGAGCGCCTCAGCCTCATTGCCGACGAGAATGTAGTCGAGGTCCACGGCCTCGCGCATCAGCGATCCAGTTTTGGCATTGGCCTGCGCAGACTCCAAAAAATACGAACGTACGCGCGCGCGCAGATTTTTTGCCTTGCCCACGTAGATTACTTCGCCCTCGGCATTGCGATACGAATAGACGCCGGGCTGCGTGGGCAAAGTGCGAATTTTTTCGATGAGGTCCATGGGGTGTTCGCTGCGCAGTCCTCAGTCTATCGCCGGGTACACAAGGCCGGAAAATCCTGCACCGCGCAGGCAGCCATCGCGCTTGGCTCGATGCGGATGCGCCGACTGGAAAGACCAAGACGTGCGGCGATTGGCCGCATCGGAAATGTAAAAATTACACTGCGTCCGCATTCTGTGCCCATTGGAGCGGCAGAAGAAACCCCTATGTATTTGAAATCAAAGGATGGTCACAGCGTCTGCATCTGGCACTTAGATTGCATTACTAACCGGTTGCGGGGAAAACAACAGCAACCAGAACACAAACACGAGAGGGTCAATTTTCATGAATACATGGACGCAAAGCAGTCATCCGAAAGACAGCCAAGGTTCCCATTCCGTTGTGGAGGCAAAATCCACACTACTCATGCTGGCCGTGGGGGCGGCCATTGCATTGGTATTTACTGGCTGCGCCAGCAAGAATTATGTACGGAACCAGACGGATCCGTTGATTCAAGAGACTGGGCAATTGGAGGATCAGACGGCAGCCAATCATCGTGGCTTGGATAGCTGGAGCCAGCGCACGCAGCAGGGCATTGCGCAGGCACAAAGCTCCGCTACCGCCGCAAGTCAGCAGGCGAAAACCGCCGAAGATGCTGCATCTCAGGCGCAGGCCTCAGCACAGCAGGCGATGAATCGCGCCGATTCGCTCTCCAGTGTGGTGGGAAATCTGGACAGCTACCATTCCGTTGCCGATGTGCAGGTGCATTTTGCCTTCAACAAGGCTGCACTGACTCCGAAGGACAAAGTACAACTCGACCAATTCGCCAGCCAGTTTGGCAGCTTTCCCTCCTATATTTTGGAGGTGACAGGCAGCACGGATGCCATCGGTGGCAACCAATATAACTACCAGTTGAGCCAGATGCGGGCAGAGGCGGTGGTGCAATACTTAGCCACAAAATACAACGTGCCCGTACACCGGTTTTATCTGATTGGCATTGGTAAGGACAAGTCCGTAGCCAGTAACCAATCCGCTTCGGGCCGCGCGGAGAATCGCCGCGTGGAGGTGCAGCTGTTGGCCAACAACCCGTCAGCGACGCCCACCACGGCGCAGGATCAGGCCCCCAGTAGCAATGGGAATATGTAGTCAGCGGACGGTAGCATCGGAAGCGATTGCGGGAGCACCCAGCGTTTATTTCGGTGCTCCTGCACGGTAGATGGCAGGGTTTAGCGCGGGATCGTTGTACATTTTCAGTTGTCGGTAGAGCGAGAACCTGCGCTCGCCGCGCAGCACAGCCGCCCACAAATGATCCAGACATGTAGCCAAGTCTGCACGCTGGCGCAAGAGAATCTCCAGCCGCTCCCGGTTGCGCTCTGCATGGCCCGCAGGAGCATCCGAGCGTTCCATTTCCTCGCGGGTGTGGTAGATCTTTAACGAAAGAATCGACAGTCGGTCGAGGATTAATCCTGGCGTCTCCGAATGCATCTCCGCACTGGGATCCGGCAGGTTCTGTTGGGCCAACTCGCGCAGCAGCAGGGCATCGCAACGCTCCATTTGGTCATTGCGCCGCTGGTTGATCGCGTCAATGGCGCGCTTGGCCGCGACGATCTGTGCATCACTTGCGTGCGGCGCGCGGGCCTTGTCCTCTTCATGCCACAGCTCAAAGTTGGCCCAGTGCAGACGCTCCAACTCCGTGTGTAAGGATGGCGGCGCGGCTGCACAGGCGCACGGCGCATCGTGCCACTGCTGCGACCAGGTATCGAGACTGCGTACCATCTCTGCAGAAGAAAACATGTGCCTATAGTAGCGAATTCGGAGTAGGCTTGGCTGCCCATCGCGTTTCTGTGTCGAATCGCAGCCTGCATTTAGGATGGAGAGGTGCAGAACATTCCGCATCGACGCTACAACCCGCTGCGGGGCCAGTGGGTATTGGTCTCCCCACATCGCACGCAGCGGCCCTGGCAGGGGGAGGTTGCCACAGCACAAATCCCGACGCCGAACGCCTACGATCCCAATTGTTATCTTTGCCCGGGAAATGTACGTGCAGGCGGCCACCACAATCCGCGCTACGAAGGCATCTTCGTTTTTGACAATGATTTTGCCGCGCTACTGCCAGAGGATTCCAGTCCCAGTGCCGCCTCGCAGCATCCGCTGCATCGTGCGGAGCCAGAGCGCGGACTCTGCCGTGTGGTTTGCTTTCACCCCAACCACAGTCTGACCCTGGCGCAGATGGAGACTGGCGACATTACGCGCGTCGTGCAGGCATGGACGGAGCAGTACATCGAACTCGGCGCGCTGGACTGGATTCAACACGTACAGATCTTTGAGAATCGTGGCGCAATGATGGGCGCGAGCAATCCGCATCCACATGGGCAAATCTGGGCCACGGAGCACATCCCCGATGAGCCATTGGCTGAAGGTTCCATGCAAGGCGAATACCTGCGTGCTCACGGACGCTGCCTGCTCTGCGACACGGTGCAACTGGAGTTGCAGCAGGCGGAACGCATCATTTGCGCGAATGAGGAGTTTGTCGCGCT
>DAHWKP010000028.1:0-43107 GCA_027343585.1 Acidobacteriaceae bacterium
TCCTTTGCAGAACCCCATAGATGCGCAGCGTAGCCCAGGGAAACATTGGGAATCCGTTGACGAGCAGGCCCAGCAGAATCAGGATGGCCGTGCGGCGCAGGGCGTGCGCGAGCAGGGAAGATTTGGATTGCCCGTGCGCCAATCTGGACTCCGTGGAGAAGACAAGAGAGATGCCAACCAGAAAAAGAAATGTGGGAAAGACCAGATCGGTGGGAGTGCAGCCATTCCACAGAGAATGGCGCAAGGGCCAGTAGGAGTGGGCCTCGTCTCCGTTGTTGTTGACGAGGATCATAAATGCAATCGTGATGCCGCGCAGCACGTCCAAGCTCACCAGGCGCATTATGCCAGTAGTTGCGGGAATCGTCGTGGATGCCATGCTTCGATGCTCTTTCGCAGAGAGGAGTGCGTTCGGGCTGACTCCTACTCTTGCAAATTTTTCAGAAGGCTGTCCATGATTTTTTTTGTGCCCGAATCAATCGACGCGGACTAGATAGGCAAAGGCCTCTTGGGTGTGGATGGTTTGTGCAATGTGTTCTGCAACGCGACGCTGTTCCTCTGCAGGGCGAATGCGCACCCAGTAGCCGGTATTGCCTGCGAATTCAAGGACCTTGGCGCTGGGATATTTCCGCTGCAATTGATTGCGCAGGGAGATGGCGCTGCCACGCCGACGGAAGGAGCCGATTTGCACGATCCAACGCCCACCCGTAAAGATGGGCTTCGGGGCACGCAGCACATCCATGCGCACGCGGGCAACGCCCATTTGGCGAATGCCTGCTTTCTTGGCTGCGCCGCGCGATAAATCAATCATGCGCCCGGGCACGAAGGGGCCGCGATCGGTGATGGTTACCACGACGGATTGATGTGTGCTCAAGTTGGTGACGCGGACAACGGATCCCATGGGCAGCATTTTGTTGGCAGCCGTCATCGCATCCTGATGGTAGATTTGTCCATTGGCTGCGTGGCTATGGCGATAGGGTTCTCCATACCAACTGGCAACGCCGACTTCGCTGTAGAGAGCCTTTCCTTTGTGGGGTGGGCTGGGCTGCTGCTGTTCGGGGAAGGTCTGTTGTTGTGGCGCAACGGACGGCGGGGTGGGCAGCTCCTGTTGAATTTCTGGTGGAGGAGGCGCGTAGCTGGGCGGTTGTTGGTGATGGCAGCCGGCAAACAGGCACACGAAGAGCAATGCGGCAGCGTGCAGGCAGCTTGACGTTGCGCGATGGATTCTGGGGGTGTCGGTTTGCATGTGTGCGCAGACTCTCTACTGGGAATTATCTGCGAAAATGATGAACGTTGGGAATCTTGGCTGCGATAAATAAAGATCCCATTGGGGCTGGAAGCGGGTGACAAATTTCCTTTTGTAGCGTCTAACGGAAAATAGGTTTTTTACAGCGGTGAAGAATGTTGGTTTTCCGTAGGATATTTTTTTGTGTTGGAATCGCAGCCCTGCTTGGGGCAACTCCGGGCTGTACGCAGTCCGTGGCCAGCATGGCGATTCCCGATGCACCCGTGCCGCAAGTGCCCGTAAGTTCTTCGCGAGACTCGGACACTCCTTCTGAGGCAAAGACGCTTCCGTATGCTCCTTTGTATAGTCGGACGATTTTTACCACGCAACGGGCGCGGCCCTTGCTTGGCGTGGACAAACTCAAATACGCAGCGGTGGAGATGACGCGGCCCGTCAATATACTCCATGCCGCGGTCTCGGCAGGATTCAGCCAGTATGAAGGCGGCGATCCCAAATATGGGGACGGGCCGCAGGCCTACGGAGCGCGGTATGGAGCGGCAGTCTTGCGGGAAAGCTCCTACCGGCTGTTTTCGGATGGGATCTTTCCGATCCTGTTTGATGAAGACCCGCGCTACTATCGCATGGGAGCATCTGGGACGGTGCGGCAACGGCTGTGGTACTCCTTTACCCGCAGCTTTGTAACGCGCTCGGATGCAGGCAGGCCGGTTCCCAATTTTGCAACATTGATTGGTCATGCTTCGGGAGCAGCCTTGGTGTTGTCCTATTATCCCAGCACCAGTCAGGGAAGAGGCGTGGTGCTGCGTACCTTTGCGGATTCCATGGCCGTTCAGGTGAGCTTGGACATGGTGCGTGAGTTTGTACCCAAGTTGAGATTTCTCTTTTGAAGCATGGGAATATTTTTCTGCGCATGGGACAAAATTCTTTTGTGGAGACAACGATTCTGCTGTATTCCCGGCTAGCCTAGATGGGGAGAAGTGGAGAAGCCGCCGCCACATGACACAGAGCCAACGCCCTAGTCAGATGCGCAGAGCTGTATGGGGGGCCGTGTGCTTTTTTCTCCTTGCGATCGCGCAGAAAGCGTATGGGGGGAATGTCGCAGCGCTGCCAGACGCCCCGCAGCCGGTCTCGACCTTGAGCGGCGTGCAGCCATACCTGATGCAGTTTGGGGGTGGGCCGGGCAGCGCGAGCGGCGAGAATACCAATCCGCGCGGCAAAAACACACCCAGAGCGGTTCTGGCTCCAGCGCCCGATTGGCAGGAGTGTGTGCCCAACGCATCGACGTCCCTATCGGATTCGATGAGCTGTGCCCCGGCGAAAAAGCCCTTCGCCTTGTTTTTGAAGAGTCCACTGGTGGCACCGATGACGGCTCGGGACAAATTGATTTTGGCCACGCGGGATATTTTTGATCCATTCAACCTGCTGACGATTGCGGCCAATGCAACCTATAGCGTGGAGTCGGACTCGCATGGGGTTTATGGCCCAGGGCTGAATGGCATCGCCAAGAATTCCGGGGTGAATTTTACGGAAAATATGACGGGCGAATATTTTGGAACGTTTATGGTCTGCTCCCTGGCGCATCAGGATCCGCATTATCACCGACAGCCCTACCGTTCGATTCCACGGCGTGTTCTGCATGCGGTCGTGCAGGTGGTCTGGACCCAAAGCGATCGCGGCAGCCCCATGTTCAACTACGCCAACTTTGTTGGGGGCATTGCCACGGCAGTCGTCAGCAACACGTTCGTTCCCGGACCAGGGCAGCAGGGATGGGCCAACACGTCGAGAAATCTGGCGTTGGCCTTTGCCTCCAGTCCCTCCGGAAACTTGGTTACCGAGTTTCTTCCGGATATAGCGAGCCATATCAATCTGCACGTGGTCATTTTTCAGCGCATCTTGAACTCCGTGACCAATGAGGACGGCGGGGCTGTGCAATAGCAGCCCGGTTTCCCATTAGGGAATGCAGCGGTCTTGCGCAGATGTGATTGCAGTCACGGTTTCAGGCGCGCGGACGATAAAAGAAAAATTTGCCCTCAAGTTTTTTCAGGCCTGTCCGATGCTCACTCTGACACCCACCGGAGCATCCTGTACGAAGATGCCTGCTTCGGCGATGGACGACAAAAACCGGAAGCTATCGAGTCCGAAACGGAACAATGAGGATCACCATGCGAATCTCCCATAAAATCTTCAGCAAAGAACAGGCCGCCATACTGGCTTTATCTGTGGTGGCTGCGATTTGTCTGCTGACCGGATGCAGCAGCACGGCGGCAGGCACGGGTACTTCTCCTCTCAGCACATCCACGGCACCTATGGTGGTAACGGCCAGCGATGCGCCGCTGAGCAATATCCTCTCCGCTGCGGTAACGCTTTCCAGCGTCAGCTTGGGCACAGGCACCAGCACGGCCACGGTGATCAGCCAGCCTGTTACGGTGGAACTCTCCAGCCTGGGTGCGGTGCAGGAGCCGATTGAACTGACCAATGTCGCTTATGGCACGTACAACTCCGTCACGCTTACGGTTGCCTCTGCCGTGGTTTCGTATGTGAACAGTGGGGGGCAGGTTACATCGGCCACGGCCACGCTTGCCTCGCCAACGGTGACAATAGCCTTGTCTCCTGCGCTCACCATCAACGCCAGCGGTGAGGCGCAGGTGCAGTTGGCCTTCAATCTGGCGCAATCGTTTAGCATCACCGGCAGCACGGTCACCTTCACTCCGACGATGAATACCACCGGGGCTTTGGTGAGTGCAGAAAACCCCAGCGATCGGCAGATGGAGGTTACCGGCAGCGCGGTTAGCATCAGCGCCACCTCCATCACGTTGCAGGCGGGCGATTCTGGCAAGCAATTCAGCTTTACCATCAATAGCTCCACGCAATTTCCTTCAGGTGTAACCGCATCCTCGATTCAGGCGGGAACCATCGTGCAGGTGCTGGCGCAGGCGCAGGCCGACGGCACGCTGCTGGCCACGATGATCACGCCAGAGTCCGCAGACAATGGTTCTGGCCAACAGGAGGATGGAGCCAAGGGAATCGTGACGGGCGTGACGCAAAGCGGCGGCGTGCTCACCGGCTTCAGCATGGTTCCGCGGGAGAGCTATGGCAGCTTGAGCAACGCTGCCGCCACGCTGAGCGTGAGCGTTGCGCAATCGACCACCTTCAATCTGCCAGAGGAGGCGCAGCAGGCTGGCGTCGCTGCGGGAGCCTTTACCAGTGCGGAGGTCTTTCCCGGCCAGGCCGTTGTCGTGGCTGGTACCGCGGGCACAGGTGGCGTGTTGCAGGCGCAACAGGTGACGCTGGCGGCTGAGAGCATCGCAGGCACGCTGGCAGCCGCGCCGCAGGGAACCAGTCCCAACTTCACCTTCACGCTCACCCTGCCGACCACGGCGCTGTTGACCACGTACAGCAACCTCACGGCACTCAACGCGGCCACCAACACCAACACGGAGTTTACCAATTCGTTGAGCGCTTCCAGCTTTGCTACGCTGGCCGCCAGCACCAGCGTGGAGGTGCATGGCTACCTGATCGAGAGCGGCACCAGCAGTTTTCTGCTCTACGCTGCGGGCGTCGGGCAGGTGGAGACACCAGAGAAACCAGAACCGCCTGAGTCATCGGGCGGCTCGGGCAGTAGCAGCTCCAGCGATAACTAGAAACAGGTCGAGCCTGCGCTCGTGCGGCTATCGCGTCACCGTGCTGTAAAAGACGTTGCCGCCGGAGCGCAGGTCTCTTCCATAGCCGAGGATGAATGCAAAGCGTCCCGGTGCGGTGATGGTGGCTTGCGCGCCGGTGTCCGTCATCCATCCGTGCGCGCCAAAGTACGGCGAGCCATCCCAGATGTTGCCCGAGTCCAGAAACGGACCAAGCTGCAAGCGCACCCAAGGGGATTGAAGCGCCAGCTTGTCGATTTCCGTATTGGAGAGAAGATAATTTCTACCCAGCGGCGCGTTGCCTTTTTCTCCGTTCACCAGGCCGAAGTGGCCGCGCATCCACAGCGGATTGTCGCGGTCAAAGCCGAGCAGGAACAGATCATCAAAGGGAACGGTGTTGAAGGTTCCGCCAGCGCGCATCTGTTCGGTGGTTTCATAATCCTGGCCACGCGCCTGCGGCAGCCAGTGCGCCAACAGCGATCCCTCTGCGCTGCCAGCGCGGTCGAGTGGAGAAGAAAAGAATTTCTCCACAGCTCCCGTGGCGCTGCCGGTCAGCATGAAGCGATTTTGCGGAATGCGTAGCAGCGTCGCTTGTGCGCTGAGCCGTACAGTCAGGCCCGCTGTGCTGGTGAAGAATGGATTTGCTCCGGAGGGAATGCCAGCGAGTGAGCGGAATTTTCGATCAGAAAATTCTGCGGCCATCGACCACTGCCAGCGCCAGCCTTCCAGCAGGCGCAGCTCGAGGCCGACAACGGCGCGCTCCACATTCACGCTAGCCAGCGCAGGCACAGCGGGAATGAGCGTTTTGGTGAGGAGCCAGTTTTCATTGCGGCCATCGAAGTACAGCCGCAGCCGCTCCTGCGGTCCCACCGGCGTGGGCATCGCCAGTTCACTGGTCAGCATGCGCTTTTCATCGTCCCAGCGCACGTAGGATTTCCAATTCAATCCCTTGTCGTTCAGGTTGTAGAACTCAGGGTCCACGGCCTGATAGGGCAGGCTGCGCGAAAACGCGGCGAGATTGCCAATTGGATTTTTTCGCCAGGAGGGCCGCTGGCTCGCGTGGAGCACCAATCCAAAGCTTCCATCCGGCTGCGCGGCCAGTGCATAGAATCGCTGCGGAAACAGAGCGAGCGCAGCCAGTTGCGCATCCGTGGTGCGATATTGTTGCAGCGTCCAAACGCTGTCTGGAGCAAAGTTGAGGGCGCGGTCCAGCAGCAGCGGATCGACGTGCGGCTGCGGCTGCACGGTCAGGTCGCGCAGCACGGGCCTGTCCGCTCGATTCCAATAAAATAGCGCCGCCTCCAGATTTTCGTTGAGAAAGTAGAGCGTGCCCAGAAAGTTGTTGGCGTAACTGTCCTGCGGGTTCAGGGCCAGCGCGTGGCGCAGCGCGTGTTGGGCCGCGGCAAAATGTTTCTGCTCATACGCGATGCCAGCATGCTCCTCCCAAAAGCGACCATCGCGCGGATAGCGGTGTATGCCTGCACGAAATTGCGCGTCGGCAGCGTCCAGCTTCCCAGCCTGCGCCTGCGCCAACCCTTGTTGCAGCAGCGCATCCGCCGCGGCATTTTGTTTTTGTGCTGGTTGGGCTTGTGCGCAAAGGCCGCCGCAGAACAATAGCAGCGCCAGCAGCAGGGCCGTCAATGGCTGGCCGCGCCTGCGGGGCTGGCTGGCGCTTGCGGTACGGCCAGCAGTATCCAATTGTGCGCGCCTTTCCATTCGGATTCGAAGCCCTCGCGGGAGAGGCGCAGCATGGGCTTGCGCGCCGGATCCTGGATATAAACGTAGCCGCGCGTTGTGTCGATGCCAGTGACAACGACGAAGTGCAGGGGGCCGTGCGCACCGCTGGCGGCCAGGCTCACGATGAGCGGGCGTCCCAGTGCAAGGTGATGCGCTAGGTCGCTCCACTGGCCGGAGAAGGCAAAGACCCGGTAGCCTTGCGCGCGCAGGTAGGCTTCCATGCTGCTGGCGCGGATGCCCTGCGCCGCCCGGGAATACAGCTGGGACTGGATGGTGGCTGCATCCGCACTGGCGGGGATGGGATGGTGCTCTTGCGCGTCCCAATACTGCATCACCATGGCGATGGATGCCGAGCCGCACCCCTCCCAGCTTTGCTGGATGTAGGGCGTGCGCAGGGCAATTGCGGATGCTGCGGCGGTCTGCGCCGATGCAGTTCCCGCAGCCAGCAGGGCCGCAATTACCCAAGCGCGTGCGTGCATGGCGGGTTTAGTGGACGAGCGCAACCAACAGAAGCAGGCCGAGAATCACCACGGCGATGAGCAGCAGATCGTGGTCAGAGAGTTTGCCTGCAGCAAAGTCTTTCTGCGCATTTTGGGTGCGGCTGGCCAACTGCGCCAGTTCGCTGTCGCTCAACTGGCTGACGGCGTTGCTGGCCTGCTGTGGCTGAACTCCAGCCATCTGCAGGGCGCGCTCGGCCTGTGGCGTGGTCAAAAAGCTGCGCACGGCCTGCTCATTCTTTTGGCGTGCGGTGGTTGCGGCGCTCAGGTCTTGCTGCATCTGCGCCGGGGAAACAACATGGCTCTCAGCCCATGCGCTGTGTGGAGTCAGAACACAAAGGCCAGCCGCCAGCGCTAGACCCAGGGAAAGCTCCCGTGTAAAAAACTTCTTCATTGCAACAACCTCCAAAAAAACCGAGTGGGGGATAAAACTGCACTCCCCTAAGTTTACGAATCGGTAACGGGGTGGTCAATCGCAGTCCGGAATGCAATCCCACTGTACGGCCCTGTGCTTGCGCAGCCTACAGCGGTGGTGGAATGATGATACGGCAGCGATTCTGGAGTGCGGAGGGGCATTTGTGAAGAAGATTGCGGGATGGTTTGCGGTTTGGATGGTGCTTGCTGCTTGCGCAGGGGCGCAGAATGCGGCGCAGACCTATGCCTGGCCGCCCGCTCCGGGCCTGTTGACGCTGCGTCTTTGGCCCAACGGCGCGCCCGATGCCAAACCGGCTCCCGGCCCGGAGGGCGACCTGACGACGCCGAAGGATGCCTTGATTGCGGGCCGACCCATTTTGCACTGGGGCAATGTAACCAATCCAACGCTGACGATTTATCCGCCGCAGGGTAACAATACCGGCGTAGCCATCGTGGTGTTTCCCGGCGGCGGGTATCACATTCTGGCCATTGATTTGGAAGGAACGGAAGTCTGCCAGTGGTTGAATCAGGCGGGCATCACCTGCGCCTTGCTCAAATATCGCGTGCCGGACTCCGGGCCGTATCCCACGTCGAGTGCCGCGTTACAAGATGCGCAGCGCGCCGTGGGGTTGGTGCGGGAACATGCGGCAGAGTGGCACGTCGATCCGAAGCGCACCGGGGTGCTGGGCTTTTCTGCCGGAGGCCACTTGGCTGCGGCGCTCAGCACACTTTATGCCAACCGCATGTATGCTCCGGTGGACGCTGCCGATGCTCTCTCTTGCCGACCGGACTTTGCCATCATCATTTATCCGGGCTACATTGCTCTGGCCGATAATGGTTTTGAGCCCAATTCCTTCATTCACGTCAACGCGCAGACGCCGCCTGCGTTTTTGGTGCAGGCTGAGGATGATCCTGTCCACGTGGAGAACGCCATCGTCTACTTTATGGAGCTAAAAAATGCCGGTGTTCCTGCCGAGATGCACCTGTACGCGCAGGGCGGACACGGCTATGGTCTGCGGCCCACGGCATTGCCCATCACGCACTGGCCCGTGCTGGCGATGGAGTGGCTGCACACCATCGGCATGCTGCCTCCGGTGGCCAATGCCGTAGCGCCGGTTGCCGGAAAATAACGCGCGTCCTTCACTTCTCTGGAAGGGACGCACGTTCCTCGGCGCTGGGAGGGGCGTTGATCTCCAGCAGTCCGGCTGGCAGGCGCAGCGTGAGCCGCCGGGCCGCGATGTCCACGCTGACCAGATAGGCCTTGGCGAAGGGAATCAGATGCTCGCTCCCGGCGGCATCTTTGACGACCAGCAAATCGGCTGTCTCCGGCTGCGGCTCAACGGCGCGGATGCTGCCCAACTCTGGCGATCCGGGCTGCGCAGCGTCCAGCACCGTACATCCGATCAGGTCGTCGATATAGACCGAGCCATCCTGGAGTGGCAAGCGCTGCTCCCGTGGAATCACCACATCGCAGCCGCGCAGACCTTCTGCCGCCGTAATGGAATCAATGCCGGAAAACTTCAACACCAGCCGACCTTTGTGCAGCCAGTGGCGCTCGACTCTAGCGGGCTGTGGCGTGCTGCCGGGCTGGGGATGGACAAGAAATACGGACGTGCGTGTGGCAAAGGATTCGGAGAAGTCGGTGAGGATTTCGGCCAGCACCTCTCCATGACGGCCCTGCGGGCGCACCAAATGGGCAATGCGCACCCATGCGGGCTTGGCCTCGGGGGAATTGGGGGAGGGAATTCGGTCGTGCTGCGCTGAGGATTTTTCTGGTGTCACGCAGCTATTGTCCTACGCTGGCGGCTGGATGCGCCAGCGCGGGCAGAAACTGCTTTTACTGCACAACGGTCGTGGTGTTGGCCGCGTGCATGGATTCATGCGCCTCTTCAAGAATCTCCAGCGTGTAGCGGTGCTGGAGCTTCATGCTGACCGCGCTGAGAATGGTGCGCAGCGAGCGGGCCGTGCGGCCCTGCTTGCCAATCACCTTGCCCACATCGCTGGGGGCTACGCGCAGTTGCAGGCTGGTGGCGCTGTCCCGCACCACAGAGGAGATTTCCACCTGCTCGGGTGCATCCACCAAAGAGCGGGCAATCTCGGCGATTAGATCACAGGGGGAGGGTTCCAAAACTTCGCTTGACATCGATAACCTCGCAACAGCCGGGGAAAAGCTAGCTAGACTTATACCGAATCCCTAGGCCTGTGTCATGTAAATAATAGTTTACCTCAAGGTAACCCTTACTGGTTACCTTGAGGATGTCAGCCACTAAATGGGCCAATGCAGGAACAGAAGCTGTTGCAATGGAGTGAATTGATGTCGAATTCGTACCGGACGCACTTACCGCCAGCACCTAGTTCAGCACGGGGGAGGGTTGCGGTCGGCGAAAGGCTGGGGAGGCTTTCCACCGACAATTCTCTGTGCCCAGTGCTTAGGCGTTGGCCGGGGCAGCCTGCGGCAGGGCCATCAGCTTCTGTACGCGCTCGGAGAGTTGTGCGCCCTTGCTGGCCCAGTGCTCAATGCGGTCTCGCTTCAAGTCGCAGGTGGCAGGGTTGGTGCGTGGGTTGTAGGTGCCGACTACTTCCAGGGAGCGGCCATTGCGGGCGCGATCCTTTTCGATGACAACCACGCGGTAAAAAGGCTTCTTGCGGGCGCCAAAACGCGCCAGACGAATCGTTAACACTGGGGCAAATCCTTTCTGAATGGAAACCGGGAGCGATCCTGAACAGCCCACATCGGCGGGCGCATGCAGCTCCAGCTTTTTAGTATCGCGGATTCCAGCGCCAGATGCAAGCTGGGATGTGATACGGCAACCTTCCAGCGCATCGGTTCTAGGTGCCTTCCGACCAGCTGGCCAAGTACTCTTCCTGGTCTGGCGTGAGCTTGTCGATCTTGACGCCCATCGCCTCCAGCTTGAGCCGCGCCACGCGACGATCCAGATCCTGCGGCACGGAGTAGACCTTTTTGGCCAGGGTTGCGTGGTTCTGCACCAAATACTCGGCGGCCAAGGCCTGATTGGCAAAGCTCATATCCATGACCGAGGCGGGGTGGCCTTCGGCTGCGGCCAGGTTGATGAGGCGGCCTTCGCCGAGGATGTAGATCTTGCGGCCATCTTTGAGGGCAAACTCTTCGACAAAGTCACGGGTCATGCGTTTGGAAGAGGCCATGCGTTCCAGTGCGGGAATGTCAATTTCCACGTTGAAGTGGCCGGAGTTGGCCACAATCGCGCCATCCTTCATCAGGTCAAAGTGCTCTTGGCGGATGACGCTCTTATTGCCGGTGACGGTGACAAAGACGTCGCCGATGCGGGCAGCTTCGGCCATACTCATCACGCGGTAGCCATCCATGACGGCTTCCAGCGCGCGGGTGGGATCAATTTCGGTGACGATGACATCGGCGCCCATGCCGCGTGCGCGCGAGGCCAGGCCGCGTCCGCACCAGCCATAGCCGGCGACAACGAACTTCGAGCCGGCAAGCAGAATGTTGGTGCAGCGGATCACGCCATCCAGAGTGGATTGGCCTGTTCCGTAGCGGTTGTCGAACATGTGCTTGGTCAGTGCGTCGTTGACGGCGATGACGGGGTAGCGCAGTACGCCTTCCTTGGCCATGGCGTGCAGGCGAATGACGCCGGTGGTGGTCTCTTCGGTTCCGGCGAGCACGCCGCTCAAGACATCCTGGCGCTTGGTGTGCAGCACGGTGACCAGGTCGCAGCCATCGTCCATGGTCAGGTTTGGTTTGTGGTCGATGGCGGCCTGAATGTGCGCGTAATAGCTGGCCTCATCCTCGCCTTTGATGGCGAAGGTGGCAATGCCATACTCGCGCACAAGTGCGGCGGCCACGTCGTCCTGCGTGGAGAGCGGGTTGGAGGCGCAGAGGGCAATATCCGCTCCGCCATCGCGCAGGGTGATCATCAGGTTGGCCGTCTCCGTGGTGACGTGCAGACAGGCGGCGACGCGCATGCCCTTCAGCGGCTGGTTCTTGATGAACTCCTTGCGGATGGTTTGCAAGACGGGCATGGATTGGTTGGCCCATTCAATGCGGCGGCGGCCCTGTTCGGCCAGTTCAATGCTCTTTACAGCGGAGGGGACTGCGGTTGTCGAGGCCATAATTTTCCTGTGAATCCATTTGTGATTCGAAGCCGTGCTGCTAACACTCTAGGGTACCATCCGAAACGCAAACCTTCGTGCAAGCCCGGGGGGCTATTGCGGCTGTGTCGTGGCGGCTCCAGGGCTGGCATTGCGTAGGGTCTGAAAGATCGTACGCTCTTGCGCCGCTTTTTGCGGCTGGTGCGCCTTCAAATATGCCTGGGCTAATGCGAAGTGGGTTTCGGGGCTGTTGGGCAACAAGCGAACGGAGTTTTGCAAGGTGCGAATGGCTGCAGGAATCTGTCCCTGTTGCAGCTCTGCGTCTCCCAGCATGTACTGTGCCTCTGCTGAGTCCGGGGCCAAACTTACGGCGCGCTCAGCATCGGGCAGGGCTGCCTGCGCATCCTGCTGTGTGAGTTCGATTCTGGCCAGCCAAATCCAGGGCAGCTCACTGTGCGGCGAGATATGAGTTTCCCGGAGCATTTCCGCGGTGGCCTTGTCATAAAGAGCCAGGGAAGCCAGGGCCTTGCCATAGGCGAAATGAAGAAACGGAACATCGGGATATTGCTGGGTGAGCGATTGCAATTGCTGGACTGCCGCGTCAAACTCCCGGCGGTGTTGCAGCACCAAGACCTGTCCACAGCGAGTGATCATGGGGAGCGAGGCTGCGGGAACTTGATTGGGAAGTTTGGAGATGTGCAGCAGCGAAATTCCCAAGGCCATGAGCACGTCCTTGCTGGGCGACGGGGCATCGAGTACAGGCGTGAGCACATCGGGAACGTCATCAAATTGGCGATGGAGGTTGAGCAGAATCGCCAGATGATACAAGGCGTCCTGTATGGAAGCCGGACTGCCGTGCATGCCCAAATCCCGCCCGCGCTGCAGATGAATTCTTGCATTCTCGTAGTCGTGGGTGGCGTATTCACAAAGTCCGAGAATCGCCCAGGCGGTTCCATCTTGTGTGTGAGTGGACAGCCAAAGGCGTAGATGCGACGCGGCGGCCGCATAATTTCCTGTCTGATATTCCTGCGTAGCCTGTTGGAGGGCCGAAGCCGGGTCTACTGCGGACGGCGCGGAGCCGTTGCCCTGGGCAGTGTACAAGCTTAGGATGCGCGCTTCCGGCTGGGAAGGCTCCGTTGGAAGCGACTTCCAAAGAGCCTTTTGTTTTTGAGCGGCAGCGATCTCTCCGTGGCTGACAAGGGCCTGCACGAGCATTTTGCGTGCAGTAGGCGATTGGGGGTCCAGCGCTACAGCCTTGCGAGCCGCAGCCAAGGCCTGGGTGTTGTGATGCAAGAGTAGATCCACCTGAGATTCCGCAACCCAAGGCAGAGATGCCTGCGGCGACAGCGCTTCTTCTTCTTGAATTGCCCGTAGCGCCGGGCGGAGCTGGCCGAGGGAGATTAAGGCGTTGGCATAGGCCAGATGCAGGTACGGGATCTTCGGGTACTGCGCCAGCAGCGCGGGGAATGCGGCAACTGCCTCCGTGGTGCGCCCTTGGTTGAGCAAGGCTCCCAGGTTGCCTGCGGCCTGCACGAGTGCATCCCGGGCCGGGTCAACGTTGTCTGGAAACAGCGGTACGTGCAACAGCGCCAGCCCCAGAATCTCTTTTGCTGCGTCCGGGATCCCCCCGTCTCCAAACGCGGAGCGAATGGTCTGCGTGGCGCTGGGGAAATCTCCGGATTGATCTTGTAGCAGTGCGAGGTGATAGCCGGCAACTTGCGCAAGCTGCTCATCCGGAATGGAGCCGAGCTGTTGCCCCGTCTCCAGATCTTGGAGTGCCTTCGCATAGTTGCGTGTTTCGAACTCGCACAGTCCAAGCATGCTCCAAACAACGCCCACTTGGGGGCGCAAGCTGGCAAGCTTTTGGAAGGCATCGCTTGCAGGGGCGTACTGGTTTTCTGCGTAGTACAGCGAGCCGAGATTCCACCAGCCTTCCGCCCAATCGGGCTGCATCTGTAGGGCTTGTCGATACTGTTGCACCGCCGTATCGGTGTTCCCATTGTCTCGATTGCTGGCAGCCGAGGCAGCCAGGTCAGTGAAGTTTTGTGGCGGGGTCGATTGTCCGCGCATGCTGCCACCAACCAAGAGCAGGATGCTGGTGAGGGCAATAGGGCCCAAAATCACCGACAGTATTTTGCGCTGCAATTGCATCATGGGAACCGAGGAAATTTTAATGAAAAAAGGGTCAGCCCATTCGGGGATGCCAGATGGATATGCTAGCATCCTACCAGTTATGCGGCGCGAGCATTCCTTCTTGGGGCCGATGCAATTGTCCCGATCTTCCCGACGAATTTTCATGCAGCAGATGGCGTCCTTGGCCGGGGCCTCGGTTCTGGGCGCGCGGACATTGGCCTCGGTCATTCCGACGGCTCCCCCGGGAATTTTTCAAGAGGTTCCCGCCAGTGAAAGCAAGATTTTCTGGGCGCACACTGCTGGAAAGTCTCCAGAAAAACATTTGCCAGAGAGCACTGGGCCGGGCTGTGCTTTTTTGGATTATGACAATGATGGCTGGATGGACATCTATCTGGTCAACAGCGGCAAATGCGATTTCTACACGCCGAAGAAACCGCTGCGCAATGCCCTGTACCGCAACAATCGTGATGGCACCTTTACCGATGTAACGGAGCAGGCGGGCGTGGCCGGCGGCGGCTATGGCATGGGCGTGGCCGTGGGCGATTACGATGGGGATGGACATGCCGACATCTACGTCACACAGTATGGCCGCAATATCCTCTACCACAACAATGGCGACGGTACCTTTACCGATGTGACGGAAAAGGCCGGGGTCGCCGCGCCGGGTTGGAGCACGAGCGCGGTCTGGTTCGACTACGACAATGATGGACGGCTGGATCTGTTCGTCTGCCAGTTTGTGAAGATCGAAAACGGCCTCATCTGCACGGTAGACGCCGATGGCCAGCACCACTACTGCATTCCGCGCATCTTCCAGCCCATGCCCAGCTGGCTCTTCCATAACAACGGGGATGGGACCTTCACGGATGTCAGCCGCGAATCTGGAATTGCAGCTTCCCTGGGCAAGGCCTGGGGGGCCGTGGCCGTGGATGTAAACAATGACGGCAAGCTGGATCTGTTTGTCTCCAACGACACGGTGGCCAATTTCCTCTTCGTCAACCAAGGCGGCGGCAAATTTACTGAAGAGGGCTTTGATGCAGGCGTAGCCTACAGTGCCGATGGTCGGCCTCGCTCTGGCATGGGCGTGGATGCAACCGATTTTGACCAGGATGGCTGGATGGATCTCTTCGTATCCAATATCAACGAAGAAATTTTCTCGCTCTATCGCAATAACCATGACGGCACGTTTACCGACATCGCCATGCCGGCTGGCATTGGGATGCCGACGCGCTGGATGAGCGGCTGGGGCGTGAAATTTTTTGATTACGATAACGACGGGCATTTGGATCTGATCCTTGCCAATGGTTTCCCCGATGATGCGGTTGGGCAAGGTTCTCGCTACATCACCTATGAGCAGCCAATGTTGCTGTTTCATGGCGAAGAAAAAAAAATGAAGGATGTCAGCGCCGAGGCCGGCAGTGCCTTCAAGCGCCCATACTCCGCGCGCGGTTTGGCCGTGGGAGACATCTCCAACAACGGAGCCTTGGATGTGCTTGTGGGCATCAACGACGGGCCTCCGCTGTTGCTGCGCAACCAAGTTGGTTACAGCAGTCACTGGCTGGGGATTCGTCTTGTCGGACGCAAATGCAACACGGATGCGATTGGGGCGCGGGTTACCTATCAAGCCGGGGATCTGCGGCAAACGCGCACCAAAATTGGCGGCGGCAGCTTTCTCTCCTCGCACGATCCCAGACTGGTGCTGGGCATCGGACAGCGGAAAAAGATGGATTGGGTCGAGGTTCACTGGCCCCAGCCCAGCGGAAAAGTGGAGCGCTTTGTCGATCTGCCCTTGGACCGATACATCACGATCGTGGAAGGCGCAGGGAAGTGGACCGACTGAAGCCTGCCCCGTGCTCTGGGGCCATGCAAACGATCACTCCGGGTACGGCTCGCCCTGTTTGGCAATGCGAATCCGATGATCGGTAAAGGTGTCCTGCATCTCCGGCACAAAAACTTTGGGCATGTGGCAAGTTGTGCATCGTTGGGTGCCGACAGGGCAGCTTGCCGCTGCTCCCTGTAGCGCCGCGTTTTTTTTGGGCGTCCCCCCACCGATCGCATGACACGCAAGGCAGCGGGCGTCATAGGCGAGCGGGTTCGTTTGCAGCGGAACATGGGGATCATGACAGGTCATACAAGTCAGCCGGGCGTCCCCACCCGTCTTCAGCCAGCATTGGCTGCTTTCCAGTCGGTAAGCAGGCATGCGTGCCGTGGAGGGACCATGATCGCCTTCCGTTTTCACGTCCCACCATGTCTCATGGCAGGCCCCGCAGAAATCAACCGAATCCGCAGGCGACAGCGTCGCCGGATTGAAGATGTGCATCACTTGCGAAGTGGATTTGCCATCCAGAAGCCGTCGCATGGCTGTCACGTGCCTGGCTCCCGGGCCATGGCAGGCTTCACAGCTTACGCCGGGGATCAAATGCAGCTCGTCCACCGTGCCACGGAAGACCGCCGCCGTCGTGTGACAGGAAAAGCACCGCACGACCTCAAACTCAGGTACGGGGCGATCCATCGCCTCTTCCAAGTCTGCTGGCGATGTCAGCGCGCGCGCGGGAGTGAAATTGAGATTGTGCAACGTAGTGAAATACGTTGTGCGCGCCTCATACAGCGTCGAATCGCCCGGCTTCCGAAATAAATAGGACTGGCCAACGCGGGGCGATCCGAAGGCCCACAGAAGGGGATATTGCAATGTCTGCTTACCATCCGTAACGCGATAGATTGCCGCACTGCTGCCGCTTGCTGTAGGGGAGGACACATCGTGGGGGGGGGGGCAGGATGCTGTACTGATAGGCCCCTGCGGTAAAGTGCAGCTTGCTGGCGGACTGTAAAATTGAGGATTGTGTCGCCAGCATGGCCGCGTGTGTCATGGGAGTTTGTCCGCTGGACTGCGCAATGGACTCGTGACACTCCGCACAGACCTTGGCTCCCACATACTCCGAGCGAGATGCTGTCGGCTTCGTGGGCCAAAATCCCGGCAACTCCACGTGATCGCTGGTGGCTAGCTGCCCCAGAGCCGGCCGTGCCCCTACGCCGCACAGCAGCACGCACGCTGCCCAAGGCATGAATGAAAAGACTAGGTTGCGTTTTAGGGGGAGTTGCCGCATTCGGGGTGTCCAGCCTGACACAGCAAGCATTCCACAGCGGGTAGAAAAATTGCAACACAGGGCAGGCGCCAGTGTAGCGGCAAGCCGGGGAACCGGGAGGGGCATCGCTGGGGTGCAGGCTTGTCAGCGGCTGCTCGCTCGGATGAAAAGCCAATTCCATTACAAGTTTTACTGAAAATTATTTTTTCTTGTTGACAGAGGCCTATTGGGGATAGTAAACACAATCTGCAGCATACCGTAAGTGTTTTTCTGCCCTGAGGTCGGTACAGGTCCGTAAGATTTGTGTACCGGAGGCGGGGCGCAACGAAACAATGCACGATACTTTTTCGGAGGTAGGCATGTTACATCGATTTGGAGCGGCGGGGCCGAAGGCCTGGGGACGCGTATTTGCACGCGCCCTCTTTGGCGTGGCGCTCGTCTTTATGCTGCAGGTGCTCAGTACGGGCAGCCTGCATGCGCAGATTTACACCGGTTCCATCAACGGAACCGTCACTGACTCGACCGGTGCTGCGGTTCCCAATGCCACGGTCACCGTGGTCAACACTGCAACGGGCGAAGTCCGTGCCGCGACCTCAGACAATCAGGGCAACTACACTGTGCCTCAGGTCCCGGGCGGCAATTACCAGATCACCATCTCTGCACCGAAGTTCCAGGAGACCGTGATCAACGATGTTGTGGTGCACGTCTCCACGGACACCCGCGAGGACGCCAAGCTGAAGGTCGGTTCGGTCAACCAAAAGGTAACCGTCACCGCCAATCCGCTGGAAGTCCAGACGACATCCTCCTCCGTAGGTATGGTTGTCAACACCACCCAGGTTAAGGAGCTCCCGCTGAATGGCGAGAACTTCATGAACCTCGTCACGCTGTCTCCGGGCGTTTCTACGGCGGCTGACTTTGACACGATCGACAAGGGCCTCCAGGGCGGAGCCGATTTTTCCGTCAACGGTAACCCCTACAACTACAACCTGTTCCTGATTGACGGCGTGAACAACAACGACGTGGGTTCCGGTCGTACGATCCTTGTCTATCCTTCGGTTTACACCATTGCTGAATTTAAGATGCTCACCAACTCCTATGGCCCAGAATATGGTCAGGCAGCCGGTGCTATCATCAGCATCACCACAAAGTCGGGAACCAATCAGATCCATGGCGGTGCTTTCTATGCTGGCCGTCGCGATGCGCTGGATGCCAACGACTGGGTCTCTAACTTCGATAAGCTCGGCAAGGCTCCGCTGACCCGTGACGACTATGGTTACAATGTTAGCGGCCCCGCAATCAAAAACAAGCTCTTCCTCTGGTGGAATCAGGAGTGGGACAAGCAGACAATCGGTGTTGCGATTGCAGATTGTATGCCCACACAGGCTGAGTTGAATGGTGACTATAGTGCAATTCCCGCAGGTGGGAAGGATGCTTGCGGTCAGACCGCACCAGTACTGGCTGTTGGGGATCAGGGTGCCAATCCGCAAATCATCGGCAATACGAGTCCCGGCGGGCTTGCTGTTGGAAATTACTTCTCTGCGGCAAACCTTACGTCCCTTCTGGCGAACGGAGCAAACTGGGCGCAGTCAGAATCCGACAAGCAAAACTGGATGGAGTGGCACGCTCGTGTTGACTATGATGTGAATGCAAAAAATCACATCACGGCAAGCTGGGCCAATGACTCTTGGAATTCACCGGGGCCGAACCCCAACGAATTCTGGGGCGATAACAACTTTGACAAAGTCTATAGCGACTGGAATCAGCCTTCCCGTAGCATCATGGCTCGTTTAACCTCCACCATCTCCAACTCCTTGGTTAATGACTTGGAGTTTGGCTATGGACACAACGCGATTCAGGCTGTGACCTCTGCTGGCACTCCGACGACGCTGATGGATGCAATGAATGCCAACATTCCGGATATTTGGCCAACCTCCCTCGGAAAAACCCCGGGCGAGACGAACCAAATGGGCTGGGGCGGTAGCTATGGATACGGTTCGATTCAAGGCTCTACGCTCTGGAACGCGGGCGGCTATGCAAACCATGAAGATCTGTATACCTTTCAAGATAACTTGACCAAGGTCTACAAGAACCACACGGTGCGTATGGGTGCGCTCTTTGGCAACAACGCAAAGTTTGAAAACAATGCGGGAGCTCCAGATCGTACGATGTTTATGCCGGAGTCGTATGGTGTGCAGGGTGGCGGCACCGGTAACGTGCTCGCCAATATGCAGCTCGCTGACACTCTGTACGTAGGTGCGAGTGAAAAAACTGCAAATCCATCGGCTCAGGTGATCTGGCATGACTTTGAGTGGTATCTGGGCGACACGTGGAAGACGGCACATAATTTGACTCTGAATTATGGCTTCCGCTGGTCCGTTTTTCGGGAGCCGTATGCCGAAAACAACAATTGGAGCAATTGGGATCCAACGCAATGGAGTGCGGCAGAAGCAGCGCTGCGTCCTACCGATGCATGTAATGGCATCATCATTGTTCCCGGAACCAATCCATGTATTGGTCAAAGCAAATATTTGGCAGGCTTGGGGGTAAATCTCCCCTTGTCGTCAGGCATGGTTGGTCCCAACCGCGCTCTGGCTGCTGAAAACAACTTTGACATCGCACCCCGAATCGGCGTGAATTGGGATGTCTTTGGCAATGGAAAGACCTCTGTTCGCTCTGGCTTCGGGGAGTTCTACCAACGCGAACCGGTGGCACACTTTGAACAGCTAGCGTTTAACGCGCCCTTTGTTCTTGCAGCCTCCGAGAATCGCACCATTGGTACAGCCGCCGCATTGACAAGTGCAACTGTTTCGCCCAGCGGATCCCGCGAAGCTAGGGCAGTCATGCCGGCAAGCTTCCAGTGGAACCTCTTCGTGGAGCAGGCGCTCAGTCGGAATATGACGTTGCAGGTTGGCTATGTCGGCAACTCTGCGGAGCATCAGACGTCATGGGAGGATAGAAACGCAGCTCCTCAGTCCAACTTCTTGGACGAGGCCTTTACTACCCAAGCTGCGGATCAAGACGCCCTCCGTCAGGCGACGAACTTCGGTACCGTACAGGAGGCAATGCGTACTGGTCATGCAACCTACCATTCGTTGCAGGCCCTCTTCCGTGCGCAGACTGGAAAGGCATCTACCTTCCAGATTGCGTATACCTACTCGCACTCCATCGGTGACGTCCAGTTGGATAACTCCTCGGGGGGCATCGGCGATGAAGCGGTCACGGATCAACAGGATCGCAGGTTGGATCGTGGCAATACAAATATCAACCGTCCTAGCATCCTTGTGGCAAACGAAGTCTATTATTTGCCAAAGTTGGAAGGGCAAAATCCGGTTGTCCGTGCAGTGTTAGGCGGATGGGAAGCCAATGGCATTCTGAATGTAAACTCTGGAGAGTCTCTCTCTGTCTTCAGTAGTAGTGCTTCGGATGCAAACGCAGCCTCGGCTTCTGCTACTAGCTGTCCGTTTGCAACAGCAAATGGTGGAAAGTGCGATCTGACATCCCTGCTAGGATCGGGATACAGTGCCAACAACCGGCCATTGCAGTCAGGACTTGCCTCCTGCAACACCAAGGTTGCTGGAGCACCTAAAGACCAACTGCTGAACCCAGCCGCCTTTACCTTGGTTGGATATCAACTGGGTACGACAAGCAATATGGCGGGCAGAGGTATTTGTACTGGTGCAGCTCTGTACAACGTAAATGGAGAGATCGCAAAGAACTGGTCGTTTAAAGACCGGTACAATGTGAAGCTATCCATTGATGCGTTTGATCTTTTCAACCACGTTAACTTCACGGATTCTTCACTGGAAAACTCCGGACCGGAATTCAATGCGACTGCATTGAATTGCGGCGGCGCTGTATGTACTCCAATGAATAACGTTGTCACCTCTCAGGCTGCCAATCAAAATGGTGGTTTTGGTCAGGCAAATTCGTTGATCCCAGGTGAGCAATCGCGTCAATTGCAGTACACCATTCGCTTTGAGTTCTAAACAACTCAAAGTCGTATAACTTCTGTGGCGAGGCTGAATAGCCTCGCCACAGTTTTTTTACAAGGACAGATTTGGGCGATAAAATTAAATTGCTATGTATATGCGATCTTCGCTCAAATCTTTGCATGTAATGCTTTCCTTGACTTGCATTCTTATCTTGCAAAGTGGATTAGCGCAAAACTCTGCGGAGTCGCAGTTGAATCATGATATCCAAGCACTCAATGACGCAAGGCAGGGCGGTAATCCAATCGCTGTTGAGTCTGCCAGTAAAACATTAATTGCCTATTCTCTTCGAATATTAGCCCGCGCGCAGACCATGCAGACGCACTATTCGCAGGCACTCACCCTAGCCAATTCATCATTGCAATATGCGGACTCGGTAGATACAAAGCTGGACATTGCGCTGATTTACATGGATGAAAAAAATATCGCAAATGCCATCAAGATCGCTGAGTCAGTCTACCAAGTTAACCCCAACTCGCAGCGTGCCGTATCCGTATTGGCGGATGCATATATTCTCAACGCACAATATAGCAAGGCAGAGCAGGTTTACAAGGGATACTTGAAGGATTTCCCAGATAATATTCAAATACAATTCCTATTAGCAAAAGCATATTTAGCTTCAAATGATCCACAGAGCAAAATAAAGGCCAAGCAAATACTTGAAAACATTGTGAGGATTGCTGGGGATAGTAGCCAATTGCATGTAATGTTTGGCAGGGCGTATCGGGATGTTGGTGATATGCAGAGTGCCGCAAATGAATTTATAAGGGCGATTTATATAAATCCGCGGACGCAATATGCCCATTACTACTTAGGACTAGCTTATTTAAGTATGAATGAGTGGCAGCCTACTCCGCAGGTTGAGTCTGAGCTGCAACAGGAAATCAAGTACTTCCCTAAAGAATTTTTAGCTAACTACATACTTGGCTCAATCGAGTCCAGGGAGGGAAAATATTCAGAGTCAAATGTCCATCTTCAAGATGCAATCAATATTGATCCGACCTGGCCTGAGTTGTGGATATATTTAGGCTTAAACAGTATGGATCAGGGAAAAATTGCAAATGCGCGCGAATATCTACGTAAAGCAATTCAATTGACCGGGACGAATATTTCAAGATCGGATTATATAGTACGAAAGGCATATATAGCACTCGGAAAAATCTCAGAGAAGTCGGGAGATTCGGAAATGGCAAAGTCATATTTTGCCACTGCCAGAAATATGCAGAACGACATTATTGCAAAATCAAGAATCGATTTATCTAAATCAATAAGCGCCAATAATAATGGAAAATCCGTTGCAGGTGTAGTCGATTATGCGGGACAGATTAACGTTGGTGGAGACGAAGATTTGCAATCGCAAGGCAATAATGAAATAAAAGATGAAGCCAAGCAAGCTGAATATATATCCGCATTGCTCGGTCAGGCATATTTTAGTTTGGGGGTGTCGTATGCGCAGCAAGGTAATTGCGAGGCGGCCATAGGCGAATTCAGTAAATCAATCGATGCATCTGGCGATAATTTATTAATAGAAAGAAACTATGGCCAATGTGCATATTCACTGAAGAAATATAATGATGCAATACGGGAATTGTCGCAATACCTTCAGGAAAGTCCAAGCAAAAGCCTTACGGCTATGCTTGGAATTTCTTTATACAGTACAAATAAATATAAGCAAGCTATTCAAGAATTTTCTAAATTGGGCCAAGCGGGAATGTCCGACCCCATAATCGGATACGCTTGGTCGGATTCATTAATAGAGATTGGCATCTACGAAGACGCCGAGAAGGTTCTACAGGTATACATTAAGGGCGATATCTCCAATGAGGAAAGAATTGATTCGGGGCGACTATTAATTCGAATTAAGGATTATAAAAATGCAATATTGGATTTAAAAACAATATTAATGCAGGATCCAAAATATCTTGGTGCACATCTCGATATTGGTGAAGCGTATATGGGCTGGCAAATGTGGGATGCCGCAGAGCGTGAATTTGAGGAAGAAATCAATGTAAATCCAAACGATGTAAATGCGCAATATGATCTAGGGTATGTGTATTTACAGACCTCAAACACGAGTCGTGCGCAAGTAATTTTCGAAAATATTTTGAAGTCAGATCCACAATATGCTAAAGCTCAGTACCAGCTAGGTAAAATTCTGCTTTCTAGCGGCAATACGGCAGATGCATTAAAACATCTACAAATTGCGTCTAAGCTAATGCCGAATGCAGACTATGTGCATTATCAATTGCAGGTGGCATACAGGAAAAGCAACGATACAATAAATGCAAATAATGAATTAAAGATATACAACATTTTAAAGAGTTCTGAGCGCAAAAATATTGCGGCAGGAATGGGATCAAATTGAAGTATGTATTTGGCGCGATAATGGCGAAAAATTATATATATATATTATTGGCTTGTACTCTAAGCTTGTATGGGCAGGCACAAAGTAGTATGCAAGGCGCAGGCCCGGGTGCGGCGTCAGCGTCTTCGAAGATGTGCGCTGGTATGAAGGTTCCACAGTTTGAAGATGTCACCTCAACTTCGGGAATAAATTTTTATCACACTTCAGACCCCGCCAAAAAATTCATAGTAGAGTCCATGAGCGGTGGCGTAGTCTTGATTGATTATGATCGGGATGGGTGGCCGGACATATACTTCACGAATGCTCCCACGGTTGCAGAGGCAGTGGCTGGCAAAGTGAGACTTGGTGCACTTTATCATAATAATCACGACGGAACATTTACGGATGTAACCAAAAAATCCGGCATCAGTACTCCATGTATTGGAATGGGTGGGGCAGTGGGAGATTATGACAATGATGGATGGCCGGATTTATATTTAACGTGTTTGGGTGGAAATGTTCTCTACCATAACAACGGAGATGGAACATTTACAGATGTAACCAAGCAGGCAGGAGTTGCCGACGGCAGATGGTCGACTGGAGCTGCATTTGGTGATTATGACGGAGACGGCAAAGTTGACTTAATGGTTGTAAATTATGTTGATTTTCGCTTAAACGACTTGCCTGGATTCGGCAACGCACCATACTGCAAGTGGCGTGGAATCGATGTGCAATGTGGCCCCAGAGGTCTAAAGGGTGCAGGGGATTCGCTGTTTCACAATAATGGAAACGGAACATTTACGGATGTATCCAAAGCTGCTGGAGTCAGCGATCCGGATGGATATTACGGGCTTGGGGTTGTATGGTCGGATTTCAACAACGTCGGACGGCCTGATATATATATAGCAGATGACTCTACTCCAAAATATCTCTATAAAAATCTAGGCAATGGAAAATTTGAAGATATTGGACTCGAGTCCGGAACGGCAGTTAGTTCTGATGGTTCGGAGCAAGCATCCATGGGGATTGCGGTCGGTGATTATCTGCACACTGGGCGTGAATCCATTTATGTGACTAACTTTGAAGATGAGAACGACGACTTGTATCGTAACGATGGAGATTGGAACTTTACGGAAGTATCCTATCCGGCAGGAGTTGCAACGCCATCTTTGTCCTATGTGAAATGGGGTACAGCATTTGCGGATATGGACAATGACGGATGGCTGGATCTGATGTCTGTAACGGGCCACGTATATCCACAAGTAGACACCTTGCCGACTGGGGCGCGGTATCTCGAGCCTAAGCTGTTTGAGTTAAACCAGAAAAATGGAACATTCTGTGATGCTAGTAAAGAAGCTGGACAGGCATTAATGGAGCCGCGTGCATCGCGCGGACTCGCCATTGGCGACTTGTTTAACGACGGAAATCTAGATGCAGTTGTAGAAAACTTAGATGGCAAGCCTACGATATTAAAGAATCATGGAGTGGCTGGAAGGAATTGGGTAAGCTTTGAGCTAGCAGGAATTAAAAGCAATCGGCTGGCGTTGAATGCACGCGTAAAGATTACAGCAGGAGGCATGGAGCAAACAGCAGAAGTTCACAGTGGCGGAAGCTATCTTTCACAAAACGATTTAAGGATTCACTTCGGACTCGGAAGTGCAAAGATTATTGATAGTGCAATAATCTATTGGCCATCCGGACTAACAGAAACCATTAAAAAATTAAAAGCAGACAAATTCTATGCGGTACTTGAAGGACATGGGATCGTTCCCTATTCTGATATTCAGCCAAAAAGTAAAAAGTGAACAGGCCCAACACCTTCTCTTCGAAAGTAGAGAAGGTGTTGAGCCTGAATATTACGCAAGGAAATTTCGCTAAAGTGGCATTCCAAAAGATCGCAAATAATCTTGGGATGTGCATGTGCAAATTGCCGCACGCATAGCCCCAGCGGACAGGTATTGCTCCCATCGCAAATGTTTACTTGGCTTCGGGGGGTGTTGTTTTTGCCGCATCCGACTTCTGCGTGTCGTCCGTGCTTGTCCCTTTCAGGCCATCTTTAAACCCGCGAATGCCTTCGCCCAAGCCTTTGCCCAGTTCGGGCAACTTTCTCGGACCAAACAACAGCAATGCCACAACTAGCACCAGAAGCAGGTGCGTCGGTGTCAATAATTCACCCATGTCTTTCTCCCTCGCAGGCCACCACCTTGGTAGTGGAGTCTGCACCACACATTATTGTCGCACATCCACGCCTGCGCGGTGAACGTGCGATTCGCCATCTTCCACAAAGGTATTCGCGTGCATCCGCAACAGATCGCCTGCACGGCGCAGATCTCCAGTGCGCAGGGCATCCAGCACGTCACGGTGTGAGTTCACAGCATCTAGTAATCGTCCGGTTGCGGCCAGCCGCTGAATATTCAGGCGTGAACGCAGCCCCACACCCAGCGACTTCCAAACCCTCATCAATTCTTTATTGCCACAGCAAAGCACAAGATGACAGTGGAAGTTCTTATTGTGTACCGCAACCGATTGAAAATCTGAAGCCTGCGCCGCTGCTTGCATGGCGGCAAACTCGCGTTCCAAAATCACCATGTCGTCCGGCGTCCAACACTGTAGCAATTGCAATGCAGCTTGCTCCAAAATTCCGCGCAGCTCGTAAGTATCGCGCATCTCTTGTGGAGTAATGGCGCGGACGCGCGTGCCGCGGTATGGCTCGGTGGCAACGGCGCCGATAGCCTCCAGCTTGCGCAGGGCCTCACGCACCGGAGCTTGGCTTACCTGAAATTCGCGCGCCAGCACTAACTCTTTCAGCCGGTCCCCAGGTTGGTAGCTGCCATCGGAGATGCGGTCTAAAATCGTCCAGCAGATGCGGTCGTGCATGCAGTTGCGATCAAAGATGCCTACGCCTGCGTGCGCATTTTCTTGCCCATTGAGATTTGTCGCAAGCGGGTGCTCCAAAACGGTTCCTGTTTGTTTCATCCCCTCGTCTCCTTGAGAACTTGCAACTTAGAACTTCGGCAGTTGGCTGGCATTCCATCCTCCGCCCAGCGCCTCCAGCAGTAGCACGCTGGCCGTCATGCGCCGCGTCCGAATCTGTGCTGCGGCCATCTCATTGGCCAGCTCGATGCTCTGCGCCGTGGTCACGTTCAGATAATTGTCCAGGCCGTTGGTGTAGCGGCTCTGCGCAATCTGTTCCTGCCTGCGTGCGGCCTCGACGGCCTGCTGTTGCGTTGAGGCTTCCCCCTGAAGAATCCGAAGCGCCGCCAGGTTGTCCTCGACCTCCTGATAGGCCGAGAGCACCGTTTGCCGATAGGTGGCCACGGTGGCGTCATAGGCCGCCTGCGCCTGTACGTTGAGCGAGTGGCGCTGGCCCCAATCCACAAGCATGTCGCTGGCCGAAAGCCCCGAGGACCAGAAGGAGCTTGGCCCGGTGAACCAATTGCCGGGATGCGCGCTTTCGAATCCGCCGACGCCTGTCAATGTAAACGTGGGGTAATAGGCCGAGCGCGCCAGACCGATCTGTTCATTCGCCGCGGCCATGTTGCGCTCTGCGATTGCGATGTCCGGCCTGCGCTCCAATAATTGTGAGGGCAATCCGGCGGGAATCGCGGGCGGCAGCGCATGCAAAACCCGCGGCGGAATGCTGAGGCTGGATGGAGGCTCGCCCATCAGCACGGCGATGGCGTGCTCATATTGCGCCCGCGCAACGCCAACATCCTGCGCCTCAGCCTGCGTGGATTCCAGCAGGGTGCGCGCCTGCGCCACGTCTAGTTCAGAGTTGAGGCCGCCATGATAGCGATCTTCTGTCAACTCCAGCGAACGTTGCAGCACGCTCACGGTCTGGTTCAAAATCTGCTCCTGCGCATCTAGGCCGCGCAGTTGGAAGTAATCGGTGGCCAGTTGCGCTTGCAGGCTCAGACGAACGGTTTGCAGCATCGCGGCGCTGGCCTGCGCATTGGCCTTAGCCTGCGCAACCATGTGGCGGACGCGGCCCCAAAAGTCTGGCTCCCAGCTTACGCTCAACGGGAGGTTGAAGTCGTTGTATTGATTGGGAATGCCTTTGAAGTACATCGCGCGATTGTAGGAAAAGCGTGAGCGCGTCGCACTGGCGCCTGCGCCGAGAAATGGAAACAGATTGGAGCGGACGCCTTGCACCGCAGCGTGTGCCTGCGCGTAGTTGTCTGCCGCCACCTTAAGATTTTGGTTGGCAGCCTCCACCTGCTTCTCATACGCATTCAGGTCAGCATCGCCATAGATCGTCCACCAATCGCCGCGCAGTGCTGCATCCTGCGGCTGCGCCGGCTGCCAGCCCGTTGCCTCTTTGAACGTTGGGGGCTGAGGCGCGCTGGGGCGCGCATACTTCGGCCCAACCATGCAGCCGGACAGCCACAGTGGAGCCGCGATGGCCAGAACACGTACACGCATTGGGATGGCCGTCGCGCTCACCGCTTGGGACTCCCTGCCGTTTTTTCCATGGCAACCACGCGCACGGGTTCACCTTCCGCGATTGAATCTGGCGGACTGTCAATAACCCGTTCGCCCGCTTGCAGTCCTGCGAGAACTTCCACTTGAGTGCCCCAATCGCGGCCCAGCATCGGTTCAATTAGATGCGCGCGATCCTGTGCATCCAAGATGGCTACACGCAATCCCTCTGCGCGAAAGAGCAGCGAGCTGACAGGAATGATGAGCGAGGGATGGTCGAGTGGCAGCTTTAAATGCACCTGTGCATACGCGCCCGGCAATAGCTCTCTCTTGGGGTTGGGGATGTCCACCTCGGCCATCAAAGTGCGTGTGCTCAGGTCAATGGCGTCGGCACTGCGAACGATCTTGCCAGAAAATATACGCCCCGGATACTCCGCCAGCGTAATGCCGACATGTACGCCGGGCCGCGCCGAGGGAGCATCCTGTTCCGGAACATTGATGAAGATGCGCACCGTGCGCGTGTTGGAGACATGGAAGAGTTCGCGCGGTGTGGAGTTGGCCCCACCGCCCATGGCCGGAGTGCCGCTCAACGCAGAAGCACTGCCGGTGCCGCCATTGCTGCCCGCATCGACCAGCTGGCCCACATCAGTGTTGCGCGCCGTTACCACACCGTCAAACGGGGCATATACGCGCTCAAAGGATTGCAGTGCGAGTAGCTGATCGAGATTCGCCTGCGCTGCAGCTACCGCAGACAGCAGCGCGCCCGCACTATAGTTGGCCGTGTCTGTTGATTGTTTGGAGACCGCATCCGTGGCAACCAATCCCTGATAGCGCTGAGCGGTAATCTGCGCCAGCTTCAGATTTTGCTGCGCGGTTGCCATCGCTGCGCGCGCCTGCTGCACCTGTTGATCCAGCTCTGGAGTTTCAATTACCGCGAGCAACTCCCCCTTGCGCACAGGAGCGCCGATGTCGTGGTACCAGGCGCGAACATAGCCGTTGGTGCGCGCGTAGATGGGCGCATCCAGGTAGGCCTGGATCGTTCCTGGCAGCACCAATTCCTGTGTTGGCGCACCTGTTTGTACCACGGCTACGGCCACATCGGGCAGGGCCATCTGCGCCGTCTCTGTACGCAGGGCCGCACGAGCGCGCAGTCGCAGCACCATGCCGCTGCCTGCAACCAAAATCGCCACAACCGCCAGCACCACCAACAAGCGCACCATGCGCCTTCGCGCCTGGGGTGTGGCCAGCGTGGCAGCTTGTTCCGTCGAATGCATCAATCGATCCTCCATTCCTGCAAGTGGTCTGCGCACGAATTCATTGCGCATCCTCTGGCAGCGTGGCCGCAGGCAACAACCCGCGCTTGCGATGTACGTAGCTAAAGAACGTTGGCACAAAAAATAACGTGGCCGCCGTGGCAAAGAGCAGGCCGCCAATCACAGCTCGGCCCAGTGGAGCATTTTGTTCCCCACCATCTCCCAGCCCCAGCGCCATCGGCAACATGCCAATCATCATGGCCAGCGCTGTCATCAACACAGGGCGGAAGCGCGTATAGCCTGCGTTGAGTGCGGCCTCCAGCGCAGTTTGCCCTTGCAGCATCTGGTCGCGTGCAAAGCTGACGACAAGAATGCTGTTGGCCGTGGCCACGCCCATGCACATGATGGCTCCAGTCAGAGCCGGCACGCTCACGTGCGTCCTCGTTAAAAAAAGAAATGCGACAATGCCGGCCAGCGCCGCGGGCAAAGCGGCGACGATGATGAACGGATCCAGCCAGCTTTGAAAATTAACGACGATCAATAAGTACACCAGAACAATTGCAAAGAGCAGGCCGCCCAGCAGGCCCAGGGTGGAGGAGCGCATTGTCTCCACCTGTCCGCGTACTGTGATGTGCGAGCCGCGCGGCAGATTCTTGGCATTCTGGCGCACAATCCGATCCACCTGTGCTGCGATGCTGCGCAGATCGCTGCCCTGCACGCCGCCATAAATGTCGATTACTGGCATCACGTTGTAGTGGCTCTCGGTGCCTTCCTCCGCGCCACGTTGCAGGCTGGCTACGTTGGAAAGAATCTGCATGGAGGCGCTCGTGCCGCTGCCAGTCGTCACCGGAACATTTTGCAGATCCTGCAGCGTATCCAGCTTGTACTGCGGCTGCTGCACGGCGATGTTGTAGCTGACACCATTGTTCCAGTCCAGCCAGAAGTTGGGAGCAGTTTGGAAGCTGCCGCTGAGCGCAGAAACCAGATTGTTGGCCACATCCTTTTGCGCGTAGCCAACTTGTTCCGCCTTGGTGCGATCCACATTCACCGTAAAGTTCGGCTCGTTGAAGGGCTGCTGAATGCGCAGATCAACCGCGCCGGGAATCTGACGCATCTCCGCCAGCAGCTTCTCTGCAAATTGATGGTTAGCTTCCATTTTGTAGCCCACCACTTGCACATCGAGCGGAGCGGGCAAGCCAAAGTTCAAAATCTGGCTCACCATGTCTGTCGGCAAAAAATAAAAGGTGACGCCGGGATATTCCTTGGGGAGTTCGCGGCGTAGCGCCTCCACATACTGCGCAGTGGCGTGATGCTTCGGCGCAAGCGACACCAGAATATCCGCGTCCCAAGAGCCAATCGTTGCCGAGTTGCTATAGGAAAGATTCATGCCGCTATAGGGCACGCCAATGTTGTCAATGATCGTTTGCACTTCGTTCGGAGGCACCGTTCGCCGGATGCTCTGGTCGATCTGGTCGCAGAGCTTGGCGGTTTCTTCAATGCGCATGCCGGTCTGCGCGCGCACGTGCAGCTTGAACTGGCCGCCATCCACGTCGGGAAAAAAGTCCTGGCCCAGCCAGGGCAGCAGCACGAGAATCGTTATCGCGCATGCGGCAAAGAAGCCAACAATAAAGAGACTGCGCCGCTCCAAACAAACCGCCAGCAGATCCCGATAGCCGCCACGCAAGCGCTCAAATCCATCTTCAAAGCGCATCTGCCAGCGCACGAAGGGATTGCGGCTGGCGCGCCTGCGCTCCTCGTGTCCTTCCACATGCACGTGCAGCATGGAGCGTGCCATCGTGGGCACCACTGTGCGCGAAAGCAGGTAGGAGGCCAGCATGGCGAAGACCACGGCCTCTGCCAAGGGAACAAATAAGTAGTGCGCCACGCCGCCCAAAAAGAACATGGGCACAAAGACAATGCAGATCGACAGCGTGGAGACAAAGGCAGGCACGGCGATCTCCGATGCACCGTCTAAAATCGCCTGTTCAATTTCCTTGCCCATCTCCAGATTGCGGTTGATGTTTTCGATTTCCACCGTTGCATCATCCACCAGAATGCCCACGGCCAGCGCCATGCCGCCCAGCGTCATAATGTTGATCGTCTGGCCCAGAATGCCCAGCGCGATGAACGAGACCAGAATCGACAGCGGAATGGAAACAGCGATAATCAACGTGCTGCGCCAACTGCCCAGAAAGAGCAGGATCATCAGCGCCGTCAGCAGCGCGGCCAGAATCGCCTCACGCACCACGCCGTTGATGGCACCGCGCACGAAGATGGATTGGTCGGCCAGCGGCACAATGCGCAACGCCCGCGGCAATCCTGCTGCGGCCAAAGGCAAAATCGCGCGCACGCGGGAGATGATGTCCAGCGTGGAGGCATCGCCCGTCTTCAAGATTGTCATCAAGGCTGCGCGGTGTCCGTCGACGCGCACGATGTTCGTCTGCGGAGGAAAACCATCGCGCACGTGTGCCACATCGCGCAGATAGACCGTGGCTCCATTCACAGTGCGAATGGGCATATTGTTCAATTGTTCGATCGTGCGGGGCGCGCTGTTGGTTTCAATCTGATACTCAAACAGGCCCATCTTTTCCGTGCCCGAAGGCAGAATCACGCTCTGCGCATTGACGGCGTTGACCACATCTGCCGGAGAAAGGCCGCGTGCCTGCAAAGCGGCTGCGTCCAGGTCCACCTGCACCTGACGCAGCTTGCCGCCATAGGGAAAGGGAATGGATGCGCCCTGGACCGTGGCCAATTGCGTGCGAAGAAAACTATTGCCCAAATCGAAGAGTTCCTGCTCGCTGATGCCGGTGCCGGACATGCCCAGTTGCAGCACCGGCACGCTGGATGCGTTGTAGGTCAAAATCAGCGGCGGTACCGTGCCCTGGGGAAAGTGGCCGAGCAGCGTCTGAGAAATCGCCGTCACTTCGGCTACCGCCGCCTCCACGTTTGTGCCCGGGTGGAAGTAAATCTTCACTACGGCAATCCCGGTGATTGTCTGCGACTCGATGTGCTCAATGTTGTTGACGGTGGTCGTCACCGCGCGCTCGAAGTTGCTGGTGATGCGCCCGGACATCTCCGCCGGAGACAATCCACTGTAGCTCCACACCACGCTGACGACGGGAATATTGATGTTGGGAAAAATATCCGTGGGCGTGCGCAGAATGGTGAAGACGCCCAGTATCAGGATCAAAATGGCTAGCACAACGAAGGTGAGCGGCCTGCGTAGCGCTAGGCGAACAATCCACATGGGGCGCAGAACTCCCGATACAGGGTGGGATCCTCGGCAGACGGCAGAAGCTACCGATTATCAATAGGATTCATTCTAAAGGAATAAGATGCAGATTTTGCAGGCGTAGCGAAAAAACGTTTTCAAAATTCCCAATCAATCCAGGATTGGGCCTGCAATGCAAACCAGCGGCGCGTAGGCGATCAGATCGCTGCGGGCTGGCGGTTGTTACGAGCGGTGGAGAAGGGCCGGGGCAGCAGCAGCAGTTCCGCAGCCACCACAAGGCAGTACGTGGCCAGCACCAGCACGGAGTAGCGGTTGCCGTAGAGCGTGCCCATCAGCAGCAGCACGGCATAGGCGGTGGAGAGCCGGGCAAAGCCCAGCAGGCGGCCTCGTTCCGTGGGATGATGGCGCAACTGCTTGGCCAAGCGCGTCTCCAAAAACGCCAGTGCCAGCGCGTGGACCACGGCGAAGTCCAGCAGGCGCTCAATGGAGAGTTCTGGCGACAAAAACAGCACGATTCCGGCAAAGATTACCGTTGCGGCCAGCACAATCCATATCCATGCGTAGGCCTCACGTTCCAGCAGCGCTTCAACGCCCGCACCAAAGTCCAGCAGCCCGGAGAGGATCAAAAAAAATCCCGTGACCATCAGCAGAAAGATGGTGACAAAGGTGCTGATGAGTAGACTGCGCATCAACAGATGCAGCAGGAAAAGGCTGAGAGCTAGAAGCAGAAACAGCCCAGCATGCAGCCAGAAGAGCCAGCGGTGTCGGGCGATGCTGCGCAGCAAGGACATAGGAAATCGATTCGCCGAATTGATTGTACTGGAATGTCGCCGAATTGATTGTACTGGAATGCGACCGCTACGAAAGAAGAGGTGGTGCAGCGAGAATGACAGGCATTCCCCAGCCCTTGCGCGACGAAGCCGCTGCGCGTTGCTGATTAACCGACAAGGCCGGGCATCATCCAGTCGTGGTCCTGCGTGGCGCGTGCCATCACGGCCACCGGCGGACGCATCCGCTGGCGCAATTCCACGCCCCGCTCGGTCCAACGGTGCAGGGTGTAGGTCTCCGCGCAGGTGGGGCACAACCATAAGTACCGACGCACGCTTACCTGTCCCGGTGCGGTACGCGCGCCGTCGTGCTTTTCATAGCTTTCGCGCTCCATCAGGTAGAGGCGACCGCCGCGCAGATACTTTAACTCGGCTTTGCAATCTGGATTGGCGCATTGAATGTTCATCATGACATGCCTCCCGCTGGCGTCCACTGGCACTCTAGGCGATCTTAGCAATCAGGGAGAAAGATTTCTGTATCATCAATCACGGCAGTTTTCAGAGTTTTTCATGGGCTACATTGGCCCAATCTCCGTACCGCTCTATGCCGCTCTCGTGGCGGCAGACGCGACAATCAAGGCTAGCTGAAACGGTTGGCTTTTGGAGTTTATGCAGCCCCAATCTGGGGCCGATCCAGCCAGTGCGCAGTGATCCATTCTTATGAATCTAAAGCGCTTGCCAGCATTCTCTGCGACCGATTCGCAGCGACCACTGGCGCGTTCCAGTATGAGATTACTCTACACCCTGAGCGCGTCTCTGACAAGAGGATCGCACAGGTTTTGCACAAAAATGTGAAGATTTACTAAATTTACTAAATTTTCTTGTCGGCTGTTGCCAGAATGGGCCGCCGGGACGGAGATGCCCAATCGTCCAGGGTGGAGCGTTTCCCTGATATGTCGGCGCACATATTTTGGGCACCACTGTATTTCCGATTATGCGGAAGGGCAAATCCTTTTGGGTGCAGGCGCGGAGGCAGCCGGCACTCTCTGGACTCTTCGTCCCTCGGCTCCTCAAAGGGAATCAGTGTCGTTGCGTTCGAACTCCACTCGACTCCCGCACCCAGGTCATCATCGCTGCCACGCGTGCGTATTGGTGTCGATGGACAGTACAATACGAGCAGACATGGCGCCCATCATTATCGCCGAGCAGCTTAGCAAAACTTATCGTGCAGGCAAGCTGGAAGTTCCCGCTTTGCGCGGGGTCAGCTTTACCGTCGAGCCGGGAGAGTTCGTCAGCATCGTCGGGCCTTCGGGCAGCGGCAAATCCACACTCTTCTACATTCTGGGTGGGTTGGCGCAGGCAACGTCGGGCAGTTTGCGCATTGACGGCACGGATTTTGTTCAGCTCTCGGACGCCGAACGCACGCGCTTGCGGCGGCAGAAGATTGGCTTCGTCTTTCAGCGCTTCAATCTGCTGCCCACGCTCACGGCGATGGGCAACATTGAGATCGCGCATGAAATTGCAGGCAGGCGCGGGCCACTCGACGCGGACTTTCTAGCCTCGGTGACGCAGATGCTCGGCATTGAGCAGCGGCTGCATCACCGGCCCTCGGAATTATCCGGCGGGGAGCAGCAGCGCGTGGCCATTGCGCGCGCACTGGTTGCGCACCCAACCATTTTGCTGGCGGATGAGCCAACCGGCAACCTCGATTCGAAAAACTCCGATGCCGTGCTGGAGATGCTGCATCGCTCCAACCGAGAACTGAAGCAGACCGTGCTGATGATTACGCACAATGCGGAAGCGGCCTCCATTGCCGACCGGATCTTGCACATGCGCGACGGTTCTATTACCAGCGTCGAAACGCCAAAGGCCGCCATCGCCGCCGGTTGAAACGCGCGTCTCGGCGCGGCGTTGACCGCAACCATTGCAACCGATATACTCGAAAAGTACCGCGCGGGAGTAGCTCAGTGGTAGAGCATCGCCTTGCCAAGGCGAGGGTCGCGGGTTCAAGTCCCGTCTCCCGCTCCATCGTTCGACAGGCCAAGTCGCGGTATACTGCCCGCAAGCCAGGGCCAGCAGATTTTCGCAGGGGATTTGGAAAACGGCCGTTGCCCTGCGCGCGGCTCCAGCCCACCAAGGCGCGGTACCCAAGTGGTAAGGGAGAGGTCTGCAAAACCTTTATGCGTCGGTTCGATCCCGACCCGCGCCTCCAATTTCTTCCCGCAACAATCTAAAAAAAATCAAAAACTACTTTTCAGTGGTCGATGTTGTGGCGTGCTTGGAAAATTCGTAGGGGCAATGGCGGCAGCCCGACTGGCAGCAGTAGCCGCGCTTGCGATGGTAGGCCTCGGTGAAGACCATGTACGGTCCATCCATGTAAAAGTCTTCGTCGCTGTTTGCTGGTTCGAGTTTGGCATCCTGCTGCATGGAAATTTCCTTACGCCCGAGCCGCTGCGCTGGAGGGCTGGTTGCGTCTGCGCAGGCGCGTCAGGAGTTGCTGGGGTAATGCAGAGCCAGTGACAGCCAGCAGGCCCCAACAAAGCGCAAACCAGACGATGCTGCCCATGACCAATTGCAGCAGATCGCCACGAAAGCCGAGGATGTGGGGCAAGGTGCGCAGCAGCAACACAACTGCCGCACCCGCGACGCTGGAGGCGACAAAGGCACGCGCCAGTTCGGCAAATTCCAACTCGCGCACACGTACCAGCCCGCGCATATGGAGCAATAAAGCCAGTGCCAACGTCTGTGCGGTGATGCCAAGGTCCGAGGCCAAGGCCAAGCCCACACCTCCCCAGCGATGAAAGAAAAATCCGTAGAGCGGAACGGAGGCGGCAGCGATCAGCGTGCTGGCGGTCATGGGCGTCAGGGTGTTGCCCGCAGCGTAGAAGGCGCGGGCGTAAATCGCCTGCGCCGACCAAAGCGCAAGCGAGAGTGCAAAGATGGCAAAGTAGAGCGCCGTGGTCTGCACGTCTGCCGCACGGAAAGAACCACCACGCAACACCAGATCGATCGCCGGGCGGGCCAGGGCGACCATCCACGCCGAGAGCAGAAAGGCGAAGGCGAAGATGCGCGTGATGGAGCGATTCACGCTCAGGGAGAACTCGCGCAGCAGGCCTTTGCCAGCCAGCGAGGCGAAAAAGGGCAGCGAGGCCGCGCCCGCCGCCTGGCCGAGCATCGCCATGGGCATGCTGAAGAGGCGCTTGGCGTAGCTGAGGCGCGCGATTTCTCCTCGAGCATGCGATGCGAAATAAGAGAGTATCCAAGTGTCCGCAGTGACCAACGAGACGCCGATCATCAACGGAATCGACAGGCGCAGCCACTCGCGCAGTGCTGGGTGCGACCAGCGGGGCAAAAAATGCAGGCGCAGCCCGGTGCGGTACGCCCCCAACGCGTTCAACAGAAACCATCCGATCGACGCGCCAGCCAGCGCGCCCAACGCCAGCGAGGAGACGCCGAAGCGGTGCGCCAGCAGTACGGCTCCGGCGATGATGCCGATGTTATACAGCAGCGGGGCCAGCGCCTGATAGGTGAATTGTTTGTGTACCATTTGCACGGCGGCCAGCACTCCCCCGGCAAAAAAGAAGAGCTGCGCGGGCAGCAGGATGCGCGTCATATGCGTACACAGCGCAGCGGTGGGTGCGTCAAAGCCTGGGAAAAATATGCGCGTATAGTGCGGAGCGAAAAACTCTGCTAGAACGACTGCGGCGGCCAGCACGAAGAGCACCGTGCTCAGAATGACGGAGACGGCGTCATCAGCCTCGGCCTTCTTGCCCTGCTCGCGGTAGTGGCTGAGCAGCGTGATGATGGAGATGGAGGCCACACCACCGACGAGAAAATAGGTGATCATCTCCGGCAACTGAAAGGCCGCGCGGTAGGCATCCGTCTGCGCGCCAGCGCCAAAGTAGAAGGCGATGATTTTTTCCCGCACCAGGCCGATGACGCGCGATAAAAACGTGGAGGCCATCAACAACAGCGCAGCAGAAAAAGCCGTGTGCCGGTGCGAGCCGCGCAGCCACGCCAGCCTGCGCGGCGCAGGCGGCTTCGGTGCGTCTGTTGGAGAATTGGCGTGCATTCGTAGGCATGATTGTAGCGGCTCATGCGGGCGTTGTGTTCAGCTTTAGCCTCCGCACTTGCAATCTCCCGATGGCATGGGCGCGGATTCCGGGGCCGCATCCTCTGTCAGTGGTTGATAGTAGCGCGCGGCTGGGTCTGCGCAGCCATGGCAAAGAGTTTGCCCATCGCGCAGCACAAAGCGGTCATAGTTGATGCCTTCTCCACAATCGGCGCAGGCAATGCGCGCGGATTTGTAGCCGGGAAACTCGCGCGCATCCAGCGGCACGCGCACCCATTGCTCCGCAAATAAAATTTCGTCGAGCAACTCCCGATAGGCGAGCATCTGCTGCTGATTTTTATTTTCAATTTCAGGATGCAGTGCGCGCGCGGCCTCTTTGCTGGACTCTCTGGCGACGATGCGAATGGCGCGGCCCGTGGCCAGGTCGATGAAGGTTGCCGCCATCTTGCCCCAGTCGCGGAACTTGAGCGCGCGCTTGCCCAGACGGCACCCCGTCACCACGGCAATGGCGTCGGTGGCGCATCGGTCAATCTCCACAAAAGTGACCAGCCGTTTGCGGTCGGCTCCGCGTGGGTCGCTGATGCCCAGCCGTTCGCAACCGCGCAGGGACATGCGCACGCCCAGCACTTGCCCGGCGCACAGGTGGCCGTGGGCGATTTCCGCCTGCCGCAAGAGTTCGTCCAAGCTCTCCATCTTCGTTGAGTATGCACCAAATCTTCGCCATAACCAACCAGGTTCTGAGGAAAGTGGTATGTTGATTTTCTATTTTTTTGTGGTAAATTGAAACCAATTTGCGTTAGGATCATAGCAACCAAGGAGGAAGCCGCCATGATCGGTGGAGCGCTTCTGATTCTTTCTTCGGTATTGATGCAACCGAACCTGCCCAGTGCGGGGCAGGGCCTTGTCCCACAGGCTCTGATTCCCGGTTCGGTTACCGTCCCCTTTACCAGCGACCGGCAACACCTATTCGTCACTTTGACCGTGAATGGGACGCCCGGGATGCAGTTTTTGTTGGACTCGGGAACCACGACCAACATTCTGGATCTGCATACCTCCCAAGCGTTGGGATTGAAGCCCGAAGGAATTCAACGGGAAAAAGATATTGGCTTGGGTGGAGGCATGGTGGCGGTGGCCGAGGACAAAGATGTCGCCGTTACGATGGATCAGCTTCCGGTCGCGCATATCTTGGCGTTGGTAGACCTTCACGATTTGCAATTGGCCTATCACCACAGAATCGACGGAATCCTGGGCTTTCCCTTGCTGCAGCAGTATGTGGTTGTGCTGGATTTTCAAAAGCAGATGCTGACGCTGCTGCCAGCCAAGGGCTACCGCTACCACGGGGATGGGAGTGTGGTGAGCCTGGCGCGCAAAAAGCACTCCGTAGAAATCCCAATCACTTTATCCACGGACACGCGCACCCGGATGCCTGCCATTGTGGATGTGGATACGGGCAGTGATGTATCGCTGATGCTGTTTCAGGCCTTTGCGCAGAAGAAAAATCTTCAAGAAATGTTTGTCAGCTCGGACGGACTATGGGCCTACGGGCTGGGCGGATATTTCCCAGTGAAGATTGGGCGGATGCCAGCGATTTCCATGGGCCGCATGCAGACGGGCGATCTAACCGTCTTTCTGCTGCAAAGCACGCCGAACGTTTTGAAAAAGAAGACGGCGAACGGAGTGGTCGGCCTGGCGTACCTAAACAATTTTGGCAAAGTGATCTTCGATGTGCCCTCTGGGCAAATCATTTTCGAGGTGAAAGATCAAGATTCGGCAATGGCGACCCAGTCGGAGCCAAAGCGGCAAAGTATGTTGTTGCGATAAAGCGCACAAAAAAGAGCGCCTCGTTGGGATGTAGGCGCGGATGCAAGACGTTCGCGTTGGCATAGGACCAGGCAGGCTTTCGTTGCAGGGGCAGAGTGTCGAGGCGACTCCCACGTCTCAAAAAAAACGAGACGTGGGGCACCCGGCGCGATCCTCGCGCGGGCCGAAAATGCGGGAACCAGAAGCGCTGAGTCATTCTGAACGACCAACGGAAGTGAAGAATCCAGAGAATCGCGGCTGCACCGGCACTGCATGCACTCTCTGGATTCTTCGCTGCGCTCAGAATGACTTTTTCTTCTTTTCAATTGCCCCACAACTATTTTTGCAGCACAACCTTCTTCATCCGTTTCCCAACACGAATCAACAAATGAAGCTCTTTGTTTCCATTTCCATCCATTGTGAATTCGCTGGGGATAACTGGATATTTTGATGTTGGCCGTACAATTTCTCGCCCGACGACTACTGTATCCTCGTTCACATGTACGCCGTTCTCCGCTAGTTTCCGTTCAGCCTCACTTGTCGAACTCACTAACCCTGCCGCAGACAGAATTTTATTCAACTTAAGAAGTTGAACGTCTGCCGCTTCTTCGGCAGATACAGAACTGAGTATGCGACTCCCAATCTCGGAGGTTCGGTATCGTTCAATTTCTTCCGGGGTAGATTGAAAATCTTGGAACTTCAAGTAGACAGTTTCCAGACTCTCCGTTCTTTCTTTCTTCTGGAACTGCCGCGCCCAGTCGGTGTCGGCCTGTTGCGCTGCGGCTTCGGAATGGAAGCCCGCTGTAATCGTTCGCGCCAGATTCTTTTTGGCTTCCATCGGATGCAGCGCGCCAGTGGAAACCTGTTGCCGCATTTGCTCAATCTCCTGCGGGCGCAGGTCGGTCAGCAGTGTCCAGTAGCGCCACATCAGCTCATCGGAAATGGACATTAGCTTGCCGTACATCTCCAGCGGTGCTTCTTGAATTCCAATCGCATTGCCGAGCGACTTCGACATCTTCTGCACGCCATCCAAGCCTTCGAGAATCGGCATGGTCAGCACGATCTGCGAGGGCTGGCCATAGTGGCGCTGCAACTCACGGCCCACCAGCAGATTGAATTTCTGATCGGTTCCGCCCATCTCCACATCGGCTTCGAGCGCGACCGAATCATAGCCCTGCGCCAGAGGATAGAGCAGTTCATGCAGGCTGATCGGTTGCTCGGCGTTAAAGCGCTGGTGGAAGTCTTCGCGCTCCAGCATCTGCGAGACGGTGTACTTGGCAGCCAAGCGGATGATGCCCTCAAAGCCCAGCTTGTCCAGCCATTCGGAGTTGTAGCGCACCTCGGTCTTTTCCGCATCGAGAATTTTAAAGACCTGCGCCTTGTAGGTGGCTGCGTTTTTGTCCAGCTCCTCGCGCGAGAGCGGCTTGCGCGTTACCGAGCGGCCCGTGGGGTCGCCGATCAGGCCGGTAAAGTCGCCAATCAAAAAGACGACGGTGTGGCCCATGTCCTGAAAATGTTTCAGCTTGCGGATGAGCACAGTGTGGCCCAAGTGCAGGTCGGGCGCAGTGGGATCAAAGCCGGCCTTGATGCGCAGCGGCTTGCCGGTTTTGTGGGATTGCTCCAGCCGCTCGCGCAGCGCGGGCTGGGGAATGATCTCCGCCGCACCTTTTTGCAGGTAGGCGAGTTGTTCGTCGACAGGTGGGAAGGCTGGCATGGCGTCTCTTTCGCAGTATAAAGAGTCTGCACGCTGGGCGGATACTGCGGTGCTGGTCGTATAATCCAGCTAGTTCGCCATGGAAACCTTGGAAACCACTTCGCAGAACGCAGCCGTAGAGGCCACGGGCGGCATCACCGCACCGCTGGACATTGTGGCCATCATGGACATTCTTCCCCACCGCTACCCGTTTCTGCTGATCGACCGGGTGGTGGAGGTGGTGCGCAAACAGCGCATCGTCGCCATCAAGAATGTCACCGTCAACGAGCCGTTTTTTCAGGGGCATTTTCCCGGCTATCCGATCATGCCCGGCGTGTTGCTGGTCGAGGCTGTGGCGCAGACCGGCGGCGCATTGCTGCTGACGGAGATCCCCGACCGCCACAACAAGCTGATGGTTTTTACCGGCATTGAGAAGGCGCGTTTTCGCCGCCCTGTGGTTCCCGGAGATCAGGCGCGGATTGAAGTGGAAGTCTTGCAGTGGCGCTCGCGCGCGGTGCGTATGCAGGGCAATGTTTTTGTGGAGGGCAAGCTGGCCTGTGAGTGTACGGTGATGTGCCAGCTTGTGCCACGCCATCCGCAGAAGAGCGGCGCAGAGGCCGCAACCGAGGCCTGAGCCAGAGCGTGAAGATTCACCCCACAGCCATCGTGCATGCGGGCGCGCGCATCGACGCGACTGCCGAGGTCGGGCCTTATTGCATCGTGGGCGCAGCGGTGGAACTGTCCGCCGGATGCCGTCTGGTATCGCATGTGGTGCTCGATGGCTGCACGCGACTGGGTGAGGGCGTACAGGTCTACTCCTTTGCCGCCGTGGGCATCGCACCGCAGGATCTGAAATATAACAACGAGCCAACCGCAGTTGAAGTGGGCGCGCACACGGTGATCCGCGAGTCGGTGACCATCTCGCGCGGCACAGCCGGGGGCGGCGGCACCACGCGCGTGGGCAGCCATTGCCTCATCATGGCCTATACGCACATCGGCCACGATAGCCAGATCGGCGACCACTGCATCTTGGCCAACGCAGCCACGCTGGCCGGCCATGTGATCGTGGAAGACTACGCAACCGTGGGCGCGCTCTGCCCGGTGCATCAGTTTTGCAGAATCGGACGCCACGCCTACATCGGCGGCGGCACGACTATTACGCAGGATGTACTGCCGTACTCGTTGACCAGTGCCAAGCGCGAGACGCATGCCTACAGCCTGAACAAAGTTGGCTTGGAGCGGCGCGGCTTTACGCCAGAACAGATGAAAGAATTGCGCGCGGCCTATCGCGTGCTGCTGGCCTCCAAAAAGAATACGGCGCAGGCGTTGGAAGCGCTGCGCGCGCAGTGCGGCTCCGGCGCAGCCGATGAGCATGTCGCCTATCTGATCCGGTTCATCGAAGCCGCCGAGCGCGGCGTGATTAAATAAGCACCGCAGCGCGTGAAGGCATGCAGCGATGCAGGAGTGATTCTGCACCTTCGATTACACTCAGGGCAGGCTCGGCGCAATGCAGTGAAGAGTCCAGAGAATTCTTTATCGTGAATGACACTGCACCCACACACGCAAAACTGGGCTTGATCGCGGGCAATGGCCGCTTTCCCTTTCTGCTGCTGGATGCGGCGCGCGCTGCGGGCACAGAGGTCGTCGTGGCCGCCATCCGCGAGGAGACAGACCCGGAGATGGATCAGCGCGCCGCCGCCGACCCGGGCGTGCAGGTACACTGGCTCTCGCTGGGGGAGTTGTCCCGGCTGATTGAAACCTTCCAAGCCGCGGGCGTTACACAGGCCGTGATGGCCGGGCAGGTGAAGCACAAACAAATCTTCTCCAGCATTCGGCCCGATTGGCGCTTGGCCAAGTTGCTGCTCTCTCTGCGTACGCGCAACACAGACATGCTGCTGGGCGCGGTGGCCAAGGTGCTCGGCGATGAAGGTATTGAGTTGATCGCCTCCACGACCTATTTGGAGCCGCTGCTGGCGCGGCCCGGCGTGCTGACGGCGCGCGCGCCCGATGAGCGCGAGCGGGCCGACATTGCCACCGGCCGCCGCATCGCCCGCGCCGTGGCTGCGCTGGACATTGGCCAGACGGTGGTGCTGGCCAGCCAAGCCTGCGTGGCCGTTGAGGCGATGGAGGGTACCGACGCCGCCATCCGCCGTGCGGGAGAGCTGATGCGCACGAGTGAAGGCGCGGAGCCGTCGACGCTGGCACGCAGTTTGACCGTGGTCAAGGTCGCCAAACCAAAACAGGATTTGCGCTTTGATGTGCCAGTGATCGGCGTGCAGACGATCCTGACGATGCAGCAGGCTGGAGCCACCTGCCTGGCGCTCGACGCGGGCCAGACGCTGCTCTTCGATCCAGCGGGCGTGGTGGCCGCAGCCAACGCTGCGGGCATCGCCATTGTCGCCGACGACGCTGCGGAGTAGCATGAGGGCGCAGCCTGTCTGCGTACACACATCCGCCCGATTGGGAGCATCGCACCATGCACATTGCCCGCATCACCGTTTTTGCTGCAGTCTTTGTCCTGGCCGCCGTCGGCTTCTTCGCGCTGCGCGCCTACGCTGCGGCCGCGCCGATTCCACAGGTGGGCCAGATCGCGCCGAACTTCACGCTGCCCTCGCAGGAAGGCACAAAGATCAGCCTGGATCAGTATCGCGGCCAGTGGGTCGTGCTCTACTTCTACCCCAAAGACCAGACGCCCGGCTGCACGATTGAGGCGCGG
>DAHWKP010000047.1:0-5536 GCA_027343585.1 Acidobacteriaceae bacterium
TCGGCCACAATTTTCTTGTAGTCGTAGGCGCTGTGATCGGTCACGATCAACACGCAGTCAAACTCTGGAATGCGGTCGAGCGGTGTCGAGGTCATATTCAGCTTGTAGCGCCGCCCCTGGCCCACCTGCGCAAAAAAGGGATCGTTGTAGCTGACCTGCGCGCCCTCGCGTTGCAGCGATTCGATGATCGTCAGCGCGGGCGACTCCCGCAGATCATCGACATCTTTTTTGTAGGCCACGCCCAACACCAGAACTTTGGAACCGCGCAGGGCTTTGGCATCGAGGTTCAACGCCGTCATCACCGCTTGCAGCACATGGTAGGGCATGGCCTCGTTCACCTCGCCGGCCAGTTCAATAAAGCGCGTGACGAAGTCAAACTCCTTGGCCTTCCAGCTCAAATAAAACGGATCAATGGGAATGCAATGCCCGCCCAGCCCCGGCCCCGGATAAAACGGCTGAAAGCCAAACGGCTTGGTCGCCGCCGCGTCGATGATCTCCCAAATATCCAGCCCCATGCGCAGGCACAGCAGCTTCAATTCATTCACCAGCGCGATGTTCACGCAGCGATAGATGTTTTCCAGCAGCTTGGTCATCTCCGCCGCTGCCGGGCTGGAGACGGGCACCACGCGCTGAAAGATGCTGTTGTATAAACCCGCGGCCATCGCGGTCGCCGTTGGCTCCATGCCGCCGACTACCTTCGGAATCGCACGCCGCGCCACGCTCGTGTTGCCGGGATCTTCGCGCTCCGGTGAAAAGGCCACGAACACGCCCGCTGCGCCCGCCGTGCGCACCACGGTCTTGCCAGCCTTTTCGATGATCGGGGCCACCACCTCCGCCGTGGTCCCCGGATACGTCGTGCTTTCCAGCACCACCAGTTGCCCCTCGCGCAGATGCGGCGCAATCGCCTCCATGGTCGCAACGATGTAGCTCATGTCCGGCGTGCGATGTTCGCTCAGCGGCGTGGGCACGCAGATCAGCACCGCATCGACGCTAGCGATCTCGCGAAAGTCACTGGTGGCACGCAGCCCCTGGGCTTGCGCGGCCTGAATCTGCTCCGGCTCAATGCGATATATGTAGGATTGCCCGGCGTTGAGCTTCTCCACCTTGCTCTTGTCCACGTCAAAGCCCAGCACGCGAAAGCGCTCCTCGCTCAGCAGCAGCGCCAGCGGCAGCCCCACATAGCCCAAACCAATGATGCCGATCGTCAACTTCCGCTGCTCCAGCCGCTGCTGCCACGCTGCAGGTGCGGCGGCCTGCGCTGCTGGCTGGCTCGCTGCGCTTATCGTTGGATTCATGCCTTGGCTCCCACAGCCAGTGCGGCGCGTTGTGCATGTTGTTGGCGATACCAGTCCACCGTGCGGCGCAATCCCTCAACAAAATCCACGGCGGGCGCGTACCCCAAGTCCTTGCGCGCGGCACTGATGTCCGCGTACGAATGCTCAATGTCTCCCGTGCGTGGCGGCCCATACTGCGGCGGATTCTTATAGCCCAGCATCTCCGCCAAAATTGCGTAGGTCTCATTCAACGTATGCGGCTCTCCACAGGCAATGTTGAAGACACGCCCCGCTACTTTGTCCGCCGGGGCCGTGGCCGCCTTCAGATTCGCCTGCACCACATTTTCAATGTAAGTAAAGTCGCGGCTCTGCGTGCCATCGCCAAAGATCACCGGCTGCTCGTGGTCGAGCATCATGCGGATAAACTTCGCCATCACGCCACTGTAGGGGGAGTCGGGTGCCTGCCGCGGCCCAAAGATGTTGAAGTAGCGCAACGCCACCGTCTCCAGCTGGTAGACCTCCCAATAGCTGCGCAGATACAACTCGCCCGTATATTTCTGTACCGCATACGGCGACAGCGGCCCGGGCAGCATCAACTCCGTCTGCGGCAAAGGATTCTTATTGCCATAGGCAGACGACGAAGCCGCATACACCACACGGCGCACCCCGCTGGCCCGCGCCGCCTCCAACAGATTAAAGGTGCCGTCAATGTTAACCGTATGGCTGGTGCGCGGATCTTGAATGGAGAGCGGCACCGAAGGCAATGCGCCCTGATGAAAGATGCACTCCACGCCCTCACAAGCCTTCGCCATCGCTGCCGCATCGCGTAGATCGGCTTCCATCACCGTCACCGCGCCGCGTATGCCCGTCAAGTTCTCGCGCTTGCCGGTGGAAAAATTATCCAGCGCGCGTACCGTGTCGCCCCGCTCCGCCAGTGTTTGCGTAATCCATGAGCCGATAAAGCCCGCCGCGCCCGTTACCAGATATGTCGCCATATTTTCATCGCCTTACCCACGCTAGAATCTCAAACCAATCCGTCGCGCTGCGGCAGCCCGCCGCTGCGACCACCACACACAACCCAACAGAATAGCAGCAGTGCCCGAGGCCGCACCGCACTTCCCCTGCCACGAAGACACCCCACGGACGCACAGGCCTGCAGACGAGGCTGGGTACCGTCATCGGGTTGTCTGGGGCAAAAAAATCTTCACATAGGCGCATGCAAAGCATTGATAAATAAAGGTTATATAAAAATTCGATAAATGTGATAGTAATATGCTCACATTATCTGAATCTTTTGTGATATATTTGAATCACATGCTCAGGCCGGTGTGAACCCCCGGCCAAGATTTCGAGCCAAGGCTCACTAGGAGGATGCAATCATGACCATTCTGCGTTGGAATCCATTCCGAGAGATCGACACCCTGCAATCCCAGTTGCAGCAAATCTTTGAAGGCTCCGAGCAGGCACCTGCCAGCGGCTTCATTCCGCCGGTGGATATTGCCGAAGACGCCAACCACATTGTGCTGGCGCTGGAAGCTCCCGGACTCAAGCAGGAGGACTTCAAGATTCAACTGGAAAACAACGTGCTCACCGTGCGCGGCGAGCGCAAGTTCGAACAAGAGACCAAGGAGAAAAACTACCACCACATCGAACGCCGCTACGGCAGCTTTGCGCGCACCTTTACGCTGCCCACCACGGTGGACGCTGAAAAAGTCCAGGCAACCTATGACGCGGGCGTGCTGCGCATTGAACTGGGCAAGAAGGCCGAAGCCCAGCCCAAGCAGATTCCCGTCACCGTCGGCGGCGTCAAGCAGGTGGAAGGCACCACCGCCGCTGCTTGAAGTACGATGCTTTGTGCAGTCCTTCCGTGGCTTCGATGGCTCTGCTCCGACAGCCCGTGCCATCGTAGCCCGGAAGGACGCCTACTTTTCTGTCCTTGATTTTCTGTACTTGGAGGAGCCGCCGTGGCCGTTCGCTGGGAAAAACTCACCGTAAAAGCGCAGGAGGCCGTGCAGGCCGCCGGCGATCGCGCCGCAGAATCGGGCAATCCTGAGGTGCAGCCCACGCATCTGTTGCTAGCGCTGCTCGACGACCGCGAAGGCATCGTTCCCTCCGTGCTCGCTAAGATTGGCGCGCCAGTGGAGCCGTTGCGCGCACGCCTGCAACAGGTGGTGGACACCTTCCCCAAAGTTGCCGGTGCGACCAATCCACCGCAATCCTCGGCAATGCTGCTGCGCTTGCTCGATCAATCCTTTCGTGAGGCGCAGACCTTCAAAGACGAGTACGTCTCCACGGAGCATTTGTTGCTGGCCACAACGCAAGACAAAAAGGACCCGGCGCAGTTGGCTCTGGCCGCCTCTGGAGCCACGCACGACGCGATTCTGCGCGCTCTGACGGCCGTGCGGGGTTCCCAGCGCGTCACCGATCAAAATCCCGAGGCGAAGTATCAGGCACTGGAGCGCTATGCGCGTGACCTGACGGAGTTGGCGCGGCGCGGCAAGCTCGATCCAGTCATTGGCCGCGATGAGGAGATTCGCCGCGTTGTCCAAGTGCTCTCTCGCCGCACCAAAAACAATCCTGTGCTGATCGGGGAGCCGGGCGTGGGAAAAACCGCCATCGTTGAGGGTCTGGCGCGCCGCGTCGTCTCTGGCGATGTGCCGGATGTGTTGCGCGACAAGCGCGTGGTCTCGCTCGACCTGGGAGCCATGCTGGCCGGAGCCAAATATCGCGGCGAGTTTGAAGATCGCTTGAAGGCGGTTCTCAAGGAGATTGAAGAGGCGGCAGGGCAGATCATTCTCTTCATCGACGAGTTGCACACGCTGGTGGGCGCAGGTGCAGCGGAGGGAGCCATCGACGCTTCCAATATGCTCAAGCCAGCCTTGGCACGTGGCGAACTGCGTGCCATTGGCGCAACCACGCTCAACGAATATCGCAAATACATTGAGAAGGACGCAGCGCTCGAGCGGCGCTTTCAGATCGTCTTTGTTGGCGAGCCAAATGTTGAGGACACTATCGCCATCTTGCGCGGCTTGAAGGAACGCTACGAAGCCCACCACAACGTCCGCATTAAAGATGCGGCTATCGTTGCTGCCGCCACACTTTCGCATCGCTACATCTCCGACCGTTTTCTGCCAGACAAGGCCATTGATCTGGTCGATGAGGCCGCAGCTTCGCTGGCCATTCAGATCGGCTCCGTACCCACGGAGATCGATCAACTGGAGCGGCGCGCCACTTCCCTTGAGATCGAACGGACTGCGCTCAAACGTGAAACCGATGCCAACTCCAAAGAGCGACGCGAAGAGGTCGAGCGCGAACTGGCTGCGCTGCGCGAGCAGGCCAGCGCACTGCGCGCGCGTTGGCAAAAGGAGCGCGCCTCCATCACGCACCTCTCCGATCTCAAGAAAAGAATCGAAGCGCTGCGCGTTGAAGCCGAAGAACAAACGCGCCGCAGCAATCTGGAGCGCGTGGCCCAGATTCAATACGGCGAGTTGCCGCGCCTGGAAGCAGAACTGAAAGACCTGAACGCTGCGCAAGAGGACGGCGCGCACGGCAGCGCACGGATGTTAAAGGAAGAGGTGGACGAGGAAGACGTGGCTCGCATTGTGAGCAAGTGGACGGGAATCCCCGTTTCCAAAATGCTCGAAGGCGAGGTGCAGAAATTGGTGCAGATGGAGACGCGCCTCCGCGAGCGCGTGGTCGGCCAAGACACCGCGCTCACCACGGTCGCCAACGCCATCCGCCGTTCGCGTGCTGGCCTCAGCGACCCCAAGCGCCCGATTGGCTCCTTCATCTTTCTTGGACCCACCGGCGTGGGAAAAACCGAAACCGCACGCGCACTCGCAGAGTTTTTGTTCGACGACGAACAGTCCATGGTGCGCATTGACATGTCCGAATACATGGAGAAGCACGCCGTCGCGCGCTTGATTGGCGCGCCTCCGGGCTATGTTGGCTACGACGAGGGCGGACAGTTGACCGAGGCCGTGCGCCGGAGACCCTACTCCGTCGTGCTGCTCGATGAGATCGAAAAGGCGCATCCAGATGTTTTCAACGTGCTGTTGCAGGTTCTCGACGATGGACGCCTAACGGATGCTCGCGGGCGTACCGTTGACTTTAAAAATACGGTGCTGATTTTGACCTCCAACCTCGGCGCTCAGTTTTTGAATACTGAGGCGGTGCAATCCGAGTCCAGCTTTGCCGAGGCCAGCGAGAACGTGATGCAACTTTTGCGGCAGAGTTTTCGCCCGGAGTTTTTGAACCGCGTG
>DAHWKP010000077.1:0-12218 GCA_027343585.1 Acidobacteriaceae bacterium
CGGCGGGCATCCTCACCACGGTGGCCGGCACGGGCGTGGAAGGCTTTGGCGGCGATGGCGGCCCGGCCACCAGCGCGCAGCTGGACACGCCGCGGGGCGTGGCTGTGGATGCCAGCGGCAATCTTTACATTGCCGACAGCCACAACCAGCGCATTCGTGAAGTGAGCGGCGGCACGATCCGCACCATCGCAGGCAATGGCACGGCGGGTTACTCCGGCGACGGCGGCCTGGCCACAGCGGCGATGCTTTTTCTGCCGGAGGCCGTGGCCGTGGATGCCAGCGGCAACGTCTACATCGCCGACACGGGAAATTTTGTCATTCGTAAGGTGAGCGCGGGAACGATTACGACCGTGGCGGGCGATGGCGAGCAGACTTACTCCGGCGATGGCGGCCCGGCCACAGCGGCCGGACTGGACACGCCGACGGGCGTGGCGGTCGATGCCAGCGGCAATCTCTACATCGCCGACAGCCACAACCAGCGCATTCGTGAAGTGAGCGGCGGCACGATCCGCACCCTCGCGGGCAACGGCACGCTGGGCTACAGTGGCGACTCTTCTGCCGCGGCCAGCGCCACGCTGGCCATGCCGCGCGGCGTTTCTGTGGATGCCAGCGGCAATGTCTACATTGCCGACACCGAGAACAATGTGATTCGCCAGGTGAGCGGCAGCACGATCAACACGCTGGCGGGCACGGGCCTGCAAGGCTACAGTGGGGACGGCGGCCCGGCGTTGAGTGCGGTCTTCAACACGCCGCGCGGGGTGGCACCCAATGCGCAGGGCAGCCTGGCCGTTGCGGACAACAACAATCAACTGGTGCGTGCGGTTGCGTTGCCATCGCTCAGCTTTGGCAGCCAGGCCGTTGGCTCGGTCAGCGCGGCGCAGAGTTTGACGATCGCCAACACCGGTGCGGCCTCGATGCAGGTGCAGAGTATCGCGTTGACGAATGGCTTTGTCCTCTCCGGTGGCACGTGTGGCGCTGTGCCGGTGACGGTAGCGGCAGGTTCCAGCTGCACGGTGCAGGTGGCCTTTGCGCCTACGGCTGGCGGAGTGACGAGTGGATCGGTGGTCATCAGCGGCGCGGGCCTGACACCGCAGACGGTGCTGCTGAGCGGAACGGGCACGCAGGGAACAGATGCGCTGACGCTGACCGGAACGCAGAGTTCGATCTACGGCGGCGCGGTGAGCCTGACGGCCACGCTGGCCAGCGGCAGCCAGATAGCGACCGGCACAGTAACCTTTATGGCTGGCTCGACGGTGTTGGGCACCGCAGCGCTGGTCAACGATGTGGCGACGCTGACGCTGAACACGCTGCAGGCGGGCAGCTACTCCGTTGTCGCCAGCTATAGCGGGAATGGGAATTATCCGCCCGCCACCAGCAGTGCGCTGACGATTGTGGTTGGGCAGGCGAATACAAATACGATTCTGAACATCAGCGGGGCCAGCACCTGCGGGTCCGGACTGGGAGCGTTGACGGCGACCGTCACCTCCACGGTGGGGATGCCAACGGGCACGGTGACCTTCTTTGACGGCAGCACAAATCTGGGCACGGTCCCATTGAACAGCGCGGGACAGGCAAGCCTGACGCCGACGGTGAGCCAGTTGGCCGCAGGCATCAGCACGCTGACTGCGGTCTACGCAGGCAACGTGAATTTTAGCGGCAGCACATCCACAGCTGCGATGAATAACTCCGGGGTGTCGGGATTGCAGGGCGGGGATTTTTCAATCAGCATCGCCAATGGTGGTTCCACGTCGCAGAATGTCTCGCCGGGTAGTGCGGCCATCTTTGTGTTGACGATTGCTCCGCGCAATCGCGGCACACTGTCTGCGCCGGTTGGGTTGAGCCTGTTGGGCCTGCCCAGCGGTGCTTCCTGCCAGTTGAATCCGTCCAGCATTCCCGCAGGTTCTGGCTCATCGACTGCCAGCCTGACGATTCAAATACCGCTGCAGGCGGCTGCGCAACGACCAGCCCAGACAGGGCGCGGGTTCCATTCGATTGCGTTGGGATTCCTGCTATTGCCGTTGATCGGAGCAGGAGCCGTGCGCAAGCGCGCAGGGCGCTTGCCGCGTTTACTGCTGGCGCTCGGCATCGCTGCACTGGGCGCGTCGATGGTCTGCGGCTTGAATGGCTGCGGCGGGGCACCGTCCCTGAGTTCGTCTGCGAAGGGGCCATCCCCGAGCGTGATTACCGTGGTGGGATCCAGCGGGTCTATCGTGCATTCGCTGCAGGTTTCTTTTGTTGTTGAATGAAGTCGGCAAGGAGTACACAATAATCCCTGCCGGTCTATGCGGAGCCTTCCCGGTGGATACGGAGACGTAGCATGCGTGGGTTCTGTAGGCTAAAGACGGCAGTCGTTGCCAACTTATGTTGGATGATCGCCCTATTTTGTTTTGTTGGCTGCGGCGGTGGTGTGCCTTCACAACAGACAACCAATACGGTGCAGCCGCCACCGAATAGTCAGTCTGTACAAGTTACAGTGGATGCTCTAAAAAATCGCCACGCGATCAGTCCACTCATCTACGGCGTAAATTTTCCATCGAGCATTTCTGTGGTTAAGGCTGTGAATGCAACTCTGGTGCGCTGGGGTGGCGACGCCAGCACGCGCTACAACTGGGCCAACTACGACCAAAACTCTGCCAACGATTGGTACTTTACCAACGGCACCTTCAATGCGCTGGGCACCAATGGCATGGACTCCGTGCAGTATGTGAAGGATGTAGTGCAAACGGGCGCGGATGCGCTGATGACGATTCCCATGAACATTGCCAACGGTACCTGTGCAGGCGGAGCCTCGTGCGGGTGGGTGGCCAAGGACAGCACCAGCTACAGCTTCTCGATCAAGAAGTATGGAGCGCAGTGCAAGGTGAATCCCTATAACTCCGATGCGGGCAATGGCATTGAGGCTTCGGATTGCAAGACGCCGATCACCGGCAACAATCCTACCGATGCCAACGTGGAACTGCTCGATTCTCCGGGCGGCAGCGATCCGGCTGGCACTGTCTATCGCAATCAATGGGTGACCGCGTTGGCCACGGCCTTTGGCTCCAGTCCCCACTTCTACCAGATGGACAACGAGCCGGACATTTGGAATGGAACGCACCGCGACGTGCATCCCAACCCGGTGACATACAGTGAGCTGGCCGACGACTTTCTAGCCACGGGTTCCGTGGTGCAGAGCAACGATGCGCAGGCCGTGATTCTGGGGCCGATCTCGTGTTGCTGGGCGGAGTATTGGAACTCCACGGCTGGTTCTTCGGACAAGCAGGCGCACGGCAATCTGGATTACTGGCCCTGGTGGTTGAATCATATTTATTGGACAGATCAAGTAAATGGAACACAGTCACTAAAGGTCTTTGACTTCCATGCCTATCCGGAGCTGACTGCACCTTCCGCTCCCTCGCCTACATTCGATGCGCAGGTCCTGCGCGCCACGCAGGGATGGTGGAATCCCAACTATGTGAGTGAGGCGTGGATCGGCACAGTGAATGTGACCTCGATGCAGCCACTGGGAACTGTGGAAGCACGCTTGCTGCGCGCACGCGCCATCGTGAACAGCATTGATCCCAGCGTGCTGCTGGGTTTGTCGGAGTGGAATTTTGCTTTGACCAACACCGACCTGGTGCCTGCTGCGCTTACGGACGCCGATGCCTGGGGATTGTTGGGCGCCTACAATTTTTACGAAGCTGCCCATTGGCCGGCCACGTATGCTCCCACTGGTTCCAGCTTGGTTTTTCCCTCGTATCAGATTCTGAACCTTTATCGAAATTTTGATGGCAAGGGTGGCAGCTTTGCTTCCATCTCCGTTGCCGCCACGAACAGCGCGGATCCAGGACTCTTCAGCTCCTTTGCAGCGGTGGACCCGAATGGCAAGCGCATGACCATTATGTTGGTGAATAAATCGCCATCGATGATAGTGAATGCTTCGCTCAACCTGAAGAACTTCCAGGCCTCCTCTGCGGAGGCGTACATGGTGCAAGGGGCCGCCGGTTCTGTAACTGCTCTTACGTCGATTGCGGCTTCCAGCGTCAATACATCGCAAATTACGCTGCCGCCCTATTCGGCAACGATGGTTGTGCTGGCCGGGCAGGCGACGGCAAATACAGCGGAGTGGGCGCTGAATCCCGACATCGTGATGGTCTCAGCCAACAACACGATTGCGTTGCAGCCGAGCATTACCTCTGGCAGCGGAACCGTGACGTTGAGCAATTTCACCGCACCGAATGGTGGGATTACGGGGACAATGCAGCAGGCCGCAGTTACATCCGCGCAGATGGGAAGCATTCAAATTACTGCGGGATCGAAGCCGGGCTTCTATCCTTACTCGGTGGAAGGAACGGATAGTAGTGGCGCGCAGCAAACGCAAAGCGGATGGATTGTAGTGGGCAATCCTCCTGCATCTCTCAGCAAAAGTGGCGATGGGCAGAGCGGCGCGGCAGGCAGCACGCTGAATCTTTCTGTGACGCTGAATCCTGGTTCCAGCAACGCTTCCACAAATGGCATGGACATTCTCTTCACCATCACCAGCAGCAGCGGCGGATCGCTGTCGCAACGATTGGTGCAGACCGATTCCAGCGGCGTGGCGAGCACCGTGCTCACGCTGCCTAGCAGTGCGGGCACGGTGACGGTGACAGCGGAGGCTCCGTATCCAGTGGGGCATCCGGTGGTGACGTTTACAGAAACCGCGCAGTAAACAAATTTTGGAACGCTGGGCAGAAATACGCGCTAGTTCTCCCGTACGTGCGCTGTGCTGAGCGCCATGTCGATCAGCGTTTGCTGTTCCATGGCGTGCGCCTTGGCCGAGCCGGTGGCCGGGCTGGCGGCGGAGGAGCGCTGTACGCTGCGAATCTGCATGGATTGCGGCACCAGACGCCGCAGTCGCGGCAGCACAAAGCTGCGCGCGCCCATGTTCTTTGGCTCCTCTTGCACCCAGACCAGTTCGCGAACATTTGGATGCGCCTCGAGCGCCGCGCGCAATTCCTGCTCGGGCCAGGGATACATTTGTTCCAGAAAAAGAATGCCGGTGCTGGTGTCGCCGCGCTTGTCGCGTTCTGCGCGTAGCTCGTGGCCAATCTTGCCGGTGCAGAGCAGCAGACGTTGCGCGTTGCGCACTTCGGTCTCTGGCAGAACGTCTTGGAAGCGGGTCTGCGTAAACTCCGCTAACGGAGAAAGTGCGCTGGGATGGCGCAACATACTTTTTGGAGTGAAGACAACCAGCGGCTTGCGCCAGTTGCGCAGTGCCTGTCGCCGCAGCAGATGGAAGTATTGCGCAGCGGTGGAGGGCTGGCAGATTTGCATGTTGTCGCGTGCGGCCAGTTGCAGGTATCGCTCCACGCGCGCGCTGGAGTGCTCAGGCCCCTGGCCTTCGTAGCCATGCGGCAACAGTAGAACCAATCCGCTGAGCAACGCCCACTTGTCTTCGCCCGAGGAAAGGAACTGGTCGATGATGATCTGCGCTCCGTTGGCGAAGTCGCCGAACTGCGCCTCCCACAACGTTAGCGCCTCAGGAAAATCACGGCTGTATCCATATTCGAAGCCGAGCACGCCGGCTTCAGAGAGCAGCGAGTTGTATACGTCAAAGCGCGCCTGATCCGGTGCGAGATGATTGAGCGGAACGTGCGTGGCTTCTGTTTCTGTGTCAATCAGAACGCTGTGCCGCTGGTTGAAGGTGCCGCGTTGACTGTCTTGTCCACTGAGGCGCACGGGCGTGCCAGCAGTGAGCAAAGAAGAGAAGGCCAGCGCTTCGGCCATGCCGTAGTCGATGGCGCGTTCGCCGCGTCCCATCTCCGCGCGCTGCTCCAGCAGCTTTTTGATTTTGGGATGGATGTGAAATCCGTCGGGATAGGCGGTCAGCTTTTCGGTGAGCGCGGCGATCTCCTCTGCAGAGAGATGCGTGCGCGGTTCGCGCCCGGGCACGTAGGGGCCGCCCTTGTAACGCGACCAGTATTTTGGCAGTTGCGACAGCGGCGAGCGCTTCTGCATGGTCTGCGCCTGACGCAGGGCCAGCTCCAGCTCCTCATGAAAACTTTGCACCATGGGCGCGGGGTCGATGTTCCCATGATTGGCGAAGAGTTTGTAGAGTGGCGGATGTTCTTTGATGCGTGCGTAGCGCAAGGGCTGCGTGATGGTGGGGTCGTCGACCTCGCTGTGGCCGTGGCGGCGGTATCCGATCAGATCGATGACCACATCGGACTGGAAGCGGTAGCGGTATTCGGCGGCCATGGCGGCGACGCGCTGCACGGCGTGCAGGTCTTCCGCCTGCACATGGAAGATGGGAATCTGCAGGCGGCGCGCGATGTCGGAGGCGAAGCGCGAAGATGTGTATTCGCATGGCTCGGCGGTGAAGCCGATGAGGTTGTTGACGATGATGTGGATGCCACCGCCGGTGGAGTAGCCTTCAATGCCGCTCAGGTTCAGCGTTTCGGCCCAGATGCCCTGGCCGGCGAAAGCGGCGTCGCCGTGGATCACGATGGGCAGCACGCGCTCGCGTCCATCGGCACCGCAGCGCGTTTGCCACGCATAGGCGCGGCCCAGCGCCACGGGATCGACGGCTTCCAAATGGCTGGGGTTGGAGACCAGATGCAGCGCGATGGTTTTTCCGTTGCGCGTAACAAAGTCTCCTGTTGCGCCGGTGTGATATTTCACATCGCCGCCGCCGAGAATGCTGCGCGGATCCACATCCTCAAAGCGGGAGAAAATATCCGCCGCAGATTTTCCCAGCGTGTTGACCATGACGTTCAGGCGTCCGCGATGGCTCATCGCCATCAGGCTGCGCTCTGCGCCCAGGGTGCCGGCGCGGTTCAGCAGCTCGTCTAAAAATGGAATCAGCGCGGTGACGCCTTCCAGTGAAAAGCGCTTGGTGCCCATGTAGCGCGCCTGAATGGTTTGCTCAAAAATATCGGCGCGCACCAGCAATTGCAGCGTGTGCTGCGGGTCCATGGATTCCTGTTTGCCCTCCATGTGTTCGGCAACCCAGCGGCGGCGCTCTGCGTCGGGCATGTGCATAAACTCAACGCCAATGGAGCCGCAGTAGATGGCGCGCGCGGCTTCGGCGTCGGGGCCGTCGAGCAGCAAATCGTCGATCGGCTGCGGCGGCAGAAGCTGGCCGAGCGGATCGAGTTGTGCCTGCAAATAACCCCAGCGCCGGAAGGCGTCGAAAGTGGATGCGCGGCGGGTGGAGGCGGAGGGTGCGGAGATGGATTCTGTCAGGTGTTCCGTGTTTGTTGCGGTCATAGGAAAACTTCAATCGCGCGCGTGTGTGCGTGGCGCGTCTGGTTCCATTGTACGCGGAGGTGGGTAGGAGTTTTGTTGTGGGTGTTGGCTAGGTTCTATGGACAAAAAGGCTGTAGAACAGCACCAGCAGCACCAAGCCGGAGATGACGACGTAGAGAAAATCTTTTTCCATCCAAAACGCGATGACAGAAAAGAGCACGCGCGCCACGGGCGTTGCAATCAGCAGCAGCAGGCCCAGTTGGATGATGGCGATGCTGCGGCCTTGCAGCGCGGCGTGCACGATGCCGGTGACGCTGGTCAGCGGCGCGGCGATGCCGTGGAAGACGCGATAGTCGGGAACCGGGCCGCCATGGTGCAGCAGATAGAGTAGCCCGCCGATGGCGATGACGATGGCCGAGATGACCATGCCTGCGCGCAGAATGACGCTGATGCGTTCATCGATTAGCCGGTCGTCGGCTTCGCGGTTGTGCAGAACCTCTGCCATTACAGCCTCCCCGTAAAGCCGTTGTAGATCATCTCGACGCCGAGAAACGCGATGACGACGGCGAAGACAATGCGCAGAATGTGCGTGCGTGCCTGCACCAGATAGCGTGCGCCCAGCAGCGAGCCGGCCAGCACGCCGAGCGTGACCGGCATGGCCAGTGTGGGATCAATGTAGCCGCGGCTGAGGTAAACGCCCGCGCTGGCCGCGGCGGTGACGCCGATCATAAAGTTGCTGGTGGTGGTGGAGACCTTGAAGGGAATCTGCATGGCTTCATCCATGGCCAGCACCTTGACTGCGCCGGAGCCGATGCCGAGCAGGCCGGAGAGCGTGCCCGCGCCAAACATGATGCCAAAGCCCAGCGGCACGCGCCGCACGCCGTAATGCACGGCCTCGCCATCCACCGGATAGCTGCTGTTCATGCGCAGCGCATTCGCCAGCCGATCGGGTTGCTGCGCCAGGTGGTCGTGCCGTTTGCGGTTGGACATGGCCGCAGAGTAGAGCAGCACCAATCCAAAGATGATGGCGATGGCCGCCGTCGGCGTGCGCGCAGCCAGAAATGCGCCGCACAGTGCGCCCAGCGTGGTGGCGATCTCCAAAAACATGCCGATGCGGATGTTGGAAAAGCCTTCTTTGACATACGCGGCTGCAGAGCCGGAGGAAGTGGCGATCACGGAGACCAGCGATGCGCCAATGGCGTAATGGATGTCCACGCCAAAGGCCAGCGTGAGCAGCGGAACGATGACCACGCCACCGCCCAGTCCGGTGAGTGCGCCTAAAAAGCCGGCCAGTAATGAGCCTGCGCCGAGGATGGCGGTGAATTCAACAGTGTTCATTTAGTATCCAGATTTCATCATAGAAGAATTGGGAAGCGGCGTCTGTATCGGTCCGGGCAGGTGCGGAATTACTGCGTCGCTGTATCGCCTGCGCCGGGGAAGGATTCGTTGGGCTGCACGGCGATGGCCGCGCGCATGAACTGCATCCAGATGGGTAGGGCCGCGCGCGCGCCGGTTTCCTTGTTGCCCAGGCTCTGCTGATTGTCATAGCCGACCCAGACGCCGCAGGTGGTGGAGGGAGAAAAGCCCAGAAACCATGCGTCGGTAAAGTCATTGGTGGTGCCGGTTTTTCCGCCCAGTGGATGATGAAGGCTGGCTGCCGCTGCTCCAGTGCCACCCGGCTGCACCACGGATTCGAGCAACTGCATCATGGCGCGCGCGGATTTTTGATCGGTGGAGACATGCGTGTCGGGATCCGCCTGATAGATGGTTTCGCCATCGGCGTTAACGACGCGCCGGATCAGATGTGGCGTCAATCGGATGCCGTCATTGGGGAAGCTGCTGTAGGCCGAGACCTGCTCTTGCAGGCTGATGCCTGCCGAACCCAGCGCGATGGGCAGGTACGGCGGAATGCTGGAGGTGACGCCGAAGCGATGCGCCGTGGCAATGACGCGCTCCACGCCCAGTTGATCCGTCAGCCGCAACGCAGGAATGTTGCGCGAGTCGGCAAAGGCCCGGCGCAGCGTGATGCTGCCCAGGTAGCGGTCGTCATAATCATGCGGCGTGTACGCGCCTGCGGGCGTGGGAAAGCTGACCGGCGTGTCGAGCACGGTGCTGTCCGGCGTCAGGCCAGATTCCATGGCCGCGGTGTAGACGTAGACCTTGAAAGAGGAGCCAGTCTGGCGCTCCGACTGCGTGGCGCGGTTGTATTGCGACAGATGAAAGTCCCGTCCGCCGACCATGGCGAGCACTTCGCCGCTGGTGTTGTCGAGCGCGAGCAGCGAGGCCTGCGCGCCGGAGTCTTGTTCGAGCGAGGCGTGCAGCACCGGCGCATCCGGCTTTTGCCCCGGCAGAATGTGAACGTAGACGATGTCGCCCGCGTGCAGAAATTTATTCGCCATGGAGAAACCCGTCCAGGCCCAGCCGTCAGAGTTGATGAGCACGCTGGTGTGGTCGCCAACACGCACCGTCACTTGATAGGGCAGGATGGCAGTCACCAATCCGTGAACATACAGGCCCGGAGCGGGCGGCGTATCCCAGTCAGGATGATGGAATCCGGAGAGCGAACTGCCACCGGCGATGGCGTTGAGCAGATGGCCGCGCCAGCCGTGACGGCGTTCATAGGCGGCCAGACCGTCCAACACGGCTTGGGTTGCGGCGTGTTGCAGGTTCAGATCGAGCGTGGTGTAGACACGCAGCCCGCCTTGGTGCACGGCTTCCTGCCCAAAGCGCTGGTCGAGTTGCTCGCGCACCTGCTCCGCAAACCACGGCGCGGCGGTGTTGGGCGGCGGCTGAATGTGCAGGTCCAGCGGAGTGGCTTTGGCGTCCTCGGCCTGCTGCTGCGTGATGAGGCCATCGCCCAGCATGGAGTTGATGACGATGTTCCTGCGGTGCAGCGCGCGCTCTGGATGCGTGATGGGCGAGTAGTAGGACGGGCCGCGCGGCAGAGCGGCCAGCAGCGCCGCCTCAGGCAGCGTCAATTGCAGCGCGGGTTTGCTGAAGTAGTATTCCGAGCCAGCTTCAAACCCATAGACGCCCTGGCCCAGATAAATCTGGTTGGCGTAGAGCGTGAAGATTTGTTCCTTGGTAAAGTTGCGCTCAATCTGAATGGTGAGGAAGACCTCTTGCAACTTGCGGCGGAAGGTGCGGTCGGGCGAGAGAAAAAGGTTGCGCGCCAGTTGCATGGTCAGCGTGGAAGCGCCCTGCGCGCGGCTGTCTTGGCGCAGATCGCGCCAGGCCGCTCCGGCTACGCGAAAGAGGTTGATGCCCCAGTGGCGTTCAAAATTTTTGTCTTCGATGGAGAGGACCGCCTCGCGCAAAAGGGGCGGAATGTCGCTGTAGCCAACAACGACACGGCGCTCCAAGGCAAAGGAGGCGAAGGCGGTTCCATGAACGTCATACAGATTCGTGACGGTGCTGGGGCGGTAGCGTTCCAGCTCGGTGATCTGCGGCAGGTCCACCGAGTCCACCAGCATTAAACCACTCAGCGCTCCAAAGATCGCTGCCAGCAGCGCCAGCAGCAGAAAGGCCATGCTGCCAGCCAGCTTTCTGCGTCGCGGTGTCGGCGGGCGAAAGCCACGGCTGCTGTTTTCAAATGCGCTTGGCTGGTGCGGAAAGAAATTCAATCTTCGGCTCGGCGCAAGTGGAGTGGAGGACTACTGCGATCCTGTTGGTTTCTTCTGCAACTGTTGCAGCGCAGTATGCACCTGCCAGTCGGAGTCTTCCAGCGGCGCGCTGCTGGAGGGCGTTGGCGTTGCCGGTGCAGCCGCACCCGGGGTTGCGGCGGAGTCTGCATTGGCGATCTGCGTCGTGCCTGCTTCCACGTTGGGCTGCACCCCCTTCTCTTGAATCACAATGCCGGAGGGGCTTTCATATTTTGCAACAGCCAGCGCGATCATGCCGCCATCCTGCAGGGGAAATTTCCGCAGCACCACGCCCGAGCCAAAGGTGGGTTCGCCCACAACGTCTGCGCGTTTGTTGTCGAGTAGCGCAGCTGCCAGCAGCTCAGCTGGGCCAGAGGTGCCGTGATTGACCAGCACGGCCAGCGGAGCGGCTGTGACAAATTTCTTTGGGTCGGCGGTCAGGATTTGTTTGGAAACGGTCTGGCCTTCCAGTTGCGTCAGCGTTCCGCTTTGTACAAAGGCATTGGCCAAGAGCAGCGCGGAGTCATTATCGCCCTCGGCTACGTCGCGCAGATCGAGCAGCACTTTTTGCTGCTTGTTTTTTTGCATCGCGTGCAGGCGTTCGATGACAACGTGTACGCGATTTTTGGTGAGTCGGTAGGGTCGCAGGTACAGCACGCTGCCATCGCTCATCGACGTGGCTTCCACCGGGGGATACGGCAAAATCTGTCGCGTAAGCGTGACCGTGTCTGGCACAGAACTGGACGGGCGGATCACACTGAGGTTCACGGTGGAACCCGGCTGGCCGTTGAGCAGAGCGCGGATCATCGCGGCAGAGAGCACACGGGTACTTTTGCCATCGATGGCCTCGATGACATCGTCTTCTTTAATGTTCGCTTTTTCTGCGGCGCTGTCCGGCTCGACGGAAACGACGGTGGCATAACCAAATTTTTTGGAGATGTCCAAGCCCACCTGCGCCGGTCCCGCTTGTTGCAGCGTCAGATATTGCTGGTACTCCTTGGCGGTCATGTAGCTGGATTCGGGATCGAGACCCTCCAGCAGCCCGTGCAGCGCTGCCGCCGTCACCTTGTGGATGTTCGGCGTGACCACGTAATCATTTTGAATGTGCTGCAGCACCTCACTGTAGACCTCCATCTGCCGGTAGGCGTTGGGGTCCTGGCTGGATGCGCGTACATTTGTCGGCAGATAGCCGGGCAGAAATCCGCCAACAAAGACGAAGGCAGCCAGCAAAGTGGACAGGGCAAGCAGCGTGAGTTTCATGGCCTTGGGCATGGGTGCGGCGCGGCGCTCCAAATCCGCTGGGAGTAGTGTACATCGCTGCCGCTTGCGGCTGGGGAGATTGGGCTGGAAGTGAGTGCGCGGCTGCGCAAA
>DAHWKP010000078.1:0-16680 GCA_027343585.1 Acidobacteriaceae bacterium
TCCCTTTTTTGCGCAGGTGGGCCAGGGGCGGCGCTACAAGCTGAATATGACCTCGACACCGCTCGACCGCATTCCAGAGTTTGACTGCGTGTTGATCGTGACCGATCACAGCGCCTACGACTACAAGAAAATTGTGGCCGAAGCGCAACTGGTGGTGGACTCGCGCAACGCCACGCGCGGCATTGATTCCCCCAAGATCGTGCGCTGCTAAAACTAGGGCCACGGGAATCGACCCGAAACTCCGGCGCATTGCTGGCTTTGCAACCCAAGGGTTGCCCCGCGTTTGCGCAGGCCGCCGTCCTGCCGCAGGCGGCCATCACGCGATGGAGGCGAAGATGTGCGGGGGCTGGTTTTTCTCGCCGGAGAAGGATTTCGCTGTGGGTGGGAAGGGTTCGGTTCTGCCACGCGCGGACGCAGTTGCCGAGGATTCCTCCAGTCGGAACTGAGCGACCATGCGATCGAGTTCAGTCGCCAAGGCATTGAGCCGTTGGCAGGCTGCGGCAGACAGATGCGCGCCCTCGGCATTTTCTGCGACAACGTTGGCGATCGAGTCCATATTGCGGTTGATCTCTTCTGTGGCGCTGGTCTGTTGCGTGGCAGCCGTGGCAATATGGCTGACCACATTCTGGACCTGTTCAGCGGAGTTGATGATCTGCAGTAGGGATTCGCCTGCGCGTTGCGCACTGGTCACGCCCAGTTGCACTTTTTCTCCGCTGGAGGCCATGGCCAAGGCAGCCTCTTGGGTTTCCTGCTGAATGGCCCGCACCATGCTCTCAATTTCTTTGGTGGACTGTGCCGTGCGCTCGGCGAGCTTGCGCACCTCGCTGGCAACAACGGCAAAGCCGCGGCCATGTTCGCCAGCGCGCGCGGCTTCAATGGCCGCGTTGAGCGCCAGCAGGTTGGTCTGGGAGGCGATCTCCTCAATCATGCTGGTGATATGGCCAATTTGCTTGGAGCGTTCATTGAGTCCAGAGAGTTTTTCTCCGGCTTCAATGGCATAGTCGGCCACGGCTTGCATGACATGCACGGTTTCTTCCACGATCATGCCGCCATTGCGCGCCACTTCGCCGGCTTCCATGGTGCGTTCTGCGGCGCGATGGGAGCTGTCGCGGATCTCCCGAATGGTGGCAGCCATCTCCTGCATGGTGGCGGCCATCTGTGCGGTCTGGTGTTTTTGCGTTTCAGTGCTGGAGGCCGATTGTTGGGCGACGGTGGCGATGCTCTCCGTGCTTTCCAAGACTTGACGCGAAGTGCGCATGACGCCAGCCAAGGTCTGGGAGATGCGCGTCAGAGAATCGTTGAGGGTGCTGCCCATCTGGCCCAAGTCATCCGAACTGGTGACGACGACGCGGTGCGAGAGATCGCCCTCGCCGAGACGCTCCATGGCGTACTCCAAGGGATGCAGACTGTTGCGAATGGTTTGAGCGAACCAGAGGGAGATGCCCACGCCAGCGAAGAACATAAAGGCCAGCGCCAGCACCATGAAGGTTTCGCTGCGATGAACGGCGCGCAACGCATTTTGCGCCCAACGCTCCCCGCGCGCGCGACTGCTGTTGGCCAGCGCGTTCTCCAGCACATCGCGTTCGGCCACCAGGGGCAAGACTTGCGATTTGTAAACATCCCACGCATCCAGTTTGCGCCCAGTTTCGCTGAGGCCGCGCGTCTGCTCCCAGGCACCCATCAACTGGCCTTGCTTGATCGCCAGCAGGGTTAACGTTTTCGCGTCCGCGGGGATCAGTTTGCGATATTGCTCGCGGAGCTGTACCAGCTCGTTGTCATCTTGTTCGATCAGGGTTTCCTGTTGCGCCATTTGGGTGGGGTCGACCACGTCAATGTGCAATTGCATGGCGTTGCGCTGATCTTTGGAAATCGATTGCAGCCGTCCGGCCATGGTAACGCCCGGCAGCGAATCCTGTACCAGGACATTGATGGCCTCCGCCGTGCGCTCCGTGCCCAAATAGGCGGCGATGGCAACGACGGCGTTCAGGGCCACCAGAAACAGACAGATCAGCAAAATCTTCCGGCTTAACGTCATTTTGGGCATCGCGGTTCCTCTTCTTTCCGTGGCTCCAACCCATGCGGTGTTGGGATCTGCTTCCGATGTCTTGCCTGCAAGGCGCTTGCGGGGATGGCAGCTCCATCCCGGGTACAAGCGCGCACACCAACACCGTCGCTTGCTCTATCGGCACCAGCGGCCCGGTCCATCACAAACCGATGCTGTGGGTGATAGAATCCGGCCTGAAGCATCCTTGGTTTTCCGCCGGGCATGGGTACCCGCCGGGCGGTTGTGCGGTCCCATCCCCCACCCCTCGCCTGCTCCGGCGCGCTGGAACCAGGTGGAACGGAGTCGAATATGGTTGACGATAAAGAACGCTCCCGCGCAGTGGAACTGGCGCTGGCACAGATAGAAAAGCAGTTTGGCAAGGGATCGATCATGCGCCTGGGCAGCAAAGAGGCGATCGTTCCGATTTCGGTGATCTCGACCGGGTCCATCTCCTTTGACGCCGCATTGGGCGTGGGGGGAATGCCGCGTGGTCGTGTGATTGAAATCTTTGGCCCGGAATCCTCCGGCAAAACCACGCTGACGCTGCAACTGGTGGCCGAGGCGCAAAAGGCTGGCGGTCTGGCGGCCTTTGTCGATGCCGAGCACGCGCTCGACCCAGCCTACGCGCGCAAGCTGGGCGTGGATGTGGACAACCTGCTGATCTCGCAGCCCGACTACGGCGAGCAGGCACTGGAAATCACCGAGGCGCTGGTGCGCTCTGGCGCGATTGATGTGCTGGTGGTGGACTCGGTGGCTGCGCTGGTGCCCAAGGCCGAACTGGACGGCGAAATGGGCGACTCGCACGTGGGTCTGCATGCGCGCTTGATGTCGCAGGCGCTGCGCAAGCTGACCGGCACGGTCTCCAAGTCGCGCACCTGTTTGATCTTCATCAACCAGATTCGCGAAAAGATTGGCGTAATGTTTGGCAACCCGGAGACGACCACGGGCGGGCGCGCGCTGAAGTTTTACTCGTCGGTGCGTGTGGATATTCGCCGGATTGGCGCGGTCAAGGAAGGCGAGGTTGTCGTTGGCTCGCGCACCAAGGTCAAGATCGTCAAGAACAAAGTGGCCGCGCCCTTCCGCGAGGCGGAGTTTGACATTCTCTACGGGGAAGGCATTTCGCGCGAAGGCGATGTGCTGGATTTGGCCGTGCTGCACAATGTTGTGGAGAAATCCGGCGCTTGGTACAGCTACAGCGGCGAACGCATCGGCCAGGGCCGCGAAAACGTGCGCCAGCACTTCAAGGACAACAAGGAGACCTTCGTCCGCGTCGAGGCGCAGTTGCGCAAGAAGCTGGGCATCGCCAACAAGGGCGAGGTGGTGGAGCTTCCGCCCGTGCCCGCCAACGGCGCAGCCGCCGCACAAGAGGTGGTGAAGGCGGGGAAGAAGTAATGAAGAAGTAATTCGGATCCGCCACAATCTTTTGTAGAAAAAAACAGCCAGCGATGGCTGTTTTTTTCTGCAGTGATGACTTGCCTCGGCTGCGGTTTCGGCGGAGACTAATTTGTATGCTGCGTTCCTATCAAGGCAAGTCTCCGGTGATTCCCGCCTCCTGCTACGTGGACTGCTCGGCACAAGTGATTGGGGATGTCACGCTCGGCGAGCGCTCCAGTATCTGGATGAATGCGGTCGTGCGCGGCGATGTGCATTCGATCCGCATCGGGGCCAACTCCAATGTGCAGGATTGCGCAGTGCTGCACGGCATGCGCCATAAATATCCAGTCATCGTGGGCGATTGGGTGACGATTGGGCACAACGCCACCGTGCATGGCTGTGTAGTGGAGGATGCCTGCCTGATTGGCATGAATGCGGTGATCCTGAACAATGCGCGCATCGGCGAAGGCTCGATTCTTGCTGCCGGTGCCGTGATTCCCGAAAACACCGTGGTGCCGCCGCACACGCTCTGGGCCGGTGTGCCCGGCAAGGAGCGGCGCAAATTGAGCGAGGCTGACCGCGAGATGATTCTGCACTACGCGAAAAATTATTTGGACTACACGGCCATCTATCTGGCAGAGACGGCAGGGCGCGCAGCGGATTCACGCTAGGGAGTTCTTAGACGGGCCTGTCGCCCTCGGTGCCCAGAATAACTTTTACATCCATGCGTTTCTGGCCGCGATAGATGGTCACCGTGACGGTTTGGCCCGAGCGCAGCCCATCCATGATGCCGGAAACATCTTGCGCGCTTTCCACGGTCTGGCCGTCAATGGCGACAATCAAGTCTCCACCGACATAAATCGGAGTGTTGCCGAGGTAGGCCTTTTGCGTGCCGCCGCGCAGACCGGCGCGATCGGCAGGGCCGCCGGGAACGACGCGCTCAATGAGCACACCGTACTCTGCGGGCAGTCCCATTTGGTCGGCAATGTCGGGGCCGATCGGCAGCGATTGTACGCCCATCGTGGGGCGCAGCACCTTGCCATAGTGCGCAAAGTCGTCGAGCACGGCTTTGGCGGTGTTGATAGGAATGGCAAAGCCGATGCCCGCGTTTTGATCTGCGCCGCCGCCGGTAGCGATCATGGAGTTGATGCCGATGACCTCACCGCGCGTGTTCAGCAGCGGCCCGCCGGAGTTGCCAGGATTGATGGCCGCATCGGTCTGAATGGCACCTTCAATAAGATTGCCCAGCGGGCCGCGTACGCTGCGGATGGAGCTGACGATGCCGCGCGTCATGGTGCCGCTGAGGCCAAAGGGATTGCCGATGGCGTAAACGATCTGGCCGACCTGCAAATTGCGCGAGTCCGACAGAACCGCAGGCTGCAGGTTGGGCGCGTCGATTTGCAGTAGCGCTAAGTCATGCGCGCGGTCGGTAAGCAGCACGCGGGCTTTGTATTGATGCTTGTCGAAGAGCGTCACCTCGACCTGCCGCGCGTTGGAGACGACATGCAGATTGGTCAGGATGTGCCCTTGTTTGTCGAGGATGAAGCCGGAACCCTGGCCTTGCTGTGGCACCGGGCCATAGAAAAAATCAAAGGTCACCGTGGTTGAGGTGATATTGACCACCGAAGGCAGCGCACGCTTGTAGACGGCGACGTTCTCCTGCTCCTCTGGCGTTAGCGCAGGCGCGGCTTCGGCCTGGGGCAAGGCAGCGTGGAGATTGTGTGCCAGCGCGGGGTCGCCGCTGGACGGGGAGGGATGCAGATAGGCGGCCAGCTTGCCGGTCACCGGGGTCCGTGTGGTGACGTAGTAAAAGCCGCCGAGAATGGCGAGGGTCAAAATGAAAAGACGAAGCTTCATGCGGGTTTCGCTTCCTGCTCCCCGATTGTAAAACGCGCGTGGTTTCCTGGCTATGCTTGGGGGTGTTCCTGCGGGCAGGCCGACGCAATTGTTGCACAGCAGGACGCTCGGCAAGGTGGAAATTGTTCGCGAAGCAGGAACGGGAAAGGATCGGTGCGGCTTACTTCGTTTTGCGCAGCTTCCAGGCCTGCACAATATGGCGCACGGCGGATTCGGTCTGCTGGAGTGGGCCGGAGTTGTCGACGATGTGATTGCTGAGCGGAATTTTTTCTGTGTCGGGAATCTGCGCGGCGATGCGAAGCTTGGCGTCAGCTTCCAGTGCGGCGATGGACTCCGCATCGCGCTCGCCATCCAGCTTGCGCTCCTTGCGCACGCGCTCCACGTAGCGCGCGATGCGAACCGGCTCCGGCGCAGTGACCAGCACGATTTGATCGAAGCGCAGGGGCAGGCCGGGCACGGTGCCCATGCGATCGGCCTCAAAGATCAATGCAGATTCAACGAGGACGATGGCATTTTTGTCGCGCGCAAAGATGCGCTGCATCTTGCGCTCCTGTTCGGCAACCACGGCGGGATGCACAATGCGGCTGAGGTCCAGAATGCGTCCGCTGGAAAAGGCATAGCGCGCCAACGCGGCGCGATCCAGTTGACCGTCGGGCAGCGTAAGCGCGGGCGCGTCGGGCAGCGCGGAGAAATGTTCGACGATGGCTTTATAGACGGGTTTGCCGGGCTGCATCAGCGCGCGGCCAATTTCATCGGAACCGAGAATGTGTGCGCCGTGCGCGGCAAAAAGTGTGGCGACGGTGCTTTTGCCGCTGCCCAGTCCGCCGGTGAGTCCCACGCGCAGCATGGTTGTTTAGCTCACAAGGCCGCGACGCAGTTTGGCCGCGCGCACGGTGTTGGCCATCAGCATGGCGATGGTGAGTTTGCCCACGCCGCCGGGCACGGGCGTGTAGGCTCCGGCTAGTTCGAAGGCCTTGGGGTGTACGTCGCCAACGATGACGGAGCCTTTGTCGGCAAAGGCGGCTTCGCGCTTGGCGTTGCCTGCAAAGAAACGGTCGAACTCGCTGCGCTCGGTGATGCGATTGATGCCGACGTCAATGATGGTTGCGCCGGGACGCACCATCTCCGGCGTGACAAAGCCGGGCCGACCGATGGCTGCGACCAGGATCTCTGCCTCGCGCGTGTGCCGGGCCAGGTCGTGCGTCTTGCTGTGACAAATCGTGACGGTGGCGTTTTCATGCAGCAGCAGCATGGCCGCGGGCTTGCCCACGATGTCACTGCGCCCGACAACCACGGCATTTTTCCCAGCGATGGGCAGATGGCTGCGCTTCAAAATTTCAATGACGCCGGCTGGCGTGCATGGTGCCAGCGCCGGTTGGCCGGACTGTAAACGTCCAGCGTTGATGGGGTGAAATCCATCGACATCTTTTTCTGGGAGCACGGCTTCCAATAGGCGTTTGGTATCGACATGCGCTGGCAGCGGAAGCTGAATCAGGATGCCATCGATGTCTGGGCGTGCATTCAGTTGCGCGATCAGCGCCAGCATCTCCTCTGTGGTCACGGTGGCGGGCGGCGTAATCAATTCGCTGAAGATGCCCAGTTGCTCGCAGGTCTGTACTTTGCTGCGCACATAAATCTGCGAGGCGGGCACGCTGCCCACCAGCACGGCGGCCAATCCCGGACGGATGCCCTGCGCGGCTAAGCGCTGCACCTCCGCAGCTACTTCAGCTTGAATCTCCGCAGCGATGCGCGTGCCGTCCAGAATTTTTGGAGATGGGGATTCTGCCATGCAAACTCCTGAAGGTACAGAATACGCTGGTACAAATTCAGGATACAGTTCGAAGGTGGGAGCTGGGAATGGAGCGGATGGAGGCATCCGCGCCAGCGCACGGAGATGCCAGCGCTTCGGCAAAGGTGCTTTGGGCAGAATTTTCAGCAGGCGGCCTGTAAGCCGAATTCTGTCGAGGACGGTCATTCCTCTAGGCGGCGCATTGCTGCGCGCGCTCCTCAGCGACCTACCCGCGGGTTTGGCGCGCCGAAATATGAATATTCTTCCCTATCCGCATCCATCAAATGCGCCATACTGAGGGAATGGCGCATGCGACCCGGTTTCACAGTCTTCCCATCTTCAAAGCTATATTGAGCGGCGTCCTGCTCACTTGCGCCGCATTTTTCATTATTGGCACAATCCACTGGCCAATGGTTGGCGATGCCTCTCTGATGCACTACATCGTCTTTCTAATGGAACGGGGGATGCTTCCGTATCGCGACATCGTAGATATGAACATGCCCGGTAGCTATCTGGTGGAGTGGGTTCAGATGCATGTCTTCGGCCCCGGCGCAATGGGTCTGCGTCTCTTCGATCTTGCGTTGATGGGGACAGCTACATTAGCAATGCTGTTCATTGCGTGGCCGCAGGATTGGCTGGCGGGAATTTATGCCTCCGTGCTGCTATTGCTGATCCACGGGCGTGATGGCGTCGATCAGATGGCGGAACGAGACCTGACCATGACCGTGCTGATTCTGGTTGGGTATGCTGTTCTCTTTTATGCGATGCGAGAACAAAGCAGATTGCGTCAACCAGAAAATCTGCATCTGCGCATAGAAAATGATGGCAACTCCACCACTAAATTTCTGTGGTTGGTGGCAGTTTCCGGCGCATGTATTGGTGTGGCCACTACGCTGAAACCTACTGCTGCTCCGTTGGAGATCGTATTGCTCGCATGTGCCGCAGCGCAGTCCCAAAAATACCGGCAACCTCTATTGCCACTGATTTGGAGCGGGCTGGCAGGGTTTGCTGTTCCTCTCGCAGGTGTTTTCTATTTTCTAATCCGGGAACACGCGGTCCAGGCCTTTTGGCATATTCTCATTGGCCTTGTGCCCTACCATGCCAGCATCGGGCATCTTCCCGCTCAATATTTTTTTCTGAAAAGTATTCGGCCTGCTTTCCTCCCGATTTTTCTTCTGTGTATTGGCGTTATTGCCACCAGAAAAAATCAGCAGAGCCGCCTACAAAACACGGAAGGTTTTGCGCTTTGGCTTGGCGTTGTCTTTGGGATTGTATCGCTCATCGTTCAAGGCAAGGACTATCCTTACCACCTGCTTCCATCGGAGGCATTCCTGCTGTTGCTGGCCGGGTTGAACTTTACCGCTGCGCTGCACCATCCTGGTCTGCAGCGTGTGGCTGGCGTACTTGGTTTGTGCTTTGGATCTCTCATCCTCGCTCCTGTTGCTACGATTGGTGCGCTTCACTATGGAGCGAACAATCAGGAGTTTTTTTCACTGCTGCAGCGGGATCTGCAGGAGCTACCTGTGCCACAACTCTCTGGACACGTGCAGTGTTTAGATACCACCGCAGGATGCATCAATACGCTCTACCAAATGCAAATAGTGCAAAGCACGGGCTTCCTTTATGATTGTTACCTTTTCGCTCCGAATCCCAGTCCAATACAAACAGCTTTGCGCAGACAATTTTGGGATGCAATTCAAAACAAACCGCCTTCCATCTTCGTAGTCACCAACCAGCTCTGCGTGAACAATGCCAGCGATTTCAACAAACTGCACCTCTGGCCGCAGTTCGAGCAGTACTTGAACGCGAACTATGTTCTCGCCGTGCAGCGAACACCTTCTGCCGCTGTGCGTTGGTGGAGCAATCCCCGACAGCCCTATAGCTACCGCATCTATAGCCGCAAACCATCCGTTCTGCAATAAAGTGGCCCCGAACGAGTCTGCTCGCGCGGGGCCATCATTCTTCAGCAGGCGGCCTGTAAGCCGAATTCTGTCGAGGACGGTCATTCCTCTAGGCGGCGCATTGCTGCGCGCGCTCCTCAGCGACCTACCCGCGGGTTTGGCGCGCCGGGCCGGTGCGCCGCTGCAGCTTGCGCTGCAACATTCCCGCCTATTTGGTCTTGCTCCGTGTGGGGTTTACCCTGCCATGCGTCTTACAACGCACGCGGTGCGCTCTTACCGCACCGTTTCACCCTTACCCCGCTTTTGCAAACGAGGCGGTTTGTTTTCTGTGGCACTTGCCGTCCCGGAGCCTTGACGCTCCAGTCCCGGACGTTATCCGGCACACTGCCCTGCGGAGTTCGGACTTTCCTCTCCCGGCGCAGCCTTGCGGCCCACCGGCAGCGACCGTCCAGCCGCCTGCCTTGGCTATGGTAGCGCATATTTTCTAGGAAAAGGATTTGCGCGAAGAAATAATGGTCGGGACGGGCAGATTTGAACTGCCGACCCCTCGCACCCCAAGCGTAAAACCTATATTTTCGCCCGTTTACCCTCGTTGCCTCTGGCTTACGTTTTCGCCTGTATTCATGCGCCTTTCAGCACGCTTTCAGGAAAAGCCTGTTCCCTCGGTTTACCTTCATTTTCCTTTGAGGGTCCCCACAAAAGTCCCCACAGTCCCCCTCCCCCGAATCCGGCATAGGAAACCATCACCACTCACTCGCGGGCGCGTCCTGGGGCAAATGCGGCGGCGCTGCCCTGCAATATCGGGTTTAAGCTTTCGTCCAGGGCAAGACTGATCTTGTCATACATCGGCATCCAACATCGCATGTACATTTTTCGTAGGGAAGTTCTGGCAGTTCGTCGAGAAGGAAGGTTTTGTTATTCAGCGCCGCGCACGCCTCGCAACCGCCAATCCCGATTATCTTGGCCTTCTTAATCCCCAATTCACGCATTCGTGCAAGATCGCTTTGGTGTTTGACATAAGAACTCAGCATTTGCGTAGCCGTTGCCGAATTCATGGCGTTAATACGCATGGATCGCGGCACACAATTTTCTGGTGTTTCAGGGGCATTGTCTTCGCCGTCGTCGTCATCGTCTTCTTCCGTATAGCGCCAGAAAGGCTTGCTAAAATTGGAAACTGTGAATCCAGGCATACATTTTTCCGGCGCTGTACGTCCAAGCAATTCCCCTATTGCGTAATTGAGATAGAGACCTTCCCATTGCTCCGGTTGCAGTTCGTTCAGAATTTTCGGGCGCATGGTGAAAACCATGGCAAGCTCCTTTGCACGTTCTTCTATCGGGCGCGGCGCGGGCGTTATTATCATGGCCTCCGCTCCAGGAGGGATTGGGCGTTTAAATTTGTTCTTGCGGTACGCATCAGCGGTCCGAATTACCTCTTTGAAATGCCGCTTTTGGAGCGCAGCGATCACGTTGTCCGCCGCTGTCTCATAAGCCTTCTCGCATTCAGCTTTCCACCTTGAAACTGCCTGACTTGCCGCAGGCGTGCATCGCAGGATCATTCGATGCGCATACTGTACTTCCATGCCCTTCGGATCGGCTTCGAGTAGTCGTTGAATAAGCTCTGTTTTTTTGCCGCTAACCTTTAAGCCGCGCGATGACAACATCAACTTGAGGTCTGCTACTGTGGGCGCAAGCTCCAGTGCTCCATGCGCAATCAGCCCATCGATAACGCGCTGGGTATCTGTTCCGAACACTGGTGCCCACCACTCCAGAAACCAGTCTTTGACTTCACGCGCCGATAGAAACTTTTCGAGCAGGGCCAGATGTGGCTGGCTGCTTACCCAGTTGGCCGGGGCCAATTGCGCTTCCGCTATCGATTTCTGCGGCGATGAAAGCGGCTTCCGCTTCAACCACCTGTCAAACCATCCCATCATGGCTTCCTATACGGCGCAAGTTTACACCCAGCCGCCCGCGCCCGGCTTCAATCCTCAGCCTTCCTTTCCGCACCAGCGGGAATCGAAGTAATCTCCCCTTCGCTCTTGCCAAGAGCAATGATTGCTTCAAGCTGATCGTCCGTCAATCCGCTAACGATGAGGGCGCTGATCTGACCGTCCGTGAGGTACCGTGCAGAGGCGGGCACCCGCCCGCGAACGATGACTCCCATGATTTCCTCGTCTGTCAAGTCCTGTAACGAAACCCCTGGCCGTTGCGCAGCGTTCGCAACCGCAATTGCGCTGGCGCTTGTCCTTAGCTCCCCGTTGACCTTGCCGAGCAACTCCAGGCAGCCTCGTACCTCTCGAATGGCTGCCAGAGCCGTCTGGTGCTTGCCGTCAGCCTTCGCAGCGTCCAGAATGGAGATTGCCTGAGCCGTCAGACCTTGCACTCTATCGAGCAACGTTCCAGCGTCGGCTACTTTGCAAGCCTCTTTCGCGGCCACCAGCGCGCCGGGGATGTGTTGCGTGTGGCGGTGCAATGCGCTCCGCGTTGTCCCGGTTTGTCCCGCAATGTCCCGGAGAGAGATTTTCTCCACCAGCAGCCGGTCAATTTCCGCGCGGTGCGGATGGTTGCAGATGGCGCACGTCTTCACTGGAGCAAGCCCCCGCACTCGCTATCGAGCACCCCTTGTACAAACATTCTTGCCGCATCCGTTTCCGAGTTTCCGCGTACAAGCATTCCTTCAGTATTTATGCGGGTGTGAGCGTGATTCTCGGATTCTTGTACGCTTGTACGCGATACAGGCTCCGTACAAGCAAACGAGTATTTGAATGGGCTGCCCTTCTTGCCCGTCCCGGCGCGTTCAACTTGACTTCTTTCCACCAGCGAGCGGAGCGCCTTGCGCTTCACGGCGTTTGCGCCTTCCACATGCGCGACAATCTCCGGTTCTCCGCTTTCACCCACTACTTTCAGGTATTCGACAATCTCGCGTTCAACCGCTTGCCGGTCGGCTTCGGCGCGTATGCCGCCAATCGAGAGCCGGTGCGTTGCAGAGTCGAACGATAGGACAGTCTCCGGCATGTCTGCGCCAATCCTCTGTATGGTTTGAACGCTCCGGTAAGAGTCGGAACGCTTGAGTACAATCAGCGTGCTGACTGCCCCGCCTAAGGCTGTGCTCCCCAACGGGCTGTCAATGGCGTCCGCTTTCTGGGCCTTGCCGCTGTGATGCGTAACGAGAATGTGTGTGCCGGTTTCGCGCGCGGCGTCAATGAGCGGACCCAGGGCCGCGTAGACTTCCGCATAGGCTTTTTCATCGCGGATGTGAGCAAATCGGAAAAGCGGATCGATGACCACCAGCGCCGGAAGTTGATTGCGAACAAGGTCCACCAGAGCAGAAATAGCTCCCGCTGGTGCTGTATCCGCGTGAATGTCGATTGCCTCTGTCCCACCCGCTCCCATTGCTCGGAAGTCCGCCGTAATTTCTTCTTTGCGCTCTTCCAACGCCAGATAGATGCAAGCGCCTTGTCTGGTACTCCGGCCAAGAAATTCCTTTCCGGTAGCGACTGCAAGACAAAGCAATCTGGCAAGTGTGCTCTTGCCAACCTTTGGCTTTGCGACTAAGGCAGAAACCGTGCCGCGCACGAGCAGCCCGTCTACCAGATAATCGGGCGGAACTTCTGGTTTTGCGAGCAAGTCACCCAGCCGCTCAAGCCGGAAGCCGTTCGCTCGCCCTTCATCTGCCGGATTCGGATAGCAGGCGGGGATAGCTTGCGCGATGGCTCGCACTTTCCCGTCCGTCAACGGTGGGGAGCACTTTGCTACATTCTCAGCGAGTAAGGCCGCTTCGATAGCGGCGGGGTCCATGCCCCGCTTGTTCATTGTTCCGGCAAGGGAAACAAGGTGATTCGTCCGCCCGCCCTCGCCAATTGGCTTACTCGCTACTGCGCCCGCCGCTGGTGCGCTTTGCCGGTCCTGTGCGCCCGCTTGCGGATGGTTGAGAATGAGGGCCAGCAACCACGCTGGACATGGCGGAATGGGCAGAGAATCGTCTGAGTAGCGGTAGACGTGGCCGCTCGGATGAACGCTCGGCGGGATCACAATGTAGGAGTCTCGCCCGCGAACGTCGATGCCCTGGCAGGGCCGATTCGTGGCGGGGCGCACCTCCGCATCGTGGGGCCATCCGTAGATGAGTTGATAGCCCTTCGATGTGACGTTGCACAGACCTTCGGGGATCGGCCCGTGTTCATCTTCCAACCTTTGCATTGCAGCGGGATCGTCCACATCGACGGCAAAGAAACCGGACTCAGGACCGGCAACGGCTCCCCAGTTGCATCCGGGAAACTGCCGCGTCCACGCTTCAATCTGTCCAAGATCGGATGTGGCGCGATGCTGCCAGTCTCGCAGACAAGGCTGTTTCGAGCGCGGCTTGAGCGGGTGGAGACGCCATCCACGCGCGATTGCAGCGACTATCTCCGGCGGGAGCACGCTCACTGCGCCTCCGGGCGAGCCGGGATCGTGTGTTCATCGATCATTCGCTCCAGGGCATCTGCGGGGATGCGCACACAGCGCGAAATTCTGGTCACAGGAATCTTGCGCTCGTAGACCCAATTCCACGCGGTTTTATACGAGATGCCCAACCGGACAGCGGCGTCTCGCACCGAAAGGAGTTTGTTACCGTCTTCCCTCATGTATCCGATTTTCCTTGCATTTCCTTCGCATGGCAACGAAAATAGCAATACATGAAAAATGCAAATGAACGTGCATTACAGAAATCGTCGGGACCTTTGCTGGCAGAGTGGCTAACCAAGTCAACGGACGCTAGGGGCCGCCAAGCCGTGGCTGAAGCCATTCACTACATGCAGGGCAATCCGAGCAAGGAACTGCCGCCGAAGGACGCCGCCATGTACTTTGCCGCGCCGCTATCGATGTTCACTCGCATCGGGGATGGAAAGCTGGACTTATACCCAAACGGCGATAGAAGCTACGCTATATTCCATTTCTGGCGCGCTTACACCGCTGGATTGCTTGGAAGGTTAAGGCAGTGTCCGCGCTGCCAAGAATGGTTCTATGCCGCGCGCTCCAACAGGGAATGGTGCGTGAGGCACCGCCGAATCACAGAACGGGCAATGCTCCGCGAGCGGTGCTGGCGGATTGAGAATTTCAACCTGCCAACGCTCAAGAATCGCATCGCCCGTTATCGCGCCATTCAGCGCCCGCTCACTAAGGCTGAACGGGAAAGGTTGGAGCAGGCCGTACAGCGCAAGAAAGGCTTGCTGGCCGAATTGAAAGAGCGGAAGGATGCGCTCAAGAAAACTAAGGCAACGCGAAAGGAGAACTGATATGGCCGTCTTCAAGCGTGGTGAAATCTGGTGGTACGAGTTTGTCTTTCATGGGCAGCGCATCCGTGAGTCTACGGGCAGCGAGTCAAAGACTCTGGCAATCAAGGCAGAGCGCCAGCGCAGACGGGAATTGGAAGAGTCTGCAAACGGCGTTCGTGCGGCACGCCGCCCGGTACTCTTTCCCGTTGCAGCGCGGGAATGGATGGCCGCGAATCGGGCGCGGTGGAGCAAGTCGAACATCTCCATTCAGGAATTCAATCTGAAGCATCTGACTGAGTATTTCGGATCGATGCTGCTTGCCGACATTACGCCTCAGCACATCGGGAAGTATCAGGGCATCCGCCAGACACAGGGCGCGTCGAACCGGACGATCAACATGGAAGTATCAACACTCCGCATGATGATGAAGGCGGCGCGGCTGTGGGGCGCAATCTCGCAAGATGTGCGGATGCTGCCGGAGCGCCGCGATATTGGGAAGGCGTTGACGCCGGATGAAGAGACGCGGCTGTTAGACGCTTGCCGCAAGAGTCCACAGCCGGGCCTATATACGGCGGTGGTGATTTACTGCAATACGGGCTTGCGGAATGCAGAGCTGCGCCGCGCGAGGTGGCACCAGGTTGATTTTCTCAAGGCTGAGTTTCAAGTCGGCAAGGCAAAGACGGAGGGCAGCGAAGGCCGCATCGTTCCGTTGAATCGCGCCGCGCTGGAAGCGTTCAAGGAGTGGAAGGGACGCTGGCTGGACGCTAAGCCTGGAGACTACATGTTTCCCACAGAGAAGCTCATGTTCAAAGGCGCGGGCGCACCAGACGCAGGCATTATGACGGCCTACGATGTGGACCCAGGCAAACCGCTGGGCGCGTGGACGCGGGCGTGGAGGACAGCGAAAAAACAGGCTGGTGTCGAGTGCCGGATTCACGATCTACGCCACCACTTCATCTCGGCTCTTGCGCAGACTCAAACACCTGATGCCACCATTCAGGCGATAAGCGGCCATCTCAGCCGCAAGATGCTGGAGCATTACAGCCATGTGCGGCTTGAGGCGAAGCGGCGTGCGGTTGAGTCGCTGGATGCGCTGGCTGCGCAGCCAGTCCAATAGACCGCGCGTGGGGACTCAAAACGCGAAATTGCATCGGGGTCCCCACAAATCTCCCCACATTTTCAGCGGCGCGCTGAAAAGAAATTCTGTAAGTAATTGATTATAATGGTCGGGACGGGCAGATTTGAACTGCCGACCCCTCGCACCCCAAGCGAGTGCTCTACCAGGCTGAGCCACGTCCCGACGGTTTGCATGCAATGTGCAGGCAGGGGTAGTTGTATTTTACACGGTTCCCATGCGTGCGGATTTACTGCGTTGGGGGAACGAATTCCTTAGGCAGGCTCGCGCCTTCGCCAAAGAAGAAGTGCTGCATTTGCTCGACCAGGAACTCCTGTGCGGCGGGCGTCCAAGGCTGCAGGCGGTATTCGTTCAAGAGCATCTTCTGGTGCTCGACCCATTCGCCCCAGGCTTTTTTCGAGACGGTGGCGTAGATTTTGTTGCCGAAATCGGTGTCGAAGGGCGGCTCGTCGAGGCCCTCCAGTTGCTGCTTGTATTTCGCACAGAAGACCATGTGTGCCATGCGGTATGTACTCCCTTGGAAATGATTCGCGCAAGCATTCGCGCTGTTGCCGGGGATCGTGAGGATCTGCCGTTGGCCGCGCAGTTGCTGAATCTACATCTATTGTACGGTGTGCGATGGCAGGAAGCGCGGAGCGCTGGAAGCAACTCCGTAGCTTGGGTATGAATTTTGTACTGCAGCGGATTTGCGTTTGGCTGGACTACGCAGGCTGCAGGGGCCAAAGTTGCGTCCTTGCAGCCTGAAAATTTGTTTCTAGCTTCTGTTACTGGAGGCGTAGCACGATGCCAGAGCTGATGGTGACGGAGCTGATGCCGTTAAATTTTCCATACTCGGCTTCAACGACGCGCCAAGCCAAGTGGGGAACTAAATTGACATCGGCACCGCCCGCAAAAGCAATCAATCCGTAGTTCTTGCTTAAGAAGTCGTTGGTGCCTGGGATGTATCCTTGAAAGCCGCCTGAATAGTAGGCGCTGGCCCGCGCACCGCCGAAGAGCACCTCGGCATAAGGGCGCAAGCGGGTGATATCGGTCTTTAAGGAAACCTCTGGGCCAAGAACAAAGGTGTCATATCCCAAGGAGACACCATATTGCGAGGCATGTTCCACAGAAAACCGTGCGTCGCCGCCGATGCGCAACCCAGAGAAGGAATGCTTGAGGGCGACTTCGTCATAAAAGCCGAGCGTGCCGCCGTTGAAGCGCGGGCTGCCGGAGCTGCTGAGGGAGGTGGTACTGAAATCGGCGTAGAGACCAGCGATCTGCGCCTTTGCTGCCAGCGGAGTGAGCAGGAGCGCGAGCACCAGCATCCGAGGGAGGAGCTTGGAGATTTGCAT
>DAHWKP010000004.1:0-2910 GCA_027343585.1 Acidobacteriaceae bacterium
AAAAAAGTTTTGCGCGCGCAGCACATTGCGCTGGAAAATCATATTCCCGTTCTTTATTTGGTCGATTCCTCCGGCGTCTTTTTGCCGTTGCAAGAGGATGTCTTTCCCGATCAAGATGATTTTGGCCGCGTCTTTCGCAACAATGCGGTGTTGTCGGCCCGGGGCATTCCGCAGATCACGGCGATCCTGGGCATGTGTGTGGCGGGCGGAGCGTACTTGCCGGTGATGACCGACCACGTGCTGATGACCGAAGGCAGCGGACTGTTTCTCGCCGGGCCTGCGCTGGTGCAGGCGGCCATTGGGCAAAAGTCCAGCGCAGAGGAGTTGGGCGGTGCGTCGATGCACGCGGCCATCTCGGGAACGGTGGACTTCAAAGAGCCGAATGAGCAGCTTTGCCTGGCGCGGTTGCGTTCGTTGGTGGGTCGATTGGGCGCTGCTCCGGCTCCAGCCTTCGATCGCATACCATTCGACCCGCTGCGCGATGCACCGCTGTATCCGGCAGAAGATTTGCTGGGGTTGCTGCATCCGGCTCCAGAAAAAATCCCCGGCAATGCGTATGACATGCACGCCGTGATTGCGCGCATTGTGGACGGTTCGCGCTTCGACGAATATCGGCCGGAGTACGGCGCGACCGTACTCTGCGGCTACGCGCGCATTGGCGGCTGGGCCGTGGGCATTGTGGCCAATCAAAAGATGCACCAGCAGCAGATGGGGCCGGATGGCCAAAGCCGGATGCAGTTTGGCGGCGTGCTCTACAGTGAGTCCGCAGACAAGGCCGCGCGCTTCATCATGGATTGCAACCAAAGCCGCGTGCCGCTGCTATTTTTGCAGGATGTGAATGGCTTCATGGTGGGCCGCGACGCTGAGGCGGGCGGCATCATTCGTTCTGGCGCCAAGATGGTGGCAGCCGTGGCCAACAGCGTGGTGCCCAAAGTTACCGTGATTCTTGGCGGTTCCTATGGCGCAGGCAATTACGCAATGTGCGGCAAGGCCTACGATCCGCGCTTCATCTTCGCCTGGCCCACGGCACGCTGCGCTGTGATGAGCGGCACGGCGGCGGCCAACACTTTGGTGGAAATTAAAGTGCAGCAGTTGTTGCGTGCGGGCCAGCGGTTGAGCGAGGCAGAGAAGCAGGAGCTGCTGGCCTCCATGCAGGCCACGTACGATGCGCAATCCGACGCGCGCTACGCAGCGGCGCGGCTATGGGTGGATGCGATCATTGATCCCAGAAAAACGCGCGAGGTGCTGATCACGGCGCTGGAATGCGCGGCGCTGAATCCTGAGATGCCACGGTTCCATCCCGGTATACTGCAAACCTAGTGAGCACAAAAACTGAGAGCATAAAAATTATCGAATGTCCACGCGATGCCTGGCAGGGATTGCCCGGAGTGATTCCCGCGGAGATCAAGGCCGACTATTTGCGCACGCTGGTCGCCGCAGGCTTTCGCCATATTGATGCGGTGTCATTTGTTTCTCCCAAGGCCGTGCCGCAGATGGCCGACGCTGAACAGGTGCTGGCCTGGCTGGATCCGCCGGACGATGTGGAGATCATCGGCGTGGTGGTCAATGACAAGGGAGCCGAACGCGCCGCCGCCACTGAGGCCGTGCGCACGTTGGGATTTCCGTATTCCATTGCGCCGACCTTTTTAGCGCGCAACCAGAAGCAGACGCCCGAAGAAGCGCTGGACGCGCTGGATGCCATCAGCGAAACGGCCTATCGCGCGGGCATGGAGGTTGCGGTTTATATTTCGATGGCCTTCGGCAATCCCTATGGCGATGCGTGGAATGTGGAGGAAGTGATCGAAGCCTGCGGCTTGCTGGCTGAGATGGGCGTGCGCCAGATTTCGCTGGCCGATACCGTAGGCATTGCGGATGCAGAACGGATTCGCAGCGTAACCGGCGCGGCGATTGCTGCGCATCCTGATGTGGAGATCGGCGTGCATTTGCATGCGCGCCCAGCGGAGACAGAGGGCAAGGTGCTCGCGGCGTATCAGGCCGGATGCAGGCGATTCGATATGAGCCTGCGTGGCCTGGGCGGATGCCCGTTTGCGCAGGATGCTCTGCTGGGCAACATTGCGACGGAGAAAGCGCTGGATGTGTTGCGGCAGGCTGGAGCCGATGTGCCGCGGCTGATGCCGCTCGATGGATTGCTCTCTGCGGCGGAGGCCATTGCCACGCGCTACGGCAGCAAGGATGGAAGGCAGTGACGAGGGTGCGATGAAGAATTTCGAAACGTTGCGCGTGGAAGAGGCCGCAGCGGTGCTGACGGTGACGCTGCATCGGCCTGAGCGGCGCAATGCGCTGAACCCGGCGATGATGGACGAACTGCTGCACGTCTTGGACGCGGCGGCGCAGCGCACGGCCTGCGTGCTGTTGCTGACCGGTGCAGGTGCGGCTTTTTGCGCGGGGCTGGACATTGAGCATCTGCGCGCGTTGAGCCAGAAATCCTCAGCCGAGCACGCTACGGATGCTGAGCGCATGATCCGTCTTTTTCGCGCGCTGTATGAGCTGCCGATTCCCACCATCGCCGCCGTGCATGGCCCGGCACTGGCCGGGGGCATGGGACTGGCCACGCTTTGCGACCTGACGCTGGCCGCACGCGGCGCGCAGTTTGGCTACACGGAGGTGCGCATCGGATTTATTCCGGCGATGGTCTCCACATTTTTGGCGCTGCAAACGGGAGAAAAAAATGCGCGCGACCTGTTGCTCACGGGACGTTTAATTGCTGCCGAAGAGGCGCAGCGCATGGGACTGGTGAACGAAGTTGTGGAGCCGGAGGCGCTGTTGCCGCGCGCGCAAGCATTGGCGCAGACGTTGCTGCAAAATAGTCCGCAGGCATTGCGGGCCACCAAGCAAATGATGTTGGAGCGCGTGCGTCCGCAATTGGAGCGTGCTTTGCAAGACGCAATT
>DAHWKP010000088.1:0-12923 GCA_027343585.1 Acidobacteriaceae bacterium
AGACTGGCGTACTGGATCGTGTGTTTGAGAAATTGCAGATCGAGCAGATCGTGCGCATCCAGCTCGAAGCCGCGTCTTTGGACTCGACCACAATCAAGGTGCATCCCGACGGCACGGGCGCTCTAAAAAAACGGGCCGCAACCCACTGGAAAGAGTCGCGGCGAATGGAACACCAAGGTGCACATGGTTGCCGCGGATGCTCGGACGGTCATAGCCTTCGCTCTGTCGCCGGGTAACGCACGATGCGCCCGAAGGAAGCGCTTTGCTATGGGAGTTGCCGCGGATGCCGGAAGGCCTGCCCATGCTGATGGATCGCGCGTATGAGGGCGATCAGACGCGGCAACTTCTGCTCGAACTGGGCATAGTTCCTATGGTTCCACCTAAATGCAACCGCCTCGATTCCAGGGAGTACGACCGCGCCTTTTACAAAAAACGCAACGAGATCGAACGATTGCTTCGAAGGCTCAAGGGCTTCCGTAGAATCTTTTCGCGCTTCGAGAAACTCGACGTTCTGTTCAGCGGATTCCTTAACTACGCACTCATCGTCGAAGCTCTCAGACAGTGTGAACACGCCATAGTTTGACGAACTGAAGTTAAAAAACCCATTGCAATTCGATTCTATTCGTGATCATACCCAGCATCGGATGAGACTTTGCCGCGGAAAAGCCAATAGGAAACCGTGAAATAGAGCACGGCCAAAAATATCCCAAAGGTCCACCAGATAAGGCCAACGTGAATAGGATACGAACCGGAGAGAGCCTCGGCAACGGTAATATCCTTCACGGCTGGGTTGGTGGATGGGAGCAGCACTGGGTAGAGTCCAGCCGCAGCTCCTACTAACATAACTGCCAGATACAAGCTTGAAGCAAGAAAGGAATACAGAGATTGCTTTCGAGCGCGCAAGATCGCAATCGCAATCAGCGCAACCAGAACCAATACAGGAACGATGAATAGTACTGGGTGCTGCTGATAGCTGGCAAGAGAATTCGGTCGAGCTATGACTGTTGCCGGCAGACTCACCAAGGTAATTGCAACCAGCACTGGGAATAAGCGCTTGGCAATCTTACTGGCTCGCACTTCCAAGTCCCCTTGGCACTTATATGCCAGCCAGAGTGCGCCGTGGTGCGCCAAAGCAACGAGCGCAACCACTCCTCCAAGAACGGTATACCAATCCAAGATGCCTGGGGAGACTCCCGTCTGCCAATTTGTCCACAGCGGCAGAAAAAAATAGCGATCTGTTCCTATTGGTACGCCGCGGATCACATTTGCGAGCGCAGCCCCATAAAAGATGGCGAGCAAACTGCTCGACAAGACGAAAATGCCATCGAAAAAACTACGCCAGACCTCACTCTCTACTTGCGATCGCAGTTCAATGCCAAGGCCGCGCAGGATCAGCAACCATAGCACGATCATGAGAGGCAAATAGAAGCCGCTAAATGCTGACGCATAGAGCAGCGGGAAGGCGAAGAACAGTGTCCCTCCACCGGCAAGCAGCCAAACTTCATTCCCATCCCACACGGGTCCGATGGAACGCAGCACCTGCCTGCGATCGTACTCAGAGCGCGCTAGAAACGGAAGCAGGATTCCCACGCCGAGATCAAAGCCGTCCAGCACAACATAGGCTGCCAGCATTCCTGCCACAATCCAGAACCACACTGCTCCGATCATTGCTCGTCTCCCCTACGCCGCTAGCGTCTCGTTATTATTTTTCGGCATGTTCGGTCCCTGCTGAATGACGCGATAGACAATCACCACCCAGAGAATCGACAGCACCGAATACATGCCAAGAAATCCGAGCAGCGTAAACAAGCTGTTACCGGACGACACATGCGGAGAGTATCCGGCAGCTGTTCGCAGTAGGCCATAGACAAGCCAAGGTTGCCGTCCAATCTCTGCCGTCATCCATCCAGCAGTATTGGCGATGTATGGCAAAGGAAAACTTAAAAGAATCGGCCACAACACCCAGCGTGTTGTGTATAGCTTGCCGCGCCACAGCAAGAACACGGCAACCACCATCAGCAGCGCAAACCATGTTCCCAGCCCAGCCATGATGTGATAGCTGTAGTAGAGAAGCGGCAGCGTCGTCGGCCATTGATCGCGTGGAAAATGATCAAGACCCTGGACCTCTGCCCTGGTTGTTCCGTAGATCAGGAAACTCAACACTTTGTTTACGGCCAGTGGATTATCAATCTTCTGCTGCTCCATATTGGGTTGTCCCATCAGCACGATGGGCGCACCCATTTCTGAGTGAAACAAGCCTTCCATTCCTGCCATGGCAGCGGGCTGATGCTTGGCCACATAGCGTCCATGAATATCGCCGGTGGGAAAAATCTGCACAAGGCACGAAAGGAGTCCCGCAATAACTCCGACCTTTAGAAAGAGCTTTCCAAATTCGACCTCTCGCTTGTCCAGCAGGTAAAAGGCTCCGGTCGCAGCCATAACAAAGGCTCCCGTAACCACGGCACCGCACATGTTATGGGCATACTGGATCCAGGCCCATGGATTCAAGAGCAGCCCACGGAAACTGGCAACCTCATAGGTTCCATTCGGCAACACATGGTACGCAACCGGATGCTGCATCCAAGCATCTGTGACAATAATGAAAAAACCGGAAATCCAAGAACCCAGCCAGACCATAAATGCTGCGCCAAAATGCGCCAGCCTGGAAATCCTCTTTTCTCCAAATAAAAATAGGCCGAGAAATGTCGACTCCAGAAAGAAAGAAAACACGCCTTCCATTGCCAACGGCTGTCCAATCACGCCTCCGGTCTGACGCGAAAACTCTGACCAATTGGTGCCAAACTGAAACTCCATCGGAATACCTGTGACAACGCCAAGGACAAAGTTGACTGCAAATATCTTCGCCCAGAATCTTGCTGCCTGGTTATAGCGTTCATCGTTTTTTCGCAACGCAATCCACTTCAAAACTACGATCAACAACGCCAACCCCATTGTTAGCTGGGGAAACAGATAGTGGTAGGTGATCGTGAAAGCGAATTGGATTCGATCGAGCAGCAGCCTATCCATAAAACCTCCACTAGTAGCTCCGCATCCATCTCAGGGAATAATCCGATATGCGTTCGTTGCCAATTCTGGCATAAGCGCCCAACCCCAATTGTTATACTCCATCCCAACGCGTGCGACTCTCGCTGCTCCATCAATATGCTGGAGCGTATTCTTAATTTCTACAAACTTCGTTCGCGCACCATGAACGAAGTTGGCATGAACAGGTGAATGCAGGCTCGTCCCTGCTCATGTAAGTCGGCGGCGAAAAAGCTTGCTGGCGACAATCATGCTGACAAGGCCAAGGACGGCAAGAGGCCAATATTGTGGCCAGAAAAGCGACGCTCCCGCGCCTTCAAGAAAACTGCCGCGCAAAACAATCAAAAAATATCGCAGCGGATCGAGCAGCGTACAGTACTGCACAATCCTAGGCATGTTGGCGATCGGAGTGGCGAAACCGGAAAGAACAATGGCGGGAACCATGAAAAGAAATACGCCCAGCAAGCCTTGTTGTTGCGTCACGGCTAGCGAGGAAATCATCAGTCCGATTCCAACCGTTGCCAACAAAAAACAGAATAGGCCCACGTAGAGTCCCAGAACGCTGCCAGTAAACGGGACGTGAAACCAAACGATGGACATTAGAACGATAAAGGTACCCTCGGCAAAACCAACAATAAATCCAGGCAATGCCTTGCCCAAAAGAATTTCCGTGGGACGCAGCGGAGTAACAAGCAGCTGATCGAACGTTCCCATCTCACGTTCACGCGCAACGGACAATCCGGTCGTTAACATGCTCACCAACAGCGTCAGAATGCCGCAGATCCCGGGCACGATGAACCATCGCGAATCGAGATTCGGGTTGAACCAAGCACGCTCCAGCAGCACGGTCGATGGGGATTTTCGGCCAAGAATTGCAACTTGCGTTTGATTGAATGTGGTCACAATGGACTGCGCATATCCCATCGCCAGCGCGGCAGTGTTGGAATCCCTGCCGTCGAAAATTAGCTGAACATGTGTCGCTCGTCCTCGCTCGATGTCCGAGGTGAAATTGGGGCCAATATCCATGGCCATGAGCGCAGACTGATTGTCGATAGCGCGGCCAAGTTCATTCTGATTAAGAACAATACGGATCAGATGGAAGCTGGGAGAGCCTTCGAAGCTGGCAATGAAATCGCGCGATAATTTTCCTTGGTCTTGGTTATAGACAACAAAGGGTACATGTTTCAAGTCGAAGGTGGCGGCATAGCCAAAGACCAGCAGTTGAATGATTGGCGGCCCAATCAATACGGCACGGCTGGCAGCATCGCGCAACAGAGCCAGCAGCTCCTTGACGGTAAGAGCCAGGACGCGTTGTAGTATCCCGCGCATCAATCCAGCCTCTTGCGAAAACGCAGCAGAGCAATAGTGAGGAATACCACGCACAGAATGCCCATGCCGAAGATGTTGCGCAGCACGACCGGCCAGACATCGCCAGCCAGAAATGAGCTTTGCAGAATGGCCACAAAATATCGCGCTGCAACAATGTGGGTCAGTAGCTGGATGGCTTGCGGCATGGAACGAATATCAAAAATAAAGCCGGACAGGATAAATGCGGGTAGAAACGTGGTGACAATGGCAATCATCGCGGCGACAAATTGGCTGCGTGCCAGTACGGAGATAACGAGTCCCATGCCCAGGGCCGTCAATAGAAACAGTGCCGCCGTACCGAAAAGAACCAACAGCGATCCACGCAACGGGACGCCGAATAAAAAGACAGCCATGGCGGTCGACAGCGCCATTCCCCCCAGGCCCATGGCAAAATATGGAATCAGCTTGCCAAGTAAAATTTCCACCTGTGCAACCGGCGTCACCATGATTCCTTCCATGGTGCCGCGCTCCCACTCCCGCGCGACCACCAGCGCCGTCAACAAGGCGCCGATCAGTGTCATCAGAATGGCAATCAATCCGGGAACCAGATAGTCGCGACTCCGCAGTGAGGGATTGAACCAGACACGCGCGTCGGCCACAACCGGCGTTTCCAGATGGGTACCTTGCCGCGTTGCTTGCTGCTGCAACCAAAGCAGCCACGTGCTATTGACGTAGTTTTCGATTATGCGTGCCTGATTGGCGTCGACGCCATTCACCGTGAGTTGAATGGGCGCACTGCCGGTACTGTAGGACTGGCGCGTAAAGTCGCTGCGCAGCCGCAGGATGGCATTAGCCCGCCCCTGCATCAGCGCCCGTTCTGCCGACGCAGGATCGGGATAGAGAATAGGTCGAAACCAAGGTGAGCGTTGCAGTTCCGCCAGAAACGAAGCGGTAAGCTGCGTGGGATGCTCGACGACCTCCGCCATCTGGATGCGACGAGCATCGAGCGAGACACCATAGCCGAAGATCAGCAGCAACACCAACGGCAGCACAAAGGCAATGGCGATGCTGGAAGGATCGCGCACAATCTCATACACTTCTTTTCGCATCAGACCGACCAGTCGCATGGTCTTCATGACGCCCTCCGACTCGCCTGCTCATGCTCTTCAATCAGGGCAATAAAAGCATCTTCCATGCTGGGATTGGGATGATCGTTGCTGCGCACCTTGGCTTTGATTTCCAAGGGAGACCCTTGCGCCAGAACTTCGCCAAGCGACATCAGCACCAAGTGGTCACAGTACTCCGCTTCTTCCATAAAATGCGTGGTGACCAAGCAGGTCGTACCGCCCTCTGCCAGAGCATTCACGCGCGCCCAGAATTCGCGCCGCGCCAGCGGATCGACGCCAGAAGTAGGTTCGTCCAGAAAGAGAATGCTGGGCCTATGCATCAGCGCACAGGCCAGCGCCAGTCGCTGCTTGTATCCAAGCGGCAGATCTCCAGCATTCATCGTGGCGTAATCTTTCAGTTCCAGCTCTTCCAGCGCCCAGGCGATTCGTTCGTTTCGGTTCTGCTTTTGCAATCCATAGGCAGCCGAGAAAAACGATAAATTCTGCTGCACGCTCAATGCTCCGTACAGTGAGAATTTTTGCGAAACGTAACCGATGTGCGATCGAGCGGCGGCGGGCGCTGTGCGCAAATCGACGCCGACAACGCGCAGCGTTCCCGCCGAAGATGGCAGCAGCCCGCAGAGCATGCGGAAGGTCGTGGATTTCCCTGCACCGTTGGCTCCGAGCAAACCAAAAATCTCTCCCCTGCGCACCGAGAAGCTGACATTCTTGACTGCGGCAAACGTGCCGAAGAAGCGGAAAAGCTCCTTCACCACAACAACGGCTGTGGTGTCTTCGTTTGTATCCTGCGGCTTTGGCAGCGGAATAGGATGATGCGCAATACGGCGAAACAGAAGGCTGACAAAAGCATCCTCTAACCGCGCTAGAACTGGCTTTAATGTTCCATAGCCAGCCAGATTCTCCGGCAGTGCAGGCGGCGCAGCTTGCTGCATGACAATGCGCAGCCCCTCACCGAGAATCACCGTATCCACCACGCCCGGCAGTCGAGCCACCTGTGCCTGCAAGTGGCGCGGCGCATTGGGAAGATTTTCCAGAATAAAGGCGTGTCCCTGAAAGGATGCGGCAAGTTGCGCCGGGTTTCCCTGCGCCAGAATTTCTCCTTCATGCAACAGAATGACGTGGTCACAACGCTCCGCCTCATCCATATACGCAGTGCTCAGCAGAACGGTCACCTTTTGCGCGGCAACCTGTTGCTGAATGATTCCCCACAACTCTCGGCGCGAAATGGGATCCACACCCACGCTGGCTTCATCCAACAACAATAATTCCGGCGGATGGATCAAGGTGCAGGCCAGGCCGAGCTTCTGCTTCATGCCTCCGGATAACTGCCCTGCCAGCCGCTTGCGAAACGGGCCTAGCGCCGTCATGGTCAGCAATTCATTGAAGCGCTCTTCTCGCTTCTGCTTGGGAATGCTGTGCAGGTCTGCAAAGAGCGTCAGGTTTTCTTCTACCGTTAAATCTTCATAGAGGCCAAAGCGTTGTGGCATGTAGCCAATCTTGCTTTGCAGCGCGATGGCTTCCTTCGGCAAAGCATGTCCGAGAACGCGAATCTCTCCAGCACTGGGCCTCAGAATCCCCGCCAGCAAGCGCAACAGAGTGGTTTTGCCCGCGCCATCCGGACCGATGAGCGCCGTCATGCTGCCTGCGGGAATTTGCAGGGAGATGTTCTTGAGCGCATCTCTGCTGGCCGATCCTTTGCCAAAAAATTTGCTCAGGTTCGCAACCACAATTGCGTCCATGTCAGTTGCTCTCGCATGGGTGGGCGTCGATTGCGTGGGGAGGATTGTTGGCGAGCGGGATCACGACAGTCGCTGGCATTCCCAGGCGCAGACGATGGCCGGGGTTGCAGGCATACACCCGCACGCGATAGACAAGCTGCGAGCGGAGCTGCGTGGTTTCCACGTTCTTCGGCGTAAATTCCGACACAGGAGAAATGAAACCGATCCAGCCAGAAAATCGTTGCCCGGGAAAACTGTCCGACTCAATCCATGCGCGCATGCCCAGCGCGACTTTCCCCATTTGCGGCTCCGGCAAATAGGCGCGCACCCAGACTGGATTGTCCAAGGCCAACGTGAACACGGGCATCTGTGGAGTCACCATATCGCCCGGTTCCAAAATGCGATCCTGAATCACGCCATCCGCAGGAGCATAGAGCTGCGTATCCGCCAGTTCTTTTTGCGCCAAGGCCAACGTCGCCTTGTCGGATTGAAGCGTAGCCTGGGCTGCGGCAATATCCTCTTTGCGCGGGCCAATAACGGCGAGTTGCAACACTTGCTGCTTGGCCACCAACACCTGATTCTTAGCCGCCAAATCTGCCTGTTCGGCAAGGTAGGAGCGTTCGGCATCGTCACGAATCTGTAGGGAAACATACTGCTGCTGTGCCAATGTCTTCTGGCGGTGATACAGCAACGCTGCATTGGACAGATTGGCCTGCGCGGCAACCACGTCCGCTTGCGCGGCGGCAACATCGGCGCGCGCTTGTGCGATTTCTTCCGGACGGCTGCCTGCCAGCAGCCGCGCGACCACCTGTTGCTGCGCAGCCATGTTTGCCTGGGCCTGCGCCACTGCATCCTGAAAACGCTGCTGCACCAGTTGTGCGACGAGCTGGCCCCTGTGAATGGCGTTGCCTTCATCTACCAGCAGCTTGTCGATCCGCTCGCTGTCATTAAAGGCTAGCTGCACTTGGCGAATATCCACGTTGCCATAGAGCGTGATGGAATCATTGGGAGCCTGTTTCGCCAGGTACCAGCGCCTGCCCAAGAAGCCCGCAGCAAAAAGCAAAAGCACAAGGACCAGAATGGAAACGCGTTTCTGGATCGAAATCATAGATGCTCTCCCAGCAAACATCCGTCTTGGCTACTTTGCAGGACTGCTTTCCAGCAAAGTGTTGATGGCGTCAATATCTGCGGGCGTCAAGTCGCCAGCAGCCGCCTTCAGTTGTGTTCGTGCCACCAGTTGCGTGTACAGCGCCAGATAATAATTGCGCTGCGCCGCAGCATAGTTGGTCGTTGCCGTCAGCAGATCAATGATGGAGCGACTGCCGATTTCATAGCCCTTCCGCGTTCCATCCATCGATACTTTGGCGGAATGGACCGATTGCTGCATCGCCTGAAACTGCGCAACACTGTCCTGAAGATTTTGAAATGCAGTTTGCGTATCCAGTTGGATCTGATCCTGAATGTTGGCAACGCTGGCCCGGTTGAGCTTGGAAATCGCCTCGGCCTGGCGGATTCCCGCTCGCGTACCGCCGCCTTCATAAATAGGAATGGACAAATTCAGCGACCCGCCAATTTGGTCGATGGCCAGCGGCGGAATCAGCGTTCCCGCTGCGTGCTGGCCGATGCCACTCAACGTCAACGTGGGCCAACGCGCCCGCTTGGCATACTGCACCTCTTGCTCGGACACCTTCAAGGTGGCTTTTGCCTGCTGCAGCAACGGTTGATTTTTCAGCGCAGCCGCAAGCCACGGCCCAATCGTATCCGGCTGCGGACCTGTCGGTTGTAACGAGGTGACGTCCTCCAAGTTCCCTACGGGCTGGTGCGTCAGACGCTGCAACTGGTTTTTCGCCACGATGACCGCATTGTTGGCGGCAATCAGGTCGGCCTGCGCCGCATCCAACTGCGCCTGCACTTCCTGCACGGAGATAATATCTCCACTGCCAACCTGGAGACTGGCCCGGGTCTGCTTATCGATGCTCTCGATCAAGTCCATCTGTTGTTGCGCTACACGCTGGTTGGCCTGCGCCTGCAAAACGCCAAAGTAGGCCTGTGTTACTTGAAGTGTGACCTCTTGTTCCGCATACGCCAAGGCCGCTTCGCTGGCGCGAATGCGGCTGTCGGACTGCTGCATCGCCGTCAATGCCTGCCCATTGAAAATGGATTCCGTCAGGCTGGCGCTGAAGACATCAGAATGGTATCCCGTGGAAATTGGCTGCGCGCCAAAACCAGTCACCCGAGCTGTGTTCATGCCTCCGCTGGCTCCGGCATTGATGTGGGGAAGCAGCACGGAACGCGCCAATGGTTTGCCAGCTAGGTCTGCATCCAACTGCGCGCGCGCCTGAGCGATCACCGGAGAAGTCGAGGCCGCCTGCTTATAAACGGTCTGCAAATCCTCCGCCGCAGCAGAGCCAGCACAAAGAACAGTAACAAGAAACAAGAATGCGTTGGTTGTAATCGCTGTGGCGTTCATGGCGCTTTCCTAGCAGCAAGCATGGCCTTGGATCTCCTCGACGCTCGACACGCGACCGTAAACCTTCCGCTGGCCGTACACAGCCCGTGCAGGCATTTTCATCCCCACCATGCGCACAATCTCCTTTCAACGCTTCTGCTCAGCGCTTCTTCGGGCGCGATCCTCGCGTTCTCTCTTTTAGAACCTGCGTCGCACACGTAAAAAAATTGCAGATGCAGGGCGTCAGCAATCGGTAATACACGATGGTGCCCTCGCGCCGGGCTGCAACGATGCCGTGAGCGCGCAGCAACGCCAAATGTTTCGAAACAGTGGATAAATCTCCGCCGATGCGATCCCGCATATCCCCAACCGAGCACTCCGCGTGGCGCAGCCGATCCAGGATCATCAGGCGCGATTCATGGGCAAGTGCTTTGAGCATCTTTGCCTGTTCCACGAAGCTTTGCGCACTTCCACGAGTCCCCATAATTTCCTACTTGGCCATATTGTCATGTTCGGAGCGCAACACACCGTGATCGCAGTCACGGGCCTTTGGGGGCCAACGGAGCAGGCTCACTGCGCCTCTGGCGTCTGGAAGCCGAACGAATTGGCGACTTCAATGCAGCAGCGCAGGCATGCTTGCGCTGGAAGGATTGCTGGATGCGCTGCGGTTGCTTGCAGCTTGGGAATGGACGGCGGCCCGCGACTGCATTGGGCAGTCGATTCTCTAGCTCGGGCTTACTCGATGCGGGGTTTCTTGGCTTACACCATAACGGGGCGCAGGCTGCTGCCCATTGCTGCTTCCACCCGCTCTGCTTACCGACTGGAGGAAAGTAGTTGTTCGGCGTGTTGCAGTGAGGTCTCCGTCAACTTGGCTCCGCTCAACATGCGCGCCACCTCTTGCCTGCGCTCGGTATCGTCCAACTGCCGAATGGAGGTGTGCGTGCGCCCGGAGCGTTCTTTTTTCTCGATCAAAAAATGCTGATCCGCAAAGGCGGCAATCTGTGGCAGGTGCGTGATGCAGAGCACCTGCTGCGCGCGCGCCAACGTCTTTAGCTTGCGTCCAACGGCTTCTGCCGCGCGGCCCCCGATGCCAATGTCGATCTCGTCAAAGATGAGCGTGCGCGGCAACTGCGTCTTCTTTTTGCCTTTGCTGGCTGCACTCTCCTCCACGCTCACCTTCAAGGCCAGCAGCACGCGCGACATTTCTCCGCCCGATGCGATCTGGTCCAGCGACTGCAACGGCTCGCCTGCATTGGTGGCAATGCGGCATTCGATCGTATCCCATCCATGCGCCGTCCACGCCGACTCCTCGGCATCCGGCGTCACGGCAATGGCAAAGCGCGCCTTCATCGCCAGGTCGTTGATTTCAGACTCCGCGCGTTTGGCCAGTTGCGTGGCCGCCGCCGTGCGTTGTTGCGTTAGAGCCTGTGCCGCAGCGCGATACCGCTCGGCAGCCTGGGCCAGTTGCGCGCGCAGTTCACTCAAAATCTGATCGCGGTTTTCAATCTCGGCCAACTTGCCGCTCACCTCTTCGCCATAGGCAAGGATCGCCTCGAGCGACGCACCATATTTGCGCTTCAGCCGATCGAGCAGCGCCAGGCGATCTTCAATCTCCGCCAGCCGCTCCGGCGAAGCCTGGGTGCGCTCGGCAAAGTCGCGCGCCTGCTGGCCCAGATCACTCACCGTGGCGCGCGCGGCGGCCAACTGCTGCACGCACTCTTCCCAGCGCGCGTCGTAGCGAGCCAGCTCCTCGATGTACTTCAACCCCGCACGCAGAGCCGTCTCCGCCGAGGTGGCCGACTCATACAGCACGTCGTGCGCGCTCATGGCCGCGGTATAAATCTTCTCCGCGTTGGCCAGCAGCAACTTCTCGGCCTCCAGCGTGGCATCCTCACCCGTCACAGGCTGCGCCTGGTCAATTTCGCGTTTCTGAAAACTCCACAGATCCGCCATGCGCAGCCGGTCCTGCTCCTCATGCTCCAATGCGTACAGCCTGCCGCGTACCTGCGACCAATCGACATAAGCCGCAGCCACGGCCTCGGTCTGAATACCCGCGCTGCGGTCGAGCAACGTGCGCTGCTGCGCGGCATCAAAAGCGCGCAGCGAGTCACTCTGCGCATGCACCAACGCCAACTCCGGTGCCAGCGCGCGCAAAGCGCCTACCGTCGCCGGCTGATTGTTGATGAAGACGCGTCCCTTGCCGTTGGCTAAAATCTCCCGCCGCAAAATGATGCCGTCGTCGTGGCCCTCTTCTGTTGCATCAATACCGTTGGACTCCAACACGGCCAGCGCTCCGGGCGTAGCTTCAAAGACCGCCGTCAGCACAGCCTTGTCCGCACCGTGGCGCACCACATCTGCAGAAGCCTTTTCTCCCAGCAGCAGCGCCAGCGCGTCAATTAGGATCGACTTGCCCGCGCCCGTCTCGCCGGTCAGCAGGTTCAGCCCCGGGCCAAAGACGGCATGCGCCTGATCCACAACCACGTAATTTTCCGCGCGCAATTCGAGCAGCATCGGTTCCCAACCCTCCCACACACACCACACCTTGAGTGTCGCTCTTGTCCCAGAAGAAGACGTGCGCAGCATACCACGAATCGCGTCTGCCTCTCGCCTGCGCTACCGATGGAGCACAAATTCCGTTTGGTAGCCGTACCGCGCGCCTGTACACTAAATTTGATGGTGAACCCTCTTCCACAACTCGCTTTGTTCCTGCTGCAATTGCAGAATGTTCCTCAGCAGGCCGCCGCGCCGACATCCAACCCGCTCAACTTAGGCAGCCTGGGCAGCAACAGCGCGCTGCTAGATATGTTGCGCAACAGCGGCCCGGTGGCGCTGGCCGTACTCGGCCTGCTGCTACTGGCCAGTTTGCACAGTTGGAGCATTCTACTGGGCAAGTGGTCACGCCTGGGCAAAGTACGTGCGCAAAGTCAGCGCTTTTTGCGCGCCTTTCGCAAAGCCTCTCGCCTGCAGGAGATTGCCACCGTCAGTGAGCAGTTCAAGCCCAGCCCGCTGGTTCCTGTCTTTGATGGCGTCTATGAAGAGTACCGCCGCCAGATGGAATCCACCGGCCAGATTCGCAGCATGAATGCGCTGGAGCGCGCGGCCCAGAACGCCAGCAGCGAAGCACTCACGCTTTTGGAGCGCCGCATGAGCTGGCTGGCGACCATCGGAGCCACGGCGCCCTTTGTCGGCCTCTTCGGCACCATCATGGGTATTGTGGATGCCTTCCACGGACTCGGCGCATCCGGCGAAGCTACACTGCGCGCCGTGGCACCCGGCATT
>DAHWKP010000096.1:0-1638 GCA_027343585.1 Acidobacteriaceae bacterium
ATCCGGCAGAATCCAGATGGGCAAAACTAGGGGCCTGCGACAGCTCGTTCGGCCCGGGAACGACTACTGGCACCGTCGTCTTCCCGTCGGCGTGGTCGGCGAACTCAGCAAATACGGCAGTGGTTATGCGTACAGCTCATCGCAGCCGGACGACCAGCCAGGCGCATCTTGTTGTTGGAAGCGAGTTCAGGTTGCGGGGTGGGCGCAGGCATGGTATCTTCAAAATTCGTGCGCAGTTTGTCTGCTAAAGCGGGCTGGGGCAGAGTTTGCCGTGGTCGGCGTGCAAGGAACGTAGGCAGATAGGCGGGCGTTGGGCTGGCGTAGCTCAGCTGGTAGAGCATCTGATTTGTAATCAGAGGGTCGGGGGTTCAAGTCCCTTCGCCAGCTCCAGAATCTACGGCGCAGGCGGCCCATCGGACAGGCCTCTTGTGGCGGAGTGGAAAGAGTTTAGGCAGTACGGATCGAAGTTTGGTTTGCGTAGTACGGATCGATTGGGTTGCACGGATTCAGTGTTGTGCCCGGCGGCATTCCAGTGTAGGCGGAATGTGGTTGGGCGACCACCCCTCGCAGTCACTCCCGTTCCCCTTGGATGTAGCGCATGAGCAGCGCAGAGGCAAAGGGATAGGTTTGCTCTGGAGTGGAGCACAGGTGGGCTGAGTTCCAAAAGATGGGCACAGGTGGCCGAGCGGTTAATGGCAGCAGACTGTAAATCTGCCGCTCCTTGGAGCTACGGAGGTTCGAATCCTCCCCTGTGCACCAGTATTGAGCCGGGCGCTGCGGGCGCACGGTGGGCGTGAGGCGGCAAAGCATGGGGCAGGCGCAGAAGGCAGCAACGGCGGTTTTTTTGCTGCTGGTATTGGCGGCGCTGGCCTGGTGGACGCTCGATGGGGGTCCGGTGCGCACGATTGCGCTCTTGCTGTTGGGGCTATTTGTTTTTCGCGTGGTGTTGTATGCGACGCGCTCGCGGTACGATAAGAATGAGCGCAACTGATGCGGCCCAGCAGTGCAGGGCTGGAGCCGGGGCGTAAGGGATTTTGGGTTGGCCGTACGTGGGCCGGGCTGATGTAGCTCAGTGGTAGAGCACTCCCTTGGTAAGGGAGAGGTCATGGGTTCAAGCCCCATCATCAGCTCCAGAAATGCAGCCATGAGCCGTTAGCTTTTAGCCTCTGGCGAATGGCTAAATGCTGCGGTGGGCGAGAAGCTGTTGTACTGCGGGAGTAACTCAGTGGTAGAGTCACAGCCTTCCAAGCTGTTGGTCGCGGGTTCGATCCCCGTCTCCCGCTCCAAAGATTGACGCGCCAGGCAGGTTGGCGCGGCGCGGGAAACGGAAACAAGTTCAGTTCAATTTTTTATATTTTTTAGCGAGAGGGAAGCATGGCGAAGGAAAAGTTTGACCGGAGTAAGCCGCACGTAAACGTGGGAACGATCGGGCACATCGATCACGGCAAGACGACGCTGACGGCGGCCATCACGAAGGTGCTGTCCAAGCACAACCCGAACATCAAGTTCCGCTCGTTTGACACCATTGACAACGCGCCGGAAGAGCGGGAGCGCGGCATCACGATCGCCACGGCGCACGTCGAGTACGAGACGCCGAACCGGCACTACGCGCACGTCGATTGCCCGGGCCACGCCGAT
>DAHWKP010000099.1:0-2867 GCA_027343585.1 Acidobacteriaceae bacterium
TGCTTTGCATAGGGGCAGGGCTTGCCGTTCAAGTGATCCTCAAACTCCTGCCGGAACTTTTTTACAAATCCAATTGTGGGCATGGCCGCCGCATCGCCGAGCGGGCAGAAGGTGCGGCCCAGCATGTTCTCCGCCAGATAGCGGATGTTGTCGATGTCGCGTGCCTCGCCGCCACCGGCATGGAAGCGCGTCAGCGTCTTCTTCAGCCAGTCCGTGCCTTCGCGGCAGGGAATGCACCAGCCGCAGCTCTCATGCTGATAAAACTTGATCGTGCGCAGGGCAAACTCCACCATGCAGACCGTCTCATCCAACACAACCACGCCGCCAGAGCCGAGCATGCTGCCTGCCTTGCCGACTTGGTCGAAGTCCAGGCCGAGATCAATTTCGCTGGGCAGAAGCACGGGCGTGGAGGAACCGCCGGGAACAACGGCCTTCAACTGGCGTCCGCCGCGGATGCCGCCGGCGACTTCATAGATGAGCTTCTTCAGGTTGTAGCCCATCGGCAGTTCATAGACGCCGGGGCGCTCCACGTGGCCACTGACGCCGAAGAGGCGCGTGCCGCCGTTGCGTTCCGAGCCGACCTTGGCGTAGGCCTCGCCGCCCATACGCAGCACGTGCGGCACGGTGGCGATGGTCTCCGCATTGTTGATGACGGTGGGGCCGCCATAGAGGCCGACCACGGCAGGGAAGGGCGGCTTGATGCGCGGGATGCCGCGCTTGCCTTCGAGCGACTCCATCAGCGCCGACTCTTCGCCGACTTCATACGCGCCTGCTCCAGTGTGCGAGACGATGTCAAAGTCCAACTGCGAACCGAAGATGCCCTTGCCGAGAAAACCTTTGGCGTAAGCATCGGCAATGGCCTTTTCCATGATCGTGAGCAGATAGCGATATTCGCCGCGCAGATAGATGAAGCCCATCTTCGCGCCAATGGCCAGGCCGGCGATGATGGTGCCTTCAATCACCGTATGGGGATCGTGCAAAAAGATGAGGTGATCTTTGCAGGTGCCCGGCTCGCTTTCGTCGCCATTGACCAAAACATATTTGGGCCGCTCGGATTGCTTGGGCACGAAGGACCACTTCATGCCGGTGGGGAAGCCCGCACCACCGCGCCCACGCAGATTGGAGGCCTTCATCTCGGCGATGATCCAGTCTGCGCCCTTTTCCACCGCCATGCGCGCGGCCTGGTAGCCGTCGAGTTCGATGTAGCGGTCGATGTCGGTCGCGCCCTTGCCAAAACGGCTGGAGACGATCTTGACCTCTTCGGGATGGGAAACCAGTGTCGGCATAGAGTCTCTTCGCGTTACCTTCTCGCCTGCTTGCGATATTGATCGAGCACGGCGTCCATGGCTTCGGGCGTCAGGTTGTCGTGGAAGTCGTAGTTGACCTGCACGGCGGGCGCCCAGCAGCAGGCTCCGATGCACTCGACTTCTTCAAGGGAAAAGACACCGTCGGGCGTGGTCTGCTTGTGGCCGACGCCGAGCTTGTCTTTGCAATGCTCGAAAAGTTCCTGGCCGCCGCGCAACATGCAGCTGATGTTTGTGCAGACCTGCACGTGATATTGACCAACGGGCGCGGTGCGCAGCATGGAGTAATAGCTGAGCACGTTGCGCACGTCGAGTTCGGTGATGCCGATGCGCTGTGCGATTTCAGCAATGGCGGCTTCGGTAAGATAGCCCAGCTCGTCCTGCGCGTAGAGCAGCATGGGCACCAGCGCCGAGCGGCGCACCGGGTAGAGCGTGACCAGCTTGTCAAAACGCGCGGCCAGCTCTGGAGAAAAAATGGTTGCTGTTGCAGCCGTCATGCGCGTCGCTCCGTTTCCTGCATGTGCCGTAGTTGCAACTCCACGGCAGCGTCCATCTCCAGCGGCTGCTCGCTGATGTCCACGCGCAAGCGGCCCTCCTCAGTAAATTCATACAGGCCGTTTCGGGGGCCTGCCTTGGCGCGCGCAGGCGCAAACTTCCAAACTCCCGTGCCCATGGAATCCGGCGCGTGCCAATGGAAGACGCCGACCACGTTGCGGATGGAGATGGTCTCAGCATCGTTGTTGGAGACCTTCCAGTCGCGTTGCGGCTCCGCCACGGCATACATGGCTACATGCGAGGCCACCAGCGCGCGCAGCGAGGTCCACATCTCGGCAGCCAGCAGGGAATTGGGGATTGTCAGCATCGCCGTGCTCACCGGTCAATCTCTCCCAGCACAATGTCAATGGAGCCAATGACGGCCACCACGTCAGCCAGCAAACGGCCCACGCACATCTTCTCCAGCGCCTGCAGGGTGGCGTAGGTTGGGTTGCGCATGTGTACGCGGTGAGGCTTGGCCGTGCCGTCGCTGACGACAAAGTAGCCCATCTCGCCGCGCGGCGATTCGATGCCTTGATAGACCTGTCCCGCCGGAACGGCGAAGCCTTCGGTGACGATCTTAAAGTGATGGATTAAGGACTCCATCTGCGTCTTCATCTTTTCGCGCTCTGGCAGCACGATCTTGGGTGCATCGGCCTTGATCGGGCCTTCCGGCAGGCCGTCGAGGGCTTGCTGGGCGATCTTGACCGACTCGCGCATCTCTTGCAGCCGCACCACGTAGCGAGACCATACATCGCCAGCCGTGGCCACGGGGACTTTGAATTGAAATTTTTCGTAGCTGGAGTACGGCATGTCGCGCCGTAGATCCCAATCCACACCACTTGCGCGCAGCGGCGGCCCGGTGACGCCGAAGGCGATCGCATCGGCAGCGCTTAAGTAGCCGATGCCTTGCGTGCGCTGCACCCAGATGGGATTGCCGCTGAGCAGATTTTCGTACTCATCAATTTTTTCTGGCAGCATGGCCAGCAATTTGTGCACGCGTTCGTAAAAGTCCAGCGGAGGATCCAG
>DAHWKP010000122.1:0-14283 GCA_027343585.1 Acidobacteriaceae bacterium
AGCGTGGTCTTGCGCCCGATGCGGTCGCCGAAGTGGCCGAAGAGCGTGGAGCCGATGGGGCGCGCCAGAAACGCGATGCCAAAGGTGGCTAACGAGGCCAGAATGGCAGTCGAAGGATCGGCGGACGGGAAGAAGAGTCGAGGAAAGACTAGCACGGCAGCGGTCGCGTAGATATAGAAGTCAAAAAACTCAATGGTGGTACCAACCAGGCTGGCCAACAGAACGGTGCGTGGCGCGTTGATGGGCGTATTCGGTTGCGTGGTGATTGTGTGCATGGTGTCTCCAGCGAATCATAGCAGTAGGGAATTGGTTCGCAACGAAAAAATCCTCAGCGGTCTGGGTTTGACCCTGCCGACGCGGGGTGCATAGACTAAACCGGATGGGGTGTTTTTGATTTTTATGCACACTGGCTGGCGATGGTTTCGAGGTTCGGGGTTGCGGTTTGCTTCTGCATTGGCGGGAGCCTGCCTGTTGTTGGCGTGCGCCGAACTGCTGGCGCAGAATGCGGTTGAGCAGGCTCCGGAACCGGGAACATCGCCGACCTATTCCTCCAGCGACAAAGACAAGAATGCAGCGCAAGCAACATCAGATAGCGAACCGTCGCAGGCGAATGCAACGCCCGCGCCCGCACTGGATCCAACCGGACCGTCCATTTCCCTGGAGACGGACGAGTCGTTGTTTGACGTGATGGCCGGGCTGAATGCCTGTGGGTATGACGATGAACTGAATCTCTCGGATCCTGTGCGCCAGAAGGTACGGGATCAGATGAATCAGGCGCTGGCGCAATCCGAGTCGGCCCGCACCGCACGCGACCAGCTTTGCGCGTTTGTGCGGGGACACACCTTGGGCAGTGCGCACAGTAATCTGGCGCAGTATGTTTCCCTGGCTTTGTTTTTGACGGTGCCCCCGGATTTGGCTCTCAGCGTTCCCAAAAATCAATTGCCTCCGGATGCCAGACCGCTTGTCGATTCTGTACCCCTGCTGCGCACGTTTTCCAGTGCCGTCAATTTGCATTTGATCTGGGCATTGAATCGCCCGGCATACGATGCAGCGGTTGATAAGCTGCACGATCCCATGACCAAGATGATTCTGGACTTGGATCTCTATTTGAAGCAGCCGCCCAGCCAGTATGACAATCGCAGATTTCTTGTGGTTTTGGAGCCGCTGATTGCTCCCGGCCAGGTGAATGCCCGCATCTATGGCGGTGATTATGTGGTGGTGGCCTCGCCGGTAAATGGCGTCGTGCGTCTGCGCGAGATCAAGCACACCTATCTGCATTTTGAATTGGAGCCACTGGTCTACATCCGCTCTCATTACATTGACAACCTGCAGCCGCTATTAGAACTGGTGGAAAATGCGCCTTTGCCCTTTGAGGATAGAAATAACATTCAAGCCTTGGTGACTGAGTGCATGATTCGCGCCATTGAGGCGCGCACCATGGAAACGGGAGTTGCGCCATATCAAATGCCAAAGAATGTGGATCGCGCACAAATGTCCTCCATTAATAGTCAAATTGTGGAGCGTGATCGCAAAGCAGAGGCTGTGCGTAAACAGGCCGTGCGCGATGATATGGAGCAGGGGTATATCCTGACGCGATATTTTTACAATCAATTTCGATTCTTTGAGAGCACGCCTGTGAGTTTGCATGAAGCCATTGGCGAAATGATCTATAGCATTGATGTTCCCGAGGAAAGATCCCGTCTGAAGAAAATCGTCTTTGTGGATCACGCGCAGGATGAAGTGGTACAGCGCAGCGCACCCAAGCCGGAAGTGCTCGATCAAGCAGAGAAGGCGCTGTTTATGGGCAATGCTGACAAGGCCATTGCGATCGCGCAGCAGGCGCTGGCCGCACACACGGAGCACGCGGGCCGGGCGCAGTTTATTCTGGCCCGCGCGGATTTAATCAGTGGCAAGCCGGAGCAGGCCGTTGCGGCCTTTCAGCAAGCCGTGAAACTTTCGCACGATCCGCGCACCGTGGCCTGGTCGCACATTTATCTGGGACGTATCGACGATGTGCAGCAGGATCGCGACAGCGCGCTTGCCGAATACAAAGCCGCCATGCAGAGCCGTGATGGCCGCCCGGACACGGAGCAGGCGGCGGAACAGGGCTTGAAGCATCCCTATCAACTGCCTTCGCAGCAGAGCCAGTCTGCGCCGGATGCTGCGGGCGGGCAGGCGCAGTAATTGGCAGCCACGGGAGATCGACTCTTGAACAGGCGCGTAGCCGTTCCCCAACACGAAGCCTCGCCAACCGGAGTGCCAGCGGCATCTGCGGATGTGTCTGCCGTGCAGCGATTGCAGGCTCGTATTGGCTACCAATTTTCTGACGGCAGTTTGTTGGAGCGCGCGCTGACGCACAGCTCCATCGCCAGTGAGCGGGTGCAGCCGCGCACGCCGCAGGATGACAACGAGCAACTGGAATTTCTCGGCGACGCCGTGCTGAGCCTGGCTGTCACCGAGCATCTGTATCACACATACTCGGAAATGGATGAGGGCGCGTTGACGCAGTTGCGCGCGCAGATGGTGAGCCGCAAACATTTGGCGCAGGTGGCGCGCACGTTGTTCCTCGGTGAAGCGCTGCGGCTGGGCCACGGGGAGGAGCACAGTGGCGGGCGCAAAAAGTCCGCGCTGCTGGCCAATGCGCTGGAGGCGTTGCTGGCTGCACTCTATTTGGATGGCGGTTTGGCCATCGTTGCGGAATTTGTGAGGGCGCATGTGTTGGCGGGTGCGTTGGAGCCGTTGGCAGAGGAAGCGCGTACCGGCTTGGCTGTGGGCGACTATAAGTCCGCATTGCAGGAGCACTTGCAGGCGGGCGGACTCGGCCAGCCCCGCTATACGGTGACAGCGGAGACAGGGCCTGACCATCAAAAAACATTTGCAGTTGCGTTGCATCAGGTGCAAACTGGCGCAGAGCCTCGTTTGCTGGCCAGTGCCATCGGCGCGCGCAAAAAGGTAGCCGAGCAGGAGGCGGCGCGCATCGCACTGGATCTTTTGCGCAAACCATCCAACGGCTCGGATGCTGCTGCACACGAGGAGCATGCGTGACGGACGATTGCATGGGGGCGATGGACAGCGACGCTGCGCAAATTCCAGATGCGCAGGCGCTGGATGCTGCGGAAACTTCAGCGCCAGATGCCGTGCGCTCCGCCAGCAAAACCAGCATCGCTAGCCAAACCGAGGAATTGCTCACGCTATTGCAGGGCATGGCCACAATCCTTGTCCCCGCACTTTTTATTTTGACGTTTCTCGTGCAGCCGTACAGAATTCCCTCCGCATCGATGGAAAATACGCTGTTGGTCGGCGATTTTTTGCTGGTCAATAAAATGGTCTATGCTCCGCCGGGACCGTGGCAGCATCTGTTGCCCTACCACGCGGTGCAACGGGATGCGGTGATTGTTTTTCACTATCCGCTGCGTCCGGAGACGCATTTGGTGAAGCGCGTTATCGGTCTGCCGCAGGATCGCATCCGCTTGGTCGAGGGCCGTGTATATGTGAATGAGGAGCCGGTCGTGGAGCCGTTTGTGCTCAACGCGCCGGGAGAGGCCAACCTGTATCGCGATGATTTTCCCTCACTGGCCTACACTGACCCGGGCGTGGATATGCGTTGGTGGATGCGCATGCACCGGGATGTCCAGGATGGGGAACTGGTGGTGCCCGCAGGGCGGTATTTTGTATTGGGCGATAATCGCAGGGACAGTTTGGACAGCCGTTATTGGGGCTTTGTGCCCCAGGCCAACATTGTGGGCGAGCCGTTTCTGGTCTATTTTTCGCTGCGCTCTCCCTCCGCTTCGGAACTGACCGGGCTGCCGGATGATAGACTGACGCACGACCACTCCTTGTGGACGCAGACAATGCATGTGGCGCGCTGGAACAGAATTTTTCACATTATTCACTAACCACCTTTTCCGGTTACGCCGGGAATTTTGCAAGGGGAGCACAGGCATTGGCCCGCACGGAAACCATCAGCAGCACTGAGAAACAAAGCGAAGTCGACGCGCTGCAGCAGGAGACGCCGCTCGAATCCTTTGCCTCCATCTGCTCAGTATTGGTGGTGGGAATTTTTATCATCACCTTTATCTTTCAAAATTTTGAGATTCCATCTTCTTCCATGGAGAAGACCATTCTCATTGGGGACCATGTGCTGGTGGATCGCATCAGCCTGTCTCCACGCACGGCATGGGCACCGTTTGTCCACTACGGGGATGTGCATCGCGGCGACATCATTGTGTTCATCAAGCCGCATGAGACAAATTTGATTCTGGTCAAGCGCGTCATCGGCGTGCCCGGCGACCGCATTCACCTGGAGCACGGCGTGGTGTTTCTCAATGGCGTTGCGCAGAAGGAACCTTACGCTGCCATGCCCGCCGAGGATGGCAACCCAGAGGATGGCTACTATCCCTATCGGGATGATTTCCCCGCAGTGCCGCCTTCGATGAGCGAGGACGTGACGGCAACGTGGGCCATCGACATGCCGCAATTTTTGCAGGGCGGTGACTTGGTGGTGCCCCCGGGCCACTACTTTGCCATGGGCGACAATCGGCTGGTGAGCTTGGATAGCCGCTACTGGGGCTTTGTTCCGCGGCAAAATATTCTGGGCCGCCCGCTCTTCATTTATTGGTCATTCATCACTTCAGCCAATCAGGAATACAAGACATCCGTCAGCGATCGCGTCTCCTTTATGGCGCACATCGTTGTGCATTTCTTTGACCAAACGCGCTGGCGCAGAACCTTCCGCCGGGTGCAATAAAATGCAAAGAGTTTTGGAGCCTGCGAAAAATCAACATCGCGTGCGGTTCACTCAAGCCGCTGTGGTTGTATTGTTGTTGCTGCTGGCGGCAATTTTTCTGGCTCCACAGCTGAACGTCAGCCGCTTTCGCCATCGCGTGGAACAATCCGTCAGTTCAGGTTTGGGACGCCCGGTGCAGGTGGGCGCAGTCTCCTTGCGCCTGTTTCCCAGTCCAGCTTTTGTGCTCAGTGACGTTACGGTGGCGGAAGACCCGGCCTTTGGCGTAGAGCCTGCGATGACCGCTCCCACGGTGACGGCAGTTTTGCAGATGAGCAGCCTGCTGCGCGGACATTTTGCCGTAGCCACGCTGAGTTTGGACGATCCAAGCCTCAACCTGGCACGCAGCGCCGACGGACGCTGGGACTTTGAATCGATCCTGCGCAAATCGAATGCTCCTCATGCCCGCATGCGTTCGCAGTTTCCATACGTGGAGGCAACCGGCGCGCGCATCAACTTCAAATACGGAGCAGAGAAGCAGCCTTTTTCTCTGATGGATGCCGAGATCGCGCTGTGGAGAGAGTCGTCTGGCCAATGGCATGTGCGGTTGAAGGCGCAACCGCTGCGCACGGACCTGGACATGAATGATACGGGCGAGTTGCGCGCGGAGGTGGCCATTCACCTTGCTTCGACTGCCGCGCTAACGCCAGTAACGGGGCATGCGGAATGGGTTAAGGCGCCACTCGGTGAGATCAGCAGATTATTCACGGGCAGGGATTCTGGCTGGCGCGCGATGGCGCAGCTGTCGGGCGATGCCAGCGGCACGCTGGCGGATTTGACGCTGCGCACAGAGATCGAAGCCGATAATTTGCGTCGCACAGAGGTGGTTCCTGCAGACGAGTGGGATGTGCGCGTGGATTGCGGGGCGCATTTGCTTTTGCCGCAAAGCCAGTTGCAGGCGATCAATTGCAGCACGCCATTCGGTGCGGGGTCTGTGCAACTGACGGGCAACGTCGCACTGGGAGCACACGCGCAGGCTGCTACGAACGTGCAGACTTCTGCGACGGTGCTGCATCTGGATCTGCAACAAATCCCGGCGAACACGGCCTTGCAATGGTTGCGGCATGTGCGCGCAGGCATCCCATCCCAGATGAGCATGGCCGGGGATTGGAATGGCTCGGTTGCCTGTGGCACAGGTGTGCAGGGTGCATCTTCGGCTTGGGATTGCGCAGGCGCAGTGCATCTAATGCACGGCGCACTACTGCTGCCCGGCTCGGCGCATCCGCTGTATCTGCCAGCGTTGGATTGGGTGCGCGCGGCTGCTGCGGACACGAGCAAAAAAAATGCGCATGCGCACAGGGCCAAGACCGTGCCGCTTGCATTCACGCTTGCGCCTGCGCGTCTTGCCTTGGGGGCGGCTACGCCGGTTGCTGTGTCCGGCGCGTTGACGCAGCAGGGATACAGCCTGAGTCTGAACGGCCCTGCAACACTGGAAACCCTGCTGCCAATGGCGCAGGCGATGGGCTGGATGAAAATTCCCGTGCGTGTGCAAGGTTTGCAGGGGCATGCAATGCTGGCATTGACGCGGCAGGGCTTCTGGCTGCCGCGCACTTCCACAACGGCTGCGCAGAGTGCGCCCCCCTCCCCGTGGAGTGGCACAGTGCAGTTGCAGAATGTGCGTGCTGTGTTGGAGAACTGGCCGGGTGGGGTGCAATTGACCACAGCCACCGCGCATCTGAATGCCGAATCGATTCTTCTGGACAAGCTGCGCGGCACCTATCAACAACAGAGTTTTGACGGCAGTTTGAGCTACGCTGAGCCGCAGCCTGCGACGAGCGCGGAACCGCCATGCAGATTTCATCTCCACGCCACGGTTTGGACTCCGGGACAGATGCATCTGTGGAAGCAGAGCAATCCGGGATCCTCACCACGCTGGTTGACCGTGGTGCAGCGCTGGATGGGCGATCTGCCCACACTGCCGAATTGCATGGGAACGCTGCAAGCCGATCGAATCGTTTTGGGTGCGTTGGTGTTGAACCATGCTGTGCTGGATGTGCATGTGCATGATCAGCAGGCGGATTTTTCTGCAGTGCAGGGCAATATATGGGGCGGTACGGTGCAGGGCAGTGGTTCGCTTACACGCGGAACGGATTTGCCCGAGGCACAGATGCAGATCACGGCGCGCGGTATGCAGGTGGCTGCAATGGCGACGGCGTTCCACGCGCAGCACTGGGGCAGCGGTAGCATCGATCTGCAACTGCGCGGGCTGGCACAGGGATGGACGGTGCAGCAGCTGACGGCCAGTGCAACCGGGATGCTGAGTGCGCAGTGGAATGCTGGCGGATGGAATGCTGCTGCGCTGGCAACCTCACCGCTGGCGCGATTCCAGCGACTCGCCATTCAGGCAACCGTACAGAATCAAACCGTGACCCTTACCCATGGCGATCTGTTGGCCGCAGGCAAACAGGAACATATCCGGGGAACGTTGCACTTCCCTGGCACGCTGCATCTGACGCTGCAACCGAGCGATATGCAGGTGAAGGGAACTTTGGGGCATCCAGAACTGATCGCCACGCCAACACTCAGTACAACCGCGCCGACCCAATAGAAAGACTATTGCGCCGGCGCGATGGTCACATGCGTTTGATGTGCGCCCGTTCCAACTTCTGGAACCGTGCCGTCATTTGCGGTGACGGTCTGCGCTGCGTTGGGCAGAACCACGCGCATGGTTGCCTTGCCGTGCGCGGGCACCAAGACGCTGTTGCTCTCTTCTGAAGATGGGGCCTGCACCGTTACCGGGACCTGCGCCGCGCAGGTGCCGGAGTTTTGTATCTCCACCGAGGTCAAGTATTTTTTAACGCCGCCGTGCAAGAGTAGTGCGCGCGTGTACACGTTGGCGATGGAGAGATCCGGCAGGCCGCGGTCCCGATAAATCCAATCATCAAAAAACCACTCGATGTCCTTGGCATGCACCGATTGCACGGTGCGTTGAAAGTAGCTGGGTTCGCGGTCCAGCTCTGGTTTGTAAGCGCGCAGCGCCTGGCCGAGCGCGCCATCGCCCAAGATGTCGCGCAGCATCCAAAAAACAAAAGCCGCTTTATCGCGGTAGTAAATATCGCTGTAGGCCTCAATCAAACTTTGGCCCACATGGGGGCCGGGCTGCGCCGGTTCCGCCAGAGCCAATGCGCCGCGCTGCGAGTTTAATTGTTGAATCGCGGCGGCGCGTCCGGCGATATGCTCCGTCCATAACGTGGTGAAGAACTGCGCCACGCCTTCGTCCATCCACACGCGCTGAGATTGAAAGTATGCGTGGCTCTCCATGTGCGCCAGCACCGGCGTCAGATCTTGCGCATCTGCCTGACGCAATGGCGCAAACAAAATATTGCGGTCTTCCGAGGGCAGATCGTCCTGTTCCGGCAGATCGATCACGACGATGGGGCGCTGGGGATGCGTGCCGAACCACTGCTCGGCCAGTGGGCGCACCAGCGGGACCGCCTTTTCGTAATTGGCCGCTAAATCCTCATCGCTGTCCTGCGCGTAGATTTCGATTCCATCGGCGGAGATTTTCTTCCGCGTGAGCACGAAGAGTCCCGGCGCGCGAAAGCCGATCGGCTGCTGCGCCAGCGTGAAGGAGGCCACGCGCAGCACGTTTGCGGGCAGGGTTGCTTCAGGTGCGGTCTGCGCATCCGGTTGCGTCAACATGCCATTCAACACGGCCACATTCGGCGCATCGTCCTTATACTCCACCACAACGTGCAGGCGGATTTGCGCCGCTTGCTCGCGCAGCTTCCACTGGCCGATTTCGTTGAAGAGCCGCGTGCCCTCACCGAGCAGTGCCGGAGGCACGGAGACGGGAAGCCAGACCACGTTGCCAACACCGCGCAAGCCGACGAATCCTGGCTCGATGCGATCCCATTCCGAGGCGAGCGCCACATCATCGGGCGCGCCCAAACGCACCAAGCGCGCGGCGGATTGTTCCACTGTGCCGGAGTAGAGCACGTCCAGCGGCAGTGTGGATCCCGGTGGCAGCGGATGATCGAGCACGGCCACCGCCTCATCCACTTGGCCGGTGTGGTCCAGATCGCTGTCGAGAATGTGCGCGGCAAAGGTGAGATTGGCCCCGCTCGCGTGGACAAAGTTCCATTGCAATGTGGAGGAGATTTGCAGCGCGATCCGGCGCAAAGGCTGGGCACCATCATTGCGCACGGTCATGTGTACATCTGCGGAGAGCGTGTGCGTCGCGGGTGTCAAATGGACGTCGCAGTCGTAGCGCAGCATGGTGAGCGCGGAGCGTTCCGCATCGGTAATGGCAAGCGCCGCCGGGGCTGCCGCTTTGGAAGAGGACGACGGTGTCGCACCAGCAGAAACGGCAGGGGATTGCGCGCCTTTGCTGCTGCGCGAAAATACAACGACGGTGGATTTGCTGCCGTTCCCAGATGCTGGGGGTGGGGTGGTCTGCGCGGCGGCACTGAGGCTGATCGTGCAGGTCAGCGCTCCCAAAAAGATGGTCTGGCGAAGGGGCATTAGGAGCCAAGTCCTTTTTGCTGCTTGCGCTTTTGCGATGCAACAGGGGCGGGTTGCGGCTGCGTCTGCCGCCGTTGCCGCATCGCTTCATACATCACCACGGCGCCAGCCACGGAGACGTTGAGCGAGGAGACCTGCCCGGCCATGGGAATGCGCAAAAGATGATCACAGGTGCGGCGCACCAAGTCATGCAGGCCCGCGCCCTCGCGGCCCAGCACCAGCACGCAATGGGAGCGGAAGTCGAAGCTGTCATAATCCTGCGTGCCGCGTTCATCCAAGCCAATGCACCAGACGTTCTTCTGCTTCAAGTCTTCCAGTGCGCGCACCATGTTGGTGACGCGCGCGATGCGCACATGCTCGCTGGCACCAGCGGAGACCTTGGCCACAGTAGCGTTTACCTGCGCGGAGCGGCGCTCTGGCAACAGCACGCCATCCACACCGGCGGCGTCGGCAGTGCGGAGCAGCGCGCCCAGATTGTGCGGGTCTTCAATGCCGTCCAGCGCCAGCAAAAATAGATGTTCGCCGCGAGGAGTGACGAGATCGCTGGCGTCGGCGTAACTGCGCCCGGCCAATACGGCCACGACGCCCTGATGTGCGCCGCCTTCGGCCAGCCGGTCGAGTTGCTCCTTCGGCTCAAAGCGCAAACGCACGCCTGCGGTGCGGCAGGCGTCAATGATGCGTTGCAGGCGCAGATCGCTGCGGCTGCGTTGCACGGCTACAGATTCCACGCGGCGGCCTGCACGCAGAGCTTCCTCAACGGGATGCAGACCAAACAAGACGGCCATATCTCCAGTGTACGCCAGGGATTCTGCGGTATAAATTTGCATAAATTCTTGATAAGGAAACGGTTGCCAGCAAAATTATTCCGTGTCCTGCCGGGCAGGCCGCTGTATCCTATGGGGGATGGCTTGGTCGCGCATAAAAAATAATTCGTTTCCACCGCGCATCTTTTCCCGCGCAAACCCCGTCTGTGAGGACATGGGCATGGTGCGGGCAGCGGTTTTGGACAAGACGGAGCAGGCAGGTGCGGCCAACGTGGAGATTGCCACGCGCCTGAAGCGACGCGACGCAGCCATGGTGGCCGAGCTGATCGAACTCTATCAGCACCGGCTGCTGCGCTATCTGGTGTACCTGACCGGCAACCGCGACCTGGCCGAGGATTTGTTTCAAGAGACGTGGCTGCGCGTGTTGGAGCGTGGTTCGCAATATGACGGGCGTGCGCGTTTCGATACTTGGCTGTTTGCCATAGCGCGCAATCTGATGTTGGACCATGCCCGCAAGCGCGTGCTGAAAAGCCTGGACGAGCCGGTGAGCGAAGACCGTGAGCGCACGCTGGAAATTGCCAGCGAAGATCCCTCCCCCTTTGAAGATTTTTTGCTGCGGGAAAATGCAGCCCGCGTTTCGGAGGCGCTGCTGCAGTTGAATGCCACGGCACGCGAGGTGTTGGTGCTGCGCTTCCATGAAGATTTGCCACTGGAGGAGATTGCCAGTGTGACGCGCGCCCCGCTCTCTACGGTCAAGTCGCGGCTGTACCGCGGCATGAGCGCGCTGGCGGCTTGGCTGCGCGCGCAGCAGCCTCCGGCTTCGCAGGGGGTGCAGCGATGACTCTCGAACCATCCAACGGAACCCAGACGACGATGCCGAAGGCCATGCGATCCTCTTTGGACAGCATGAGCGTGGTGGCGGAGCACAGTTTGGTGCGACGGGCACAGCGCCGAGTGCAGGCGCGCTGCGACCAGATCGACGAGCGTCGCCGACAGGTGCGGCAGCGAATTGGTTTGGCCCTGCTGACGGTGTCGGCGATTTTGTTGCTCCTGACGCCCGCAATCTGGGGTGGCTACAGCCAATCCGCAGGCTGGCGTCATTTTGCCGATGCGGATTTTCAAGTGATGTATTGGACGGCATGGTTGCTGCCCATTACACTGCTTACGCTGGTGGTTGGTTTTTGGCGCGTGCGCACGCAACGGCCAGAGCGCAAGCGGCTGCACTTGGTGCGCTAAAGGCACCAAGGCAACGGCAGCAGGTTTGCGTGGCCCTGCAATCCGGATGGAACGATGCGATACCGTGATCCCAATGCGTCCTTTTCTGTCAGTGAAGAACTGCGCCTGATCCCGCGCTGGTCGGTGGCCTTGGCGGCGGTGGCCTTTGTTGCCATGCAGTACCTGTTCTACTACGTCTTCCCTCATCCCCATCTGCACCGCGCGCCCGTGGCGTTGCGCGTGTACTTCAGCACTTCCTGGGGAGCGCTGGTGGCCGTCTACATGCTGATGATTGGCTACATCAGCGAGGATGCACCCCGCCGCAACATGGGCAAATGGCTTTGGATTCTGCTCTGCATCGTTTTGCAGGGTGGCATTGGGCCGATTCTCTATTTCATTTTGCGCCAGCCGGTGCTCTCTGCCTGTCCCAGTTGCGGCACGCAAATAGAAAGTGATTACCACTTTTGTCCGCAATGCGCCTATAGGGTGGCAGCCAACTGCGGCAAATGCCATAACAGTGTGAACGCCACGGATGTGTATTGCACACGCTGCGGGCACAATCTAGCCGAGGACGGCATGCCCACACGGCTGCGCGCCTATCAGGATTAAATCCCTGCTGCGCGGCTCTGGCGGGGATATGCGCAACAGCCTACGACCCAGGACCGTGCTCCCCAGAAGCGGCGCTCAATCGTAGCGCTCGAAGTGAATCTGCTTCTTCTCCAGCCCCATTTCCTTCAGCAGATCGCGATTGGCAGAGACCATATCATTCAGGCCGCAGATGTAGGCATGCAGCGGCAAGGGCGCGCCTTCGCCAGAGGGCAGATGCTTGCCCTGATAATTTCCCAGACAGGTGCGTACATGCTGTTGTACGTAGCCGCGCAGTCCGCTCCAACCATCCTGCGGGCGGCTAAGCGTGGCCATGTAATGAAAGTTGGGATGGGCGGCGGCGATGAGCTCAAAGTATTTTTGGTAATACAGCTCCGTCTCGTGGCGCGTGCCATAGACCAGCCAGAGGGCGCGGCCTTCGGATCGGTCTTCCGTCTCGGATGGAAAGAGCTGCTCGACGAAGGAGCGCATGGGGGCAATGCCGGTGCCGGTGGCGATCATTACGATGTCGGTGAGCGGCTGCGGCAGCACGAAGAGTCCATGCGGGCCGTGGAATTGCACCTCTTGGCCGGGGGTGAGATCGGCTAGCAGGTTGGAAAAGAATCCGCCTTCGACGCGGTTCAGGCACAGATCAAATTGATTGCCGCGCGGTGCCGAGGCGATGGAGTAGGCGCGCGTCTGCTGCTTGCCGCGTCCATCCACGGCCACGGTGGAGACAAATTGTCCGGCGAGAAAGTCAAAGCGCTCTTCGCCCGCGACCTCAAATTCCAAGTGATAGCATTGCGCGGATTCTGAAAGCAGGGATTTGTTCAACAGGTGTGCGGTATACAGTTTCCGTTCCACGGAGAAGATCCTTCCAGCAGAAAATTGTGAGCGCCGGAGCAGCCAAGAGCGTCGATACGAGCAGAATACAGGCCGGAACGTGCAGCGTACAGTGTTTCTTCTCACAGCTTGCGCGTCGGGCGAGGTCAGCTTTGCTTGTGGAACCCCACGGCGTATGCTGTGCGTGTATGAAAAAACCCCTTGATCTCGATCCTTCGCAAAACGGTACGCAATCCCGCAGAGATTTTTTTAAGACTGGCGTTGCCGCGCTGGCTGCCACAACGCTATGGAGCCGCGGCAGCAGTCTGTTGGCCGATCCGTTGGGGCTGCCGCTCGGCTTGCAGCTCTACTCGGTGCGCGAACAACTGGCGCAGGACTACGCAGGCACGCTGCGGCAGATTGCCGCGCTGGGTTACCGCGAAGTGGAGGCGGCTGGATTTTTTCAACACTCGCCCGCACAGGTGGTGCAGGCCATGGGCACCGCAGGTTTGCGCTGCGTGGGCGCACACTATTCCATGCACGACCTGCAGCAGCAGATGGATTCCATCTTGCCCTTTTGCAAGGCAGCGGGCGTGCGCTACATTGTTTGTTCCTTCCCATGGTTCCAGAATCCAGCGCGGTTAAAGGACACCAGCTTTCGCACGCAGGTTGCATCCTTCACCTTGGCGGATTGGCGCTGGAACGCGGAGCAATTCAACAGGTTGGGAGCCAAGGTACAGGCCGCAGGCATGCGCTTTGCCTACCACAACCACACTATGGAGTTTCAACCGCAGCAGGGCGTGGTGCCGTATGACGAGCTGATGCGACTCACCGACCCAAAATTGGTGACGATGGAGATGGATTGTGGCTGGGTGATTGTGGGCGGAGGCAATCCCGTTGAATATCTGCGCCGCTATCCCACGCGCATCACGCTGTTGCACGTCAAGGATTTCAAGAAACCTGCCCACGCGATGTCCGTGCGCGCCTCTGTGGCCGATCCTCCGCCTGCAGCGGAGCTGGGGCAGGGAACGGTGGACTACCGTCCTATTTTTGCCGCTGCCAAAAAAGCCGGACACATTCGACACATGTATGTCGAGCAGGAGGCTTTCGATATGCCGCCCATGCAGGCGCTGAAAATCGACGCAGCGTACATGCGGCATCTGCACGCGTAGCTTGCAAATGGCATCAGATCCACCAAGCTGCCGCAGGTCGCTCGTTGGGAGTAATCTCCTGCAGGAATTTCGCCGCGCGGGACAGCCCTTCGTTGATGGAGAGCAGGCTGTCCTCATGTTCAATGGAGAGCACGCCATCATAGCCAAACATGCGCAGCGTGGAGAGAAACTCCTTCCACCAAGTGGCGTCGTGGCCATAGCCGCAGGTGCGAAAGATCCATGCGCGCGTGCGCTCTTCGGTATAGATTTGCGTGTCCAGCACGCCAGTGCGCGGCAGATTGGCCGGATACATTTGCGTGTCCTTGGCGTGGACGTGGAAGATGCAGTCGCCGAGCAGGCGCACGGCGGCGATGGGGTCAATGCCTTGCCAGAAGAGATGGCTGGGATCCAAGTTGCAGCCGATGGATGGGCCAGCCAGCGCGCGCAGGCGCAACATTGTCTCCGGGTTGTAGACCACGAAGCCGGGGTGCATCTCGAT
>DAHWKP010000136.1:0-2637 GCA_027343585.1 Acidobacteriaceae bacterium
TGCCGCGCAAGCGGAGTTGGCCGAGCGCGTCGAGAAGCTCTTGGAGCGCGAGCATCTGCTGGATGGCGCGCCCAGCGTGCGCAGCTACTCCACGCCACGCCGTCTGGCCGTGCTGGTGGAGCGTGTGCTGGCGCAGCAGCCAGACACGCGCGAGGAGATGGTTGGCCCGTCGTTGAAGGTGGCCTATAAAGATGGAGCGCCGACGCCTGCTGCCGCAGCCTTCGCCAAAAAGGCAGGCGTGGATGTCACTGCGCTCAAGACCATCACCAACGCCAAAGGGGAGTACATCGGCGCGACGGTGGAGAGCAAAGGCCGCGCCGCATCGGAAGTGCTAGCGGAGATGTTGCCGCGCGAGATCGCTGGGATTTATTGGGCCAAAAATATGTATTGGCGCGCAGGCAAGCCGGAGCGCTTTGTGCGCCCGCTGCGCTGGTTGCTGGCCTTGCTGGATGCGGAAGTGGTTCCCGTCGAGTTTGCCGGGTTGAAGGCCGATAATCTCAGCTATGGCCATCGCGTGCTGCATGGCAATGCGCCCGTTGTGATCGCAAAACCTGCGGAATATGTTGCCAAGCTGGAGGCAGCCAAGGTCATCGTGGACGTGGAGGTTCGGCGGCAGAAGATTCGCAAGGCGCTCGATGCCGCCACGCGCACCGTGCCCGGCGCACGCTGGCGCGAGAATGAAGAGCTGGTCGATGCCGTCACGCATCTGACCGAGTGGCCAACGGCGCTGCTCGGCAACTTTGACCGGGAACATCTGACGTTGCCTGATGAGATTCTGGAAACCGTGATGCGCGACCACCAGAAACAATTTGTGGTCGAAGACGCGCAGGGCAAGCTGTTGCCGCATTTTCTTGCTGTGCTGAACACGGAAGTGGACGAAGCAGGCGCGGCCATCATTCGCCATGGCAATGAGCGCGTGCTGCGCGCCCGCTTCAACGATGCGCGCTTCTTCTGGGATGTGGATCAGAAAATCCCGCTGGTCGATCGTGTCGAGATGCTGAAGAACGTCACCTTCCATAAAGATTTGGGAAGCTACTTGGATAAAACAACAAGAAATTTAAATGTAGCCCACGGAATAAATTCGGCGGTTGGCATGAACCAACGCCTTTCATACGACTATGCGTTTGCCTGTATCTTGCATAAATGTGATCTCACTACGGAGATGGTGAAGGAGTTTACGGAATTGCAAGGGGTCGTTGGAGGTCTTTACTCTAGAAGCCAAGGGTTCCGTAGACCATCAAGCCGACTTCCAGCTCCTTTGGCATATGCACATATAGATATGCCAAATAGTAATGCGTTCGATACTTTTTTCTTGTTAGATGAACGCGCACAAAAAGACGAATTAGAAAATATCAGCAAGGCCGTATATGAGCACTATCGGCCAATAAGCGCACAAGATAGCATTCCTGAAACCAAACTTGGATGCGTGTTGGCTCTGGCTGACAAACTGAGCACAATCTATGACATGTTCGAGATTGGATTACAGCCAACGGGATCCAAAGATCCGTTTGCTTTGCGCCGTGCGGGCAGCGGAATTGTTCGTATTCTTGCAGAGTGCAATAAGTTCGATAAAACTCTGGATTTGCCGACGTTATTGCTATATCTCAGTGCCGATCAAAAAGGATATAAGCCAGTAATTGGTCGGACCATCCATGAATTCTTATTGGATCGCGTAGAGCATTACTTGCAGGAAAGCCACAAGGTGCGTTTGCATGTAGCACGTTCCGTTCGAAACTCCGGCGCTCTTGAATATCTTCCCTCTAGCCCCCCCAATGCTTCGGATCGAACTGGCCTGAAGTGTATTGTCGATTTCTCTCGAACCTTGAATGATGCGATTGGCTCGCCAGAAGTGTTGGCCGTGGCGGAATTGCTGAAGCGCGCATCCAATATTCTGCGGCAGGCCAAAGAGAAGGGCATTCAGCACGAGCAGCGGGAGGCGGAAAATCTGTTGAGAGATGCAGCCGAAATTGAACTGGCGCGGCAGGTGACGGAAGTCGGTGCGAGCATTCAGAAAAATTACCGCGAAGGAAAGTACAGCGAAGTCATTGAGGCGATTGCAGGCTTGCAGAAACCGCTGAACACATTTTTTGATTCCGTCATGGTGATGGTGGACGACAAAGATACGCGCGCAAACCGGCTGGCATTGCTGGCTCGGACTGTTTCAGTTGTCCGTTGGGCTGCAGATTTCTCTGAGTTGGCTTCCATCTAAAGCAGCGTCCTTCTGCGCAGAAGGCTCTAGGATCCAGAGGATCCTAGAGCCTTTTCTCTGCCAGAAGGAATGTGCTGGGGGAAGAGAGCGACGCTCCCACCCCAGCCGCAAACGAGCGCGGCTAGGATGGGAGCGTCGCAGGTTTTGTTCCCGAGGGAGTTGCAAACCCGCTGCAACCCTACAAGAACAGCGGGGCCAGCACCAGCGTGATGGTTGCCAGCAGTTTGATGAGCACATGCAGCGATGGCCCGGCGGTGTCCTTGAAGGGATCGCCGACCGTGTCGCCGACGACGGAGGCCTTGTGCGCCTCGGAGCGCTTGCCGCCGTGGTGGCCCGACTCGATGTATTTCTTGGCGTTGTCCCAAGCGCCGCCGCCGTTGTTCATCAGCATGGCCATCAGAATGCCTGCGATGGTGCCGACCATCAGC
>DAHWKP010000149.1:0-4954 GCA_027343585.1 Acidobacteriaceae bacterium
CAAGGCGGGCTTGAACGCCTACATGGACGGCCTGCGCAACCGGCTGGCGCGGCGCGGCGTGCAGGTGCTCACCATCCGGCCCGGCTTTGTGGCCACGCCCATGACGGCGCACATGCCGCAGGGGCCACTTTTCGCCACGCCAGAGCGCGTGGCCCGCGACATTGAGCGCGCGATTGAGCAGCGGCGCAGCATCCTGTACACACCCGGCTTCTGGCGCTGGATCATGCTGGCTGTCCGCGCCATTCCCGGCCGCATCTTCAACCAGATGGATATTTGATCCGCGGGTCCATCCGTGGCCGGATGATCTGCGCGGGGAACCACGATCCCGTCCGCGCCGTATAGTACTGGCAGCAGCTAGTATGGCGGAGGCGCAGCGATCACGATGGAGTTTCGGGAAGCGGTCAAGATCGCATTGCAGTCGCTGTGGGCGAACAAGCTGCGCTCCGTGCTGACGCTGCTCGGCGTGGTGATTGGCGTGGCCTCGGTGATCGCCGTGGTCACCATGATTAACGGCGCCAACACCTTTGTCGCCACCAAGGTATACCGCTACGGGGCCGATGTTTTTACCGCCAGCAAAATTCCCCGCACTTGGACCAGCGCGGAAGAATATCTGCGCTACACCAAACGCAAAGATCTGAAGTTAGAGGACTACGAGGCCGTCGCGGCGCAATGCACGGCCTGCACGGGCACAGGGGCCATGCAGGACACGCAGGGCAGCGTGGTCAGCGGGCACCATTCAGCGACGGGCGTGGACATTCGTGGCTGGACCTGGACGATGCCCACCATGTACAACATCGACATTCCGCAAGGGCGCATGTTCACGCCGTCGGAGGACAGCCACCGTGCGCGCGTGGCCGTCATTGGCACGGACATTGTGGACAATGTGCTGAAGCAAGGCGACCCGCTGGGGCAGGAGATTTTTGTCGATGGTCAGCCGTACACCGTGATTGGCGTGGCTGAGCGGCAGGGCAAGACCATGGGCCAGAGCCAGGATAATTTTGTTGCGATTCCGTTGACGGCGTTTTTGCAAAGCTACGGCGGCGACCAGACCATCACCATTTACGCCAAGGCGCGGGGCGTGGGCGTGCCCTTGGAAACAGCGGTCGATCAGGTGCGCACGATTCTGCGCGTGCGTCGCCATGACGCAGTGGGCAAGCCGGACAGCTTTTCCATTGACACGAATCAGAGTTTCATCGGCCTATGGCAACAAATTTCGGCAGGCTTCTCCATCATTATTGTGGGCATCGCGGCGATTTCGCTCATCATCGGCGGCATCGTGATTATGAACATCATGCTGGTTAGCGTGAGTGAGCGCACGCGCGAGATTGGCATTCGTAAGGCGCTGGGCGCGCGCCGCCAGGATGTTCTGCTGCAATTTCTGATTGAGTCGGCCACCATGGCTCTGGTCGGCGGCGTGATGGGCGTCATCGGCGGCATCATTGTGGCCAAGGTGGTCACGCTGCTCATTGGCTTCCCGACGACGATCGCGTTGTGGTCGGTGCTGGCGGGTTTGGTGGTGGCCACGGCGGTGGGTGTTTTCTTTGGAGTCTATCCGGCACGCAAGGCTGCGCTGCTGGACCCGATCGTCGCGCTACGGTCGGAGCTGTAAGAATTTTTTAGTCTGGAATGCGTTCCAGCGTACGCATGCTGGAGAGATGGAAAGGGAAACGATGCGGCTGCGGGATTCCAAAGAAGCGGTGCGGATGGCGCTCGAGACCTTGCGCACCAACCGGCTGCGCAGCGGCCTGACGATTCTCGGCATCGTCATCGGCGTCACCACGGTCATCACCATTTCCTCGTTCATCAACGGGCTGGACCGCAACGTGAACACGCTGGTCGAGTCCTTCGGCACGAATCTGTTGTGGATTTTTCGCTTCCCGGCCATTGGCGTGCGCCCCACCGCAGAGATGCTGGCGCGCAAGCAGTTGACCTATGAAGAGGCGATGGCCATGAAGGGCCTGCCCCATGTGACTGCCGTGGTTGCGGGCATTCGCTATGAGGATTTTGACCTGCACATTGGCAATGTCTCCATTCAATATAAGAACCACAAAATTCAACACACGATTCTCGAAGGAGACACGGCGGACTTGCGGCGCGCCTACGATCTCGACATTTTGCGCGGACGCTTTTACACCGATTATGAGGAGTTGCATCGCTCCAACGTGGTGGTTCTAGGCTACGATGCAGCCGATCAGCTTTTTGGCAACGAAGACCCCATCGGCAAACAGGTGCAAATCTACGGCGATGTGTTCACCGTGATCGGCGTCTTCAACAAGAAGAAATCAGCATTCGGCGGCGGAAAAAATCCAGAAGACAACATGGCGAACTTTCCGCTGAGCACCTTCCGCAAAATTCATCCTGAACAGAAAGATGTCTGGATTACGGTGAAGTACGACGCGCCGGAGAACAAGCAGCTTGTCTCCGACGAGGTGGAGCAGGTGCTGCGGCGGATGCGCAAGGTGCGCTCGGACAAGCCGGATGACTTTGAAATCTTCAGCCCAGACTCCATCACGCGGCTGTGGAACCAGATCACCGGCGGGCTGTTTCTGTTCATGTTCGCCGTCTCCAGCGTGGGCTTGATCGTCGGCGGCGTCGGCGTGATGAACATTATGCTGGTCAGCGTTACGGAGCGAACGCGCGAGATCGGCGTGCGCAAGGCCATCGGTGCCACCAAGCGCAACATTCTGCTGCAATTCACCGTGGAGGCGATGACGCTCTGCGCGGTGGGCGGCGTGTTGGGCATTGCCGTTGGCGGGCTGCTGACGCTGGCGCTGCGCATGGCGATTACGACGATCCAAACCACCCTCTCTGGCGCTTGGGTGCTGGCGGCTTTCCTCATCTCCTGTTTCATTGGTCTGGTTTTTGGCATCTATCCGGCTTGGAAGGCCGCCAACCTCGACCCGATCGAAGCGCTGCGGTACGAGTAGCGCGCAGGCCCGCACAAAAATTCCACGCAAGAATGGATTGCCTTTGTGCGCATCCGGTTTATGATGTGTGCGGATGCTCCTTGCACGTTGGGTGGCTGACGCCACGACGATCCTCACGCTTGCCGGTCTGGCCTACGGGCTGCTGGCACTGCTTTCTGCGCGCGCTTATGGCCGCAGACGGCGCATTCCGCAGCCCTCCACCTATCCAGCGGTCAGCATTTTGAAGCCGCTCAAAGGCATCGATCCTGGCATGTATAAGGACTTCGCCAGCCATTGCAAACAGGAGTATGCCGGCGAGTACGAGTTGCTCTTTGGCGTGCGCAGCCTGGAGGATGAAGCGGTTCCGCTGGTGGAGCGATTGCGTGCGGAGTTTCCCGACGTCTCCATCCGTCTGGTGGTTTGCCCGCGCACGCTTGGCCCCAACGGCAAGGTGAGCACGCTGGTGCAGATGTTGCCAGAGGCGCGCTTTGACCATTTGCTGATCAACGACAGCGACATTCGCGTCACGCCAAAGTATCTGCGCAGCGTGATGCAGCGATTCTCTGCTCCGCGCGACGGCCACCGCCCCGTGGGCATGGTGACGGCGCTCTATCGTGGGCGCTCGCACGCAACACTCGGCTCGCGCTTGGAGGCGCTGGGCATTAGCACGGACTTTATGCCCGGCGTGTTGGTGGCGCGCCGGATGGAAAATGGCTTGCACTTCGGGCTGGGTTCCACGCTGGCCGTGACACGCGCAGCGCTCGATGCCATTGGCGGGCTGGAGCCGCTGACCGAATATCTGGGCGACGATTATGAACTCGGCGCACGCATCGCCCAGGCTGGCTTTCGTGTGGTGTTGAGCCGCGAAGTGGTGGAGACCAGCGTGCCCGCCTATCGTTTTGGCCAGTTCTGGGAGCATCAACTGCGCTGGGCGCGCAATCTGCGCGATGCACGCAAGGCAGGGTATTTGGGCATGGGCCTTACGTACGGATTGGCCTGGGCGCTGTTGAATGTGCTGGCGCACGCTGGCTCCATCGACAGCCTGGCTCTGCTCAGCTTTATGCTGCTGGTGCGCGTGGCTGTGGCGCTCTCCGTGGGTGTGGGCTTGTTGGGGGATCGCGGTGTGCTGCGCCATTTTTGGCTGCTGCCGCTGCGCGATCTGATCGCGCTGCTCATCTGGGTTTGGAGCTTTGCCGATGATCGCATCGTGTGGCGCGGCGAGCGCTACCGGCTGGCCAATGGCAAACTGGTGCAGGCGGGGTGAGGCCGGAAGGATCTGCCATGAGAATCCGCAAGCGGGGCAACAGCTACGAAGTCGATTACACCGTTGGGGGCAAGCGCGTTCGGCGCAGCTTTCCTTCGCGCAAGGCCGCGCAGCAGTTCAGCGCAGAGCATCGCGCCGAGGCCGACCCGCCCGCTCGAAGCGCACAAGCGCAGAGTGTGCCCGCGGAGTCGCCTGCTCTGCCCGTTGCGCCAACGCAGGAGCCAGCCACGCCACCGGCCACGTTGCTCTACGACGATTGGTACCCAGCCCTGCGCAGCGAGCGCCTACGCGGCAGGCAGACGGCCACCACGCTGCTGCTCGGCATTCCGCTGTTGCTGGGCCGCACGGCTGAAGGCGCACTCTTCGCACTGCGCGACAGTTGCCCGCACCGTGGCATTCCACTCTCTTGCGGCGGATTTGATGGCGAGTCGGTCACCTGCAAATATCATGGCTGGCGTTTTGCTCCGGTCAACGGACAGTGCCAGCAGATTCCCTCGCTCACGCAGCACGACACGCTCGATTGCAGCCGCATCTTCGCCACGGCCTATCCTTGCCGCGAGCAGGATGGCTACGCCTGGGTATATCTGCCTGCGCCCGGCGCGGGACGCAAGAGCGATGCCGCCAAGCTGCCCGCGCCGCCGGAGCTGCCCAAATTCAGCGACCGCTACCGCAGCGCACACCTCACCGCCGATCTGCCCTGCAACGTCGACCACGGCATTATTGGTTTGATGGACCCGGCACATGGTCCGTTTGTGCATCAGTCCTGGTGGTGGCGCACGCAGCA
>DAHWKP010000013.1:0-2125 GCA_027343585.1 Acidobacteriaceae bacterium
CTCCGAACCGGCCAACCGCGCACTGGTCGAGCGCCTGCGTGCCGCCGGCTTAAATTTCATTGCAGCGCCCAAGGAGAAATCCTCCAAGCTGGCGGGCATTAGCTTTGTGCTGACTGGCACGCTGCCCACGCTCACCCGCGAGGAGGCCACGGAACGCATCGAGCGTGCAGGGGGGCGCGTCCTTGGCTCGGTCAGTAAAAAAACCGGGTACGTGGTTGCGGGCGAAGAGGCTGGCTCCAAGCTGGAAAAGGCACGCACACTGGGTGTTCCCGTGCTCGACGAGGCCGGGCTGCTGGCGCTGCTGGGGTAAAAAATTTTCAGTTGATTCTTGAATACTTCGAGCGCCCCATTCACTCATCTGCGGGCCGCATCCGAGCCGAATCCTTTCCGGCTCAGAGGGAAGAGCGGAGACTGGGCGCAACCGACGGCACGATCCCCAAAAAAGTTCCGACCTCTATTTCGGCGCGAAGTACCCTTTGCGCACGCGGACTTTGTAATGGCGATCCATGGCAACCAGATAGATGGGACGGAAGGCTCCGTTGGCGACAAAGTCGGCAGGCTTGTAGACCAGCGCGTACTGGCTGCGCAGCTCCTCTTGCACAGAGCGGAAGGCAACGGCCACTTCTTCAATGCGCGGTGGATAGAGAGCGCGCCCGCCTGTGGCCTGCGCCAGCGCCTTCAGCACATCGTCGCCACGGTCGCGGCTGGGGCTGCTATTCGTGCTGATGGCGTAGATCAGCGTGTCTGCACGCTGGCACATCTTGATCGCGTCGTCCAACTCGGCGTGGCTCTGGTTGTCGTCGCCGTCGGAAAGCAAGATGATCGCTTTGCGCAGATTGGTCTCTGCGTGCATGGGCAACATCTGGTCGCGGCAGGCCGTGTAGACGGCGTCAAAAAGCGCGGTACCGCCGCCCGGCTCCAGCTTGTGAATGCCCGCGGCCAGCAGATCACCATTGTTGGTAAAGTTTTGCGTAATCTGCGGCGTCACGTCAAAGCCCATCACGTACGCCTGATCCACCTGCGGACGCAGCACATCCAACAGAAACTCCGTGGCCGCGTCCTGCTCAAACTGAAACCGCGAACGGATGGAGTTGCTGGCGTCGATCAGCAGGCCCACGCGCAGCGGCATGTTGGTCTGCTGCGTAAAGCTGTAGACCTCTGCCGGGCGCAGATGATTGTCGAGTAGAGCAAAATCACTCTCCTGCAAATCCTTGATGAAGTGCCCGTGCTTGTCGACGACGGAGAAGACGAGATCGACTTCATTGACCACAGCGCGCAGGCTGTAAACACCGGGGCTTGGGCCACTGCCATCCGCGCCAGCCTTGGCGGGAGCACCCGCAGCGGCGCTGGGGTCTGGCTGGTTGTGCGGCAACGTGTTCAGCGTGGCATTGCCGGTACTTTTCAGCGTCTTGGCGTCATCGGGGACCTGCGCAGCAGCTGCAGTGGCTGCGGTCTGCGCATGAGCGAACACTCCAAACAAAACGGCCATTGCCGCCACACCCAGGAAGCGGACACCCTGTCGAAAGTAGCGGGGGAAACCAAACATGAAATTTATAGTATCAGCCACGCTGGCGTGGGGGCACAGCGCTTGGAGCCGGGGCGCGCAGCCGCTCCAAAGCCTCCGTCAAATCGCCGGGCAGCGGGGCTTCGAACTGCATCGGCACACCAGAGATGGGGTGCTCCAGCGCGAGCTTGGCCGCATGTAAAAAATTTCGGGGCAGTGTGAAGTTTTCCTGCGCCGAGGCCTGCGGCTTGCGCGCACGGGGCGTGGCCGCCCGTCCCGTGGCCTGCGCGGCACTTACGGGCAACACCTCTTTGGGCGCGCCGTACAGCGTGTCCCCCACCACCGGGTGACCAATGGACGAAAGATGCACGCGAATCTGATGGGTGCGCCCCGTTTCAATGCGCACCTCCAGCAACGTGAATTTTCCATAGGCTCCAGTGATGCGTTGCTGCACACGATAGTGCGAGATGGCACTGCGTCCGCCTGCACCCTTGGTCGTCATGCGGGTGCGGTGTACGCGGTCGCGGTGGATGGCAGCGTCCAGTGTTCCCGTGTCGCGCACGACATGCCCATGCACCAGAGCAATGTAGGTTTTATGCACGCGGCGCGATGCAAACATTT
>DAHWKP010000173.1:0-1380 GCA_027343585.1 Acidobacteriaceae bacterium
AACCGGAAAACAACCTGAAGACTTGGAATCAGGAAATTTGGAGGAACCATTGCATACACAATTGATTCAGCGCTCGATTTTGCTCGCGTCCTTACTCGCTGCCCCGGCCTTGCTGGCGCAGACAGCCGCCGCGCCAGCCCCTGCGGCTCCGGCTCCCCCGGCACCGTTGTCGATGCCGTCCATGTCCGGCCCGTTGAGCACGGCATCGCCCGCAACCATTGACGCCGGTCCCTTCGGCAAGCTGCAAGTCACCGGCATTCTGAGCGGTTTTGGCTATGCGCAGAACAACAAGACCAGCGACGACACGCAGAATGCAGATGTCAGCAATGCGCAAGTCTTTGTGCAGAAGACCACCGGACTGGTGCAGTTCTATCTGCAAGGTGGCGCGTACAACCTGCCTGCTTTGGGTTCGCCGTTCTTGACCACGCGCAACACCATCAGCGATTTTTATGGAGCCTTTCCCCAGGGCTACATCAAGCTCGCGCCCAAGGGAAGTTTCTCCTATGAAGCTGGCAAACTGCCGACGTTAATCGGCGCGGAGTACACCTTTACCTTTGAAAACTTCAACATTGAACGCGGCTTGCTCTGGAATCAGGAGAATGCCGTCAACCGCGGCATCCAGGTGAACTATGCCAAGGGCAAGCTGAGCAGCTCACTGGCCTGGAGTGATGGTTTTTACTCCAACAAGTATGACTGGCTTTCTGGCATGTTGACCTATACGCAGAATGCGGCCAATGCGTATGAGTTTGTAGCTGGCGGCAACTATGGCACAAATACCCGTTCGACGATTGCCACGCCGACTGCGCAAAATAACAGCTCGATCTACAACCTGATCTACACGCGCACGGGCAAGAAGTATATTTTGCAGCCCTACGTGCAGTTTACTTATGTGCCGCAGGACTCCACCATCGGAGTGGGTAAGTCGACCTACACCATGGGCGGAGCGATTTTAGGGACCTATACGGTTTCCCCTGTGTTTACGCTGGCAGCGCGTGCGGAATACATCGGCAGTACGGGAAGTGCGACGGATGGCTCAGCCAACCTGATGTATGGGCCGGGCAGTAAGGCGTTTTCGCTCACGGTGACGCCGACTTACATTAAGTCTGCATTCTTTGCCCGCGCAGACTTCTCCGTTGTCGGAGCTACCAGCACGACTGCGGGTGACGTCTTCGGCTCGGCAGGCACAGCTACCAATCAGGTGCGTGGCTTGGTGGAAGCTGGGTTCATGTTCTAGGAACCGATTCGATCTGCAATCAGGTGCAATACCAATCTGGAAGGAGATTACGGTATGGCGGACAATCAGCCAGTTGAAATGCAGGCCACATTAGGCCTGACCGGACTTACGATGAATGCGATGGCGCTGATCGCGCCCGGAGCGTT
>DAHWKP010000179.1:0-1801 GCA_027343585.1 Acidobacteriaceae bacterium
CAGACCGAAGGCAAAGAGCTTCCCGCACACGCCAGCGTTACGGGCGATGCTGGAGAAAACCGCGACCGCTTGATCGAGTTCGTCACCGCGCAAGGTATCGAGCTTGAGTTCAACGAGCGCATCGCGCCAGCAATGGGCATGAGCTACGGCGGCAAGATTGTTCTGCTGCCCGGTCAGTCGAAGGCCGAGGAGTTCGCAACCCTTGTGCATGAACTGGCGCACGAAATGTTGCACAAGGCCGAGCGCCGCACTCAGACCACGAAGACAGTCCGCGAGACCGAAGCCGAGGCCATCGCGTTCGTAGTGAGCAAGGCCGTTGGACTGGAGACAGGGACAGCATCCGCCGACTACATCCAGCTTTACCACGGCAACGCATCGCTGCTGGCCGAAAGTCTGGAAGTCATCCAGAAAGCCAGCGCTGTCATTCTGGCGGCACTGGAAACCAAGCCAGAAATCGAGCAGCAGCCAACAGATGCAATGGCAGTCGCCAGTTAGTCCGTCGCAACCAATGGGCGGATGGCTAGCGGCTGTCCGCTCTCCCACTCTGCGCACGTTCAACCAAAGGAGAAACGCATCATGTCTACTCAAAGCATTGCAAACACCGAATACTGCAATCTTCCCCTTGCCGTATTGACCGAATCGAAGACCAACCCGCGCCGCATCTTCGAGGACGCGGCCCTGAAGGAACTGGCCGACAGCATTCGCAGTCAAGGCGTTCTCTCGCCCCTGCTGGTACGGCCCTTGAATGAACGTAGTTTTGAGATCGTCGCTGGCGCACGGCGTTATCGCGCTGCAAAAATGGCCGAGGCCGAATCTGTGCCTGTCCGCATCGTCCAACTCACCGATGCTCAGGCGCTCGAAATGTCCATCGTGGAGAACCTGCAACGCCGCGATGTACATCCGCTGGAGGAAGCTCGCGGCTACGTCGAGCTGTTGCATCTGGAGGAGCCAAAGTATTCCATCGAGCAGATTGCAGCCAAGTGCGGCAAGCATCCGGGGTATGTACTCGCTCGTACCCGCCTCGCCGAGCTTGTCCCCGCCGTGGTCGAGGCGTTCTCAAAAGATGAGATTGGCATCGGCCACGCGCTGCTACTGGCGAAGCTCCAGCCACAGCAGCAGGAGCAAGCTCTCGCCGCTTGCTATCAGGAGCAATATGGCAGCGCCAGCAAGTCAAAGCGCATCCTGTTGCCCGTTCGCAATCTACAGCAATGGATCGAACACAACATTCTGCTGGAGCTCGCGTCCGCACCGTTCTCGAAGCAGGACGCGCAGCTTGTGCCGGATGCTGGCTCTTGCATGGATTGCCCGAAGCGTACCGGACACAACACGCTTCTCTTTGAGGGCATGGCCACGCGCCATGATTCCTGTACTTCGCCGGACTGCTACCAGATGAAAGTCAACGCGCACGTTGCGAAGATCATCGCCGCCAAACCGAAGTTGGTACAGATCACCACGGCCTACGGCAAACCCGCCGAAGGCAGCGCGGCGATCCCGCGTAACAAGTACGTCGAAATCCGGCAGGACAAGCCGCAGAAAAAAGAGCAGCGCGACTGGCCGGAATACAAGACGTGCCAGTTCACCAGCGAGGCCATCGTCACCGAAGGCAGCGAAAAAGGCGAACTCCGCCGGGTTTGCGTCAATCCCGATTGCCCGGTGCATCATCCGAAAAAGCAGCGGACAACTGCCGATCCCACATTTAAGGCAGAGCAGGAGAAACGCCGCCGTGAGGAGGCGTTGGCCCAGGCTACCGGGCTGCGCGTCCTGAAAGCAATCGGCGAAGCAGTTCCCGTGCGGCTGATGA